>NZ_MUBA01000435.1 GCF_002154575.1 Streptomyces bobili
TGGGACGCACACGGGGGGCGGGGCCTCCTGGGGTACGGCGGTCAGGGCGACCCTGCACTGCCTCACCGGCTGCGCCATCGGCGAGATCCTCGGCATGGTCATCGGCACGGCCCTGATGTGGGGCAACGTGCCCACCATGATCCTGGCGATCACGCTGGCGTTCCTCTTCGGCTACTCGTTCACCCTGTTCGCGGTCGTCCGGGCCGGCCTCGACCTCAAGAGCGCGATCGCGGTCGCGTTCGCCGCGGACACGGTGTCCATCGCCGTGATGGAGATCGTCGACAACGGCATCATCGCCCTGGTCCCCGGCGCGATGGACGCCCACCTGTCCGACGCGCTGTTCTGGTCGGCCCTGCTGGGCGGCTTCGTGGTCGCGTTCCTGGTCACGACGCCGGTCAACAAGTGGATGATCGGCCGCGGCAAGGGCCACGCCGTCGTCCACGCCCACCACTGACGATCAGCCGGAACGGTCCGGCCGTGTGCGGGCGCCCCGATCGACTCGGGGCGCCCTCACACGTTCCGGTACCTGCGCAGCCTCAGTTGGCACGGGAAGCAAGACGCGCCGCCGATACAGGGGTTCAGCCCTCCTCGCCGAGAACTTCCGTGCCGGGGACGCCCATTCGCATGTTCCAGCGTCCGCCGCGGCCGGTGAGCCGCACCGCGGACAGCGGCGGGACGTCCACGCGCCAGAACGACGACAACGGCGCGTCCAGCGCACGCAGCACCGCGGCCCGCGCCACCGCCTGTTCCACCACGGCCAGTACTCGTCCCGCGTCCGGCGGCAGCGTGTCCAGCCAGGCGGCGACCCGGCCGCAGGCCTCCGCCACGGACTCACCGCCGTGGGGTGCTGCTGCCGGATCCGTCATCCAGGCGCGCAGCCCGGCGCCGTCGGCGGCCGCGACCTCGTCGAGCGTCCGGCCGCGCCAGTCGCCCAGGTCCAGGTCCCGCAGCGAGGGTTCGACGACGGGGGCGTCGAAGCCCAGGGCCTGTGCCGTCCGCCGGCAGCGCTCCGACGGCGCCGTACGGCAGGAGGCACCCTCGGGCAGGGCTCCGGCGACGCTCGCCGCGACCGCTCGCGCCCGGCCCAACGCCCGCTCGTCGAGGTGGAGGTCGCCGAAGCGCACGTCGCGCTCCGCGGGGGCGGCGGCGCACAGCAGGGTGAGCCGGACGGTCATGACAGTCCCTTCGCCGGATTTCGGCCGGTGGGCGGTTCTTCGTAGGTGGCGTACGCCATGTTGGCCGATGCCCTCGGTGCCCCTACCATCGGGGGCGACAAGGACGACGGCGCCACGGAAGCCGGTGCAAGCCCGGCACGGTCGCGCCACTGTGTGCCGTACCTCCCCTGAGGTGTCGGTGAGTCAGACCCAACGCCGTCGTCGCGTGCTCCACACGATGCGGGACGCGATGTTCCCGAGGAGGTCTCGCCATGGCGCAGTCCACTGCCGCCCCCACCCCCACCACCCAGATCCTCACCCCGCTGCCGTTGCGGGCGATCGCCCCCTGGGCCGTCTTCGTCGGCGTCCTGATGCTCGTCCTGCTGTACTTCGTCGGCGCCGAGCAGGGCGTCACGTCGCTGGTCTCCGGTGAGGGCGTGCACGAGTGGGTGCACGACGCCCGCCACCTCCTCGGCTTCCCCTGCCACTAGACGGGGCGGCCCTTCCATGAACTCCGCCACCGTACGCACCCTGTTGGTGCGTGGCATGCTCGCCGGCCTGGGCGCCGGCGTGCTCGCCTTCGTCTTCGCCTACTTCGTCGGAGAGGGCTCCGTGGACGCGGCCATCGCGTTCGAGGAGTCCCACGCCCATGAGCACGGCGAGGAACTCGTCAGCAGGTCCGTCCAGTCGACGGCCGGCCTCGCCACGGGCGTGCTCGTCTTCGGCGTCGCCATCGGCGGCATCGCGGCGCTCGCGTTCTGCTTCGCGCTGGGCCGCGTCGGCCGGTTCGGCGCGCGGGCGACCGCCGCGCTGACCGCGCTCGCCGGGTTCCTGCTCGTCTACCTGGTGCCGATCCTCAAGTACCCGGCGAACCCGCCGGCCGTCGGCGACCCGGACACTCTCGCCAAGCGCACCAGCCTGTTCGTGCTGATGATCGCCCTGAGCGTGCTGCTGGGCACGGCCGCCGTCCTGCTGGGCCGCAGGCTCGCCCCGGCCTGGGGCAACTGGAACGCCTCCATCACCGCCGGCGCCGCGTTCGTGGCGGTGGTCGGGGTCGCGATGGCTGTCCTGCCGCAGGGGGACGCCATTCCCCGGGGCTTCCCCGCCGCCGATCTGTGGGAGTTCCGCCTGGCCTCGATCGGTATCCAGGCCGTGCTGTGGTCCGCCTTCGGGTTCCTGTTCGGCTACCTGGCCGAACGCGTCCTCGAACCGAGAGCCGTACGCGGCCGGGTCGCCACGCTGGCGGCCTGAACGACGACCCGCGCGGCGGGGGCTGTCCGGGGGCGCGCCCGGCAGCCCCCGCCTCGCATGTCTCCCGCCCGGTCCGGCGATGGCCCCTCGGTGACACGGCCGGGCGCCCCGTCCACCGGCCCCGCTGCTGCATCCGGGTGGATCGGCACGCGCGGCGGAACCGGGGCCGGGGACGGCGGAGTCCCTCCCGGCAGCCTCTGCACACCATGCAGGAGAGGAATCCGTCCATGGCCCACATCACCACGACGCACAGCCGGCCCTCCTGGGCGAGTGAGGACTACCCGCTCGCGCCGCCGGACCCCGCCCAGCGTTTCGAGCTGACGCTCGACCCCCGCGACGTGCGCCGCCTGGAACTGCACGCGGCTCTCACCACCGCCGGCATCGCGCCGATGCCCGGCGACCGTGAGGCCATCGAGCAGCTCAGCGGACTCCCGCAGGGCGTCCAGTCGGCGCTGCACCGCTGGCTCACGCACGCCCTGACCTGAGCCCCGCGCCCCGCGGTCCGGCGGCCTTCCTCCATCGGAGGAGGGCCGCCGGTGTCATTCCGCCAGGTGTGCGACAGGGGCCGTCCCGCCGGTCGGTGCCGGCGCCGGCAGCGGCTGGTGGGGCAGGAGCGGTTTGCGGATCAGGAGCAGCGCGGCGTCGTCGTGCAGACGGCCGCCCACATGGGCCAGCAGGTCGTCGTGGAGGGCGGTGAGGGTGCTCGCCGGCTCGTCTGTCAGGGTGCGCGCCAGCCCCTCGTGGAGGGCGTAGAACTCGCGGTCGCGGTCGCGGGCCTCGGTGACGCCGTCGGTGTAGAGCAGCAGTTGGTCGCCGTCGGTGAACGGCAGCACATGGAGGTCGGGGGTCTGGTCCGTGAGGGCGCGAAGTCCGAGCGGCGGGGCCGGACGCGGGGGATCCACCGGGACGACGTCTCCGGTCGCGCCGACGAGCAGCGGGGGCGCGTGCCCGCAGTTCACCACCTCCAGGTGTCCGGGGCGCGGGTATCCGGCGACCACCGCGGTGACGAAGTCGTCGTGGCCGAGGTTGCGCGCCAGACTGCGTTCGATCCGGTCGACGACGGCCAGCAGGTCGGGTTCGTCGTGGGCGGCCTCCCGGAAGACGCCGAGCACCAGCGCGGCGGTGCCCACGGCGGGCAGCCCCTTGCCGCGCACATCGCCGACGATCAGCCGGACGCCGTACGGGGTGGACACCAGGGCGTAGAGATCGCCGCCGATGCGGGCCTCGGCCGCGGCGGCGCTGTAGCGGACGGCCACCTGGAAGGGGCCGACCGTCGGCGGCACCGGCACCAGTAGCGCGTGCTGGGCGGTCTCCGCGACGGAACGCACGGCCGCGAGGACCCGTTCCCGGCGTCCGCGCAGCACGCTGGCCAGGCCGCTCGCCAGCGTGACGGCCACCAGGACGGACAGCACGGCGGCCAGCTCACGGCCCGCGACGCCGTGCCGCATGCCGTGGACGACGCCCAGCGCCGCGGCGAGCAGTCCGACGCACAGGACACCGCGCGGACCGTTGGTCGTGGCGGCCAGCGCCGGTCCGGCCGCGAGGAGCGGCAGCCAGACGGCCCCGGCCCCGCCTGCGAGGTCCACGGCCAGCACGACGACGGTCACGAGCAGGACCGGCAGCACGGCCGTCCCGGCGGCCGACCGCGCGGCGGCCCGCCTGACCGCGGACGCCCAGGGAAAATCCATCCGGTTCCTGAAGCGCCGCACGGTCCGGCGGCCGTCACGACGGTCTCGGGCCTCACTCATGGTGTGTCCGCAGTCCTCATCTGTGCACGGGGGATCGCCCCTGAAACGCCTGTTTCATCCAGGAATACGGGTTCGATCGGCGTGCCACAAGGAGCGGCTTTTCAGATAGTGAGCGACAGGCCTCTGGTCACGCGGTTCGCGGTCGGGATGAGCCGCTCCCGGATCTCCCGCAGCCGGGGCAGCCGGTCCACCGGCAGGGACACCCCGAGCGAGCCGAGCGTGTCACCGCTGTAGACCGGCACGGCGACGCAGACCGTGCCGAGGGCGTACTCCTCCATGTCGGTGATGGCCGGCGCCATCGGCGCGGAGTCCAGGCGCCGCAGCAGCTCGGGCGAACTGGTGATCGTCCGCGGGGTGAGGTCGGAGAGGTGGTGGCGGGAGAGGTAGTCCCGGCGTGCCTCGTCGTCCAGCTCGCGCAGGACGGACTTGCCGAGCGCGGTGGCGTGGCCGGCGTCCTCGAATCCCACCCAGAGGTCTACGCGCGGTGTCCGGGGGCCGTCGACGATCTCGGCGACCCGGATCTCGCCCTCCTCGTAGAAGGTGAGGTAGGCGGCGGTCGCCAGTTCGTCCCGCAGCGCGGCGAGCGTGGGACGGACCCGGCTGAGCAGCGCCTGGCCGCGGCCCGTCGAGCGCAGTGTCTGGATCTTGTCGCCCATGACGAAGCCGCCGTCCGCCAGCTTGCGCACGTATCCGTCGTGGACGAGCGTCCGCAGCAGGTGGTAGGCGGTGGCCAGGGGCAGGCCCGTCTCGCGCGCGAGCTGCTTCGCGGGGGCACCGTTCTCGTGCGCGCCGACCGCCTCCAGCAGGCGGAAGGCCCGCTGGACGGACGTGATCAGCGTCGGGCCGCCCTGCGTACCCATGCGTACAGCCTGCGTCAGGCGCCCGGAACGGGCAAGGCAGGCGGGATTCGTGCCCGTTCAGGGGCACCCGGTCCCCATGAACGACACCGACGCCACCAACGCTGAGCGCGATCCGTACGGCACGGGCGCGGGACGGGCCTCCGCGTCCCCGGAGCGCCACACCGTGGAGCGGCTGGTCCCGGCCTGGCTCGCGGAGACCGAGCGGCACGATCCGGCCGCGGCCCACGAGGCACGCACCGGGTGGGAGCGGGGTTCCCTGTCGGGCCGCGCCGCCCAGGATCTCGCCACCTGGGTCACCGCCAGGGTCACCGACACCGGCTTCAACGAGGACGAGGGGCCGCGCGTCCACGGGGCGGTCCGCATCACCCCGGCCGACAAGGACGCCGTGCACCGCTGGCTGGCGGCGCGGGGACACAGGATCTGAGGCCGGCCCCTTCGGGCACGCCCGGTGTCGGTGACATCCGGCCGGGTACTCGGAGATCTCGCCGTCAGGATCCTTCGGACCGGCCCGCCGGGCGTGCCGGGCGACGGACGTCCAGGAAAGGGGGCAGCAACATGACGCAGCACGCGGACGACGACGCTCTCGAGCAGGCCGCGGGCGTCGCGGAACTGCGGCTGGCGACGGGGGACCCGGATCTCGGACCGCCGGACGACGTGCCCGCGGAGGATCTGCCGCTGGACCGCAACCAGGCGATCCTCCAGGCCACCAAACAGGTCGGTTCGATCCTGAAGCGCAGGGGGCACCTGTTCGCACTGGCGGGCAGCGTCGCCGTCTACGCCCACGGCGGCACCCAGAACCTGCAGCACGACGTCGACTTCGCCATCCGTCCCGAGGACGCTGAGTCCGTCGCCGAGACCCTGCGGGAGGCGGGGCTCGTGGTGTACGAGCCGCCGGAGGACTGGCTGCTGAAGGCGGCCTGCCTCGGCCAGCAGGTCGACCTCATCTTCGAACTGGCCCATCAGCCGGTCACGGCGGAACTGCTGGAGCGGGCGGAGAGGCTCTCCGTCGACTCGGTCTTCATGCCGGTCCTGTCGCCGACCGATCTGGTGCACAGCCTGATCGCCGCGTTCTCCGAGCATCACTGCGACTTCGGGGCGGTCCTGCCGATCGCCCGCACGCTGCGCGAGAAGGTCGACTGGGACCGGGTGCGCCGCGCCTGCGGCGACGAGCCGATGCCGGACGCGTTCTTCTACTTCCTGGAACGGCTGGACGTCATCGCGCCGAGGCCGAAGGAGGACCGGTGATGAGTCCTTTCGCGCAGCCCGCGAACGGCGGCGCCGACCGGCCCGCGGGGCATGCCGGGCATGCCGGGGACGCCGGGGACGCCGGGGACGCCGGGGACGCCGGGGACGCCGGGGACGCCGGGAACATCGAGTACCGCGTCGCGCATCTGCACGACCGGCTCGCGGCCGAGGAGCTGGCCGAGTTGGGCGTGCGCGCCGAGGTGCGGGCCGGGTCGGTCGTGGTGACCGGCACGGTGCCGTCCGCCGAGTGCCGCGAGACGCTGCTGCGGACCGTCCATGAGGAGCTGGCCGGGCTCGCCGTGCACACCGACGTCCAGGTGGCGGAGACCGCCTCCCCCGACCACGCGGAGGACCTGCCATGATCCGTGTCGCCGCCGTCGGGGACATCCACATGGGCTCCGACAGCCAGGGCCTGCTGCGGCCCGCCTTCGACACCCTCGACGAGTGCGCCGACCTGCTGCTGCTCGCGGGTGACCTGACCCGGCACGGCACGCCGGAGGAGGCGCGGGTGGTGGGCCGGGAGGTGCTCGGGCTGCCGGTACCGGTGGTCGCGGTCCTCGGCAACCACGACCATCACGACGAGCAGCCCGAGAAGGTCACCGGCATCCTCCAGGAGGCCGGCGTCACGGTCCTGGAGGGCGAGGGGACCGTCGTGGAGTGCGCGGGGACGCGCGTCGGCGTCGCGGGCACCAAGGGCTTCTGCGGCGGGTTCGTCGGCCGCAGCGCCGGGGAGTTCGGGGAACCGCTGATGAAGGAGTTCGTCCGCTACACCCGTCGCAGCGCGGACGCGCTGCACGGCGCGTTGGAGGATCTCGGCCGGGACGGCTGCGACCTGCGGATCGCGCTCACCCACTTCTCCCCCGTCGCCGACACCCTCGCCGGTGAGCCGCTGGAGATCTATCCGTTCCTCGGCAGCTATCTGCTGGCCGAGGCGATCGACACGGCGGGAGCCGACCTGTCCGTCCACGGGCACGCCCACATGGGCACCGAGCACGGGATGACGGCCGGCGGGGTCCGGGTGCGCAACGTGGCTCAGCCGGTGATCCGGCGGGCCTTCAACGTGTACCGGTTGCACGCGGCCTGACCCGGGGCTCACCCGCAGGTCAGGGTCCTTGGGGCTCACCCGGCCCAAACCCGTGACGGCCTTCTTTCGGATGCGCCGGGAGCATCCCGTTGCGCGCCGTCCGTCCCGAGGCAGGGGCCGGTGCGAACTCGCGCCGTGGCGCTGCCACGTTCAGGTGGTGATCACTGCGGATCGCCGCACCGGCCCCCCGCTCGCCCGTATCCAGGGCACATGGACAAACTCCACGGCTCCGACGAACCCCGCTCCCTGTCCCGCAGGCAGTTCACCGCGACCGCCACCGCGGGTACGGCCGGCGCGGCCCTCCTCGCCGCGGCGCCCGGCGCGACCGCCGCACCGGCGGCCTTACCGCAGGCCCGGCCGAAGTCCACCGCCGACTGGGCCACCTGCCTGGCCGTCGCACGGGCTCTGCTGGTGGTCGACGAACAGGACAGGCCGCTCGTCCCCGGCTACCAGAAGATCCTCGGCGGCGGCCTGCCCCGCGCGGGGACCAAGACCGCGAAGAAGGTGCTCGTCGTCGGCGCGGGACCCGCCGGACTGGTGGCCGCCTGGCTGCTGAAGCGGGCCGGGCACCAGGTCACGCTCGTGGAGGCCAACGGCAACCGCGTCGGCGGCCGCGTGAAGACCTTCCGTACCGGCGGTCATGAGAAGGCGCCCCAGGCGTTCGCCGACGCCCGCCAGTACGCGGAGGCGGGCGCCATGCGGATCCCCGGCAGTCATCCGCTGGTGATGAGCCTGCTCGCCCAGCTCGACGTGGAGCGGCGCCCGTTCCACCTGGTGGACGTCGACGGCCAGGGCAAGCCCGTCAACAACGCCTGGCTGCACGTGAACGGCGTCCGGGTGCGCCGCTCCGGGTACGCGAAGTCGCCGCGCCGGATCAACCGGTCGTTCGGAGTGCCACGCAAGTACTGGGACACGCCGTCCTCGGCGATCCTGCGCGCGGCCCTCGACCCGGTCCGCGACGAGTTCAGCACGGTCGGTCCCGACGGCAAGCGCGTCGACAAGCCGATGCCGGAGCGGGTGCGGGGCTGGGCGCGGGTCGTGCAGCGGTTCGGCGACTGGTCGATGTACCGCTTCCTGACCGAGGAGGCGGGCCTCGACGAGCGCACCATCGACCTGATCGGCACCCTGGAGAACCTCACCTCACGGCTGCCGCTCTCCTTCATCCACAGCTTCATCAGCGCCTCGCTGATCAGCCCGGACACCGCGTTCTGGGAGCTGGTCGGCGGTACGGCGAAGCTGCCGGACGCGCTGCTGCGGGAGGTGTCGGACGTGCTGCGCCTCGACCGGCGCGCCACCCGCATCGAGTACTGGTCGCCGGACCGGGCCGGCACGGACGGCACCCCGCACGTCCGGGCGGACGGCCCGCACGTGTGGATCGACACCGTGTCCGAGGGCCGCGACGGCACGGTGGTCCGCGAGCAGTTCACCGGTGACGCGGCGATCGTCACCGTGCCGTTCTCGGGGCTGCGCCAGGTGCAGGTCAGCCCGCTGATGTCGTACAAGAAGCGGCGGGCCGTCGCCGAGCTGCACTACGACAGCGCGACCAAGGTGCTGCTGGAGTTCGCCCGGCGCTGGTGGGAGTTCACGGAGGCCGACTGGAAGCGGGAGCTGGACGCCGTTCGGGCTGGGCTGTACGAGGAGTACCGGGCGGGGACGGCGCCGGCCGACGGGAGTCTGCTCGGGGCGCATCCGTCCGTGCCGCCGGGGCACATCACTGCGGGGCAGCGGGTGCACCACGCCGCCAACCGGTGGGTGGGCCGGGACCAGCCGGAGGCGGCGCACATCGTCGGCGGGGGTTCCGTCTCCGACAACTCCAACCGCTTCATGATCAACCCGTCCCACCCGGTCGAGGGCAGCCGGGGTGGTGTCGTCCTCGCCTCCTACAGTTGGGCCGACGACGCCTCCCGCTGGGACTCCCTCGACGACGACGCCCGCTACCCGCACGCCCTGCGGGGCCTCCAGCAGGTCTACGGCCGCCGGATCGAGGTCTTCTACACGGGCGCCGGCCGCACCCAGAGCTGGCTGCGGGATCCGTACGCCTACGGGGAGGCGTCCGTCCTGCTCCCCGGCCAGCACACGGAGCTGCTGACCGCGATCCGCTCACCGGAGGGTCCGCTGCACTTCGCGGGTGATCACACCTCGGTCAAGCCGTCCTGGATCGAGGGGGCGCTGGAGTCCGCGGTACGGGCGGCGCTGGAGGTGCACGGGAGGTGAGGACGGTCTCTCCGAGATATTTCTGAACGCGTTCAAATATCGGGTAGGCTCCCCTACGCCCAAGGAACCCGCGAGGGACACGAGCAGGGGGAGCCCACCATGAAGATCGTCGTACCCGGCGGGACCGGGCAGGTGGGGACGGTACTGCGCCGGGCCCTCACCGCGGCCGGACACGAGGTCGTGGTGCTGAGCAGGCACCCGCGGCGGCCGGGTGACCTGGCCTGGGACGGCAGGACCCGCGGGCCCTGGACCGACGCCGTCGACGGCAGTGACGTGGTGATCAACCTGGCCGGGCGGAGCGTCAGCTGCCGCTACACCCCGGCCAACATGCGGGAGATGATGGACTCCCGGGTGGACTCGGCGCGGGTCGTCGGCGAGGCGATCGCCGGGGCTGCCCGGCCTCCCCGGCTCTGGCTCCAGATGAGCACCGCCACGATCTACGCGCACCGCTTCGACGCACCCCACGACGAGGCCACCGGGATCCTCGGGGGCACCGAGCCCGACGTCCCGGACCACTGGTCCTACAGCGTCGACATCGCCAGGAACTGGGAGCGGGCGCAAGAGGCGGCCGACACCCCTCACACCCGCAAGGTCGCCCTGCGGGCGGCCATGGTGATGAGCCCCGACCGGGGCGGGGTCTTCGACGTGCTGTCGAAGCTGACCCGCCTCGGTCTCGGTGGTCCGGTCGCCGGCGGCGCGCAGTACGTGTCCTGGATCCACGACCGTGACTTCGTGCGCGCGGTCGGCTTCCTGATCGACCGGGAGGACCTCGCCGGACCCGTGAACCTCGCGGCCCCGGCACCGCTGCCGCACCGGGCGTTCATGCGCGCGCTGCGGGAAGCGTGGGGTGTCCCGGTGGGTCTCCCGGCGACGAGGCCGATGGCGGCGCTGGGCGCCTTCGCCCTCCGCTCGGACACGGAACTCCTGCTCAAGAGCCGCCGTGTCGTCCCCGGCCGCCTGCTCGAAGCGGGCTTCGCCTTCGACCGGCCCGCATGGCAGGAAGCGGCGACGGACCTGGTGCGGCGCAGGCGGGGCGGGGCCGAGATCCCCTCGGGGAAAAGCCCGGGGGCCGCGCGGACGNNCGTCCGCGCGGCTGTTCTGAGGTGTCAGCCCGTGGCTGCTCCTGAGTGGTCAGTGCGTGGCTGCTCCTGAGTGGTCAGCCCGTGGCGCGGACCGCCGTGCGGATCAGGTCCGCGACCTCCTTCGGCCGGGACACCGCGACGGCGTGCGAGGCGCCCTCGATCTCCACGATCGTCGCGTCGGCACGCTTGGCGCCGAAGCGCTCTACCTCGGGGTTGATGGCGTTGTCCGCGCCGGCGATCAGCGCCCAGGCCGGCTTGGTCCTCCAGGCGGCCGCGGAGGCGGTCTCCTCGAACGCGGCGGCGGCCAGCGGGCGCTGGGCGGCGGCGAGGATCCTGGTGACCTCGGCCGGCACGTCGGCGGCGAACACCGAGGGGAAGGCGTCCTCGGCGATGGTGACCTCGGTGGCGGGCTCGCCGCCCGGCACCGGGTACGTCCACTGCTTGAGGTTGCTGACCAGCGGGGAGAGCGGGAAGCGGCCCTGGAGTTCGCCGAGGCTCTCGCCCTCCTCCAGGACGTAGGCGGCGACGTACACGAGACCGACGACGTTCTCCGTGACGCCCGCCACGGTGATGAGGGCGCCGCCGTAGGAGTGGCCGACCAGGATGACGGGGCCGTCGATCTGGGCGGCGGCCGAGGCGACGTACGCCGCGTCGGAGGCGAGGCCGCGCAGGGGGTTGGGCGGGGCGATCACGGGGATGCCGTCGCGCTGGAGTTCGGCGATGACGCCGGACCAGCTCGCCGCGTCCGCGAACGCGCCGTGCACGAGAAGGACGGTGGGAGTGGTGCTCATGTCGGGTCTCTCCTCGGATCAGGCGGTGTGCAGGGCGGCGCGCAGGGTGCCGACGGCCTGGCTGATGGCGGCTTCGGCGGCGTGCGTCTCGCGCAGGGCGTTGAGCATGACGAAGTCGTGGATGATGCCCTGGTAGCGGACGGCCGTGACGGGGACGCCGGCCTGGCGGAGCTTGTTGGCGTAGGCCTCGCCCTCGTCGCGCAGGACGTCGGCCTCGCCGGTGATGATCAGGGCCGGGGGCAGCCCGGTGAGCTGCTCGGTGGTCGCCCGCAGCGGGGAGGCGGTGATCTGGGCGCGGTCGGCCTCGTCGGTCGTGTACTGGTCCCAGAACCACTGCATGCCGTCGCGGCGCAGGAAGTAGCCGGTGGCGAACCGGTGGTAGGAGCCGGTCTCGAAGCTCGCGTCGGTCACCGGGTAGAACAGCACCTGCTGGACGAGCGGCACATCGCCGCGTTCCTTGGCCATCAGGGTGAGGGCGGCGGTCATGTTGCCGCCGACGGAGTCGCCGGCGACGGCGATGCGGGTGGCGTCCAGGCCCTTGCCGGCGCCCTGCTCGACGATCCAGCGCGCGACGGCGTAGTTCTGCTCGATGGCGACGGGGTAGCGGGCCTCGGGCGAGAGGTCGTACTCGGGGAAGACGACGGCCGCACCGGCCCCGACGGCGAGTTCGCGCACGAGACGGTCGTGGGTGTGGGCGTTGCCGAAGACCCAGCCGGCGCCGTGGATGTAGAGGATGACGGGCAGGGTGCCCCGGCTGCCGGCGGGCTTGACGATGCGGGCACGGACACTGCCGGTGGGACCGCCGGAGACGGTGATCCACTCCTCGTCCACGGCGGGCTTGTCGATCTCGCCGGACTGCACCTCGTCGACGGCCTTGCGTCCCTCGGCCGGCGCCAGGTCGAAGAGATACGGCGGGTTCGCGGTCGCCTCCACGAACGCCTGGGCGGCGGGCTCCAGGACCGGTGCGGCCGGCTCGACGATGTCGGACATGAGAATCTCCTGCTGTTGGCGGTGTCGTGCTGCCCGTTCACGCTAGGCGCGCCGCCCGGCCCGACATCGTCCACGCGTGCACCGGCAGTGTGCTGAGAGCGCACCGGGCGGGCCGTGGCCGTCAGACCCGGCCTGCGCTGTCCCGCCACTCGCGGGGGGACATGCCGTAGGCGGTGCGGAAGACGCGGCTGAAGTGGGTGGCGCTGGTGAATCCCCAGCGGCCCGCCACGGCGGCGATGGTGCGGCTCCGCCGGCCGTGGCGCAGCAGGTCGCGGCGGCACTCCTCCAGGCGGCGGCGCAGGATCCAGCGGCCGACGGTGGTGCCCTCCTGCTGGAACAGCTTGTGCAGGTAGCGCACGGAGATGTGGTGGGCGCGGGCGAGTGTCTCCGGGGAGAGGTCCGGTTCGGGCAGGTGGAGTTCGACGTACTGCCGGATGCGGGCCAGGACCGGTGGTGCCTGGCCCTCGTGCGGGCCCGTGGCGTGGCTGCCGAGCCGTTCGGCGGCGAGCGTGGCCAGGAGGTTCACGGCGTTCCCGGCGAGCATGTCGCCGACCGGCGGCCGGGCCTCGGCCGCGGTGCGGGCCAGGTCGGACAGCAGGGGTGAGAGCAGCGCGCCGAGCCGGGAGGTCCGGGCGACCGGGGTGCGGGTGATCCGGCCCGCGTCGGCGGGGGTGATGCCCAGCAGGTCGGCGGGCACCAGGAAGACGGTGGCGCGGAACCGTTCGGGGAAGTCGAGCGCGGGGGGCCGGTGGGCGTCGTAGAAGCAGATGTCGCCGGGGGCGAGGCGCACGCTCACCGGGTCGGTGTCCGGGAGGCGGGTGGCGCCCCGCAGTCCCACGAAGAGGTACTCGCCGGCCTCCCGTGCGTGCGGCCGGTGCCGTGGTTGCGGTGTCCGCTCGCCCGGCAACCGGCCGGGGCCGGTCTCGGCGGTCATGATCTCGACGCCCAGGGGCGTCCGGCAGATGGGTGCGTCGATCGTGCTGGTGGTGGACATCTTCCGCCGTTGCCTCCTGAGCGGGCGACTGTTGATCTCGTCGTCCGGACGGTAGGCCGGGAGGTGTGCAAAAAGAGTGACAACGCAGTGACAGGCGCGGTGACGGCGGCCGTGCGCGTCAGGTGCGGCGGGCGCGTCAGGTGTGCCGGGCGCGTTCGGCGGCGAAGGCGCCCAGCAGGCGGTGCAGGGTGTAGTGGCCCGGCGTGTGCTCGGTGATCAGGTGGCTTTCGGCGAGTTCGCCGAGGAGCCGGCGGGCCCCGCGGACCGGCAGCCCGGCGAGCGCCGCCGCCGATGCCGGGGTGAGGCCGGGCCCTCCGTGCCGGGGCAGGAGCCGGAACAGCCGGGCGGCCTCCGGGGACAGCAGCCGGTAGGAACCCAGGAAGGCGACACGGACGTCGGCCGTCGCGCCGCCGGTGAAGGCGTCGAGCGTGCCTTCCTTCTCGCGCAGGTACGCGGCCGTGTCCGTGAGGGGAATCTCGCGGTGGCCGGCGGCCCGTTCGGCGGCGACGGCCAGCGCGAGGGGCAGCCGGCCGCTCCGGAGGAGGATCTCGTCGGCGGCCCCGGGTTCGGCCGCGGCACGGTCGGCGCCGATCAGCCGGGCCAGCATCGCGCGCGCGTCGTCGGCCGGGGGCGGCTCCAGACGCAGCGGGCGGGCGCCCGAGGCGATCAGACCGGGCAGGGCGTGCCGGCTGGTGACCAGGGCGAGACAGCCCGGTGCGGCGGGCAGCAGCGGGCGCAGTTGTTCCGTGCCGGCCGCGTCGTCGAGGACCACGAGGACGCGCCGGCCGGCCAGCAGGGTGCGGTAGAGACCGGTCAGGGCCGCCGCCCCGGCCGGCATCCGGGTCGCGGGCACACCGAGGGCGGTCAGCATCGCGCGCAGCCCCTCCTCGGGCTCGGCGGGAGGCCGCGCCGGGTCGCTGCCGCGCAGCGCGGCGTAGAGGTGCCCGTCCGGGAAATGCCCGGCGGCCCGGTGCGCCCAGTGCACGGCGAGGGCGGTCTTCCCGACGCCCGCCATGCCCCCGATCCATACGGCCGCCGGGGCTCCCGCGGTCCCCGTGACCGCGTCCCGGGCCGCCGTCAGCCACTCCAGCTCGGCCTTTCGGCCGGTGAAGCCGTGGATGTCCGGGGGCAGCCTGGTGTGCCCCGTGGACGGCGTCCCGTCCGGTACGGCGGGGGCGGCACCCGGCGCACCGCCCTCACCCCGGGAATCCACGGCCGTACCCGGCCGGGAGACCCGTACGACCGGAGTCTTCCGGCCGACGTCCACCCGTGGCCCTGAGGTCAGCCGGCCCACGTCCTGGCGCAGCACGCGTGTGTGCGCCGCGGCCAGTTCGGTGCCCGGCGTGATGCCGAGTTCCGCGGCCAGCCGGCGGCGGACGTCCTCGTACGCCGTGAGGGCCTCCGCCTGGAGGCCGCAGGCGGCGAGGGAGAGGATCAGCCGGGCGTGCAGCGGTTCGTCGAGCGGGTCGAGGGCGGTGGCCCGGCGCAGCGCCGGCAGGATCTGCGCGGTCCGGCCGCAGAGCAGGGCGGCGTCTGCCGCCAGGCGGGCCGTCTCCAGGAGTTCGCGGCCGACGGCCGTGAACCGGACGTGCTCGCGCGCGGCGGCCGCGATGCCCATCGCGACCGGGCCGCGCCACTCCCCCAGCGCGTCGGTGAAGCGCAGTGCCGCTGTCTCGGCCCGCCCGGTGACGGCCGCCCGGATGCCCTGCCGGGTCAGTTCGCGAAAGCGCAGCAGGTCGACCTCGTCCGGGGTCACCTCCAGCAGGTGGCCGCCGGGGTGGCGCAGCAGCCGTCGGCCGGGGGCGCGGGGCGGCAGGTCCGGTTCCAGCAGGCGTCGGAGCGCGCCGAGGTACCGGCGCACGACGTTCGGCGCGCTGGCGGGCGGGTGTCCCGGCCACAGCAGGCCGAGCAGTTCTCCCGCGGGCACCGGGCGGCCCTCGTAGGCCAGGAGCAGGGCGAGCAGGGCGCGTTGCTGGGGGAATCCGAGGTCGAGTTCGGTTCCGTCGCGCCACGCCCGGACCGGTCCCAGCAGCTCGAACCGCAGCGCTGCGCCCCGTGCCCCGCGGTGTGCGGGGTCAGCAGACATCGGCCTGCCCGTCGGCTCCGCTCAGGCGGGCGCCGACCCGCCCGGCGTCGGGGTGGTCCAGGGCCCTGAGGAGGCGGAGGGCGTCGGTCCAGGCGGCGCGGGCGCTGTCCTCGTCACCCATGGCGTGGTGGGTGTCGCCGACCCGGACGAGGATGTCGGCCTCCGTGTAGGGGGCGCCGAGGGCGCGCAGGAGGGTGAGGGCGTTGCGGTAGGCGAGGAGGGCGTGCGGGTGGCGGCCGAGGTGCTGGTGGGCGTAGCCGATGCTGTCCCAGGTGGCGGCCTGGCCGTACCGGTCGCCGAGGTCCTGGAGCATGGTCAGGGCCTCGAAGCAGTGGGTCAGGGCCTGCCGGTGGTCGCCGAGCAGGGCGTGGTACCAGCCGACCGAGTTCAGGACCCCGGCCTGCGCGGCCCGGTCGCCGAGGGCGCGGAACAGGGCCAGGGCGAGCTGGTTGTGGCGCAGGGCGCCGGGCAGGTCGCCGCGCTGTTCGCTCTCCCAGCCGAGGCTGCGGTGGGTGTGGGCGCGCCCGGTGTCGTCGCCCAGGCGGCCGAACAGCTCCAGGGCCCTTTCGAGCCGGGGCAGGGAAAGGTGGTGGAGGCCGAGCCGGCCCTCGATGCGGCCGAGTCCGCGCAGTCCGCGGGCTTCCAGGGCGGGTTCGGCGAGCCGTCGGGCGGCGTCGAGGGCGGTGCGCTGGACGGTGAGCGCGTCGTGCCAGTGGCCGCGGCGGTCGAAGAAGGGTTCCAGGGACCAGGCCAGTTGGCAGGCGAGACGTTCCTGCCCGGTGTCGGCGGCGGTGTCGACGACGGCGAGGAGCACCGCGTGTTCGGCGGTGAGCCAGGCCAGGGCCCGGTCGTCGTCGGCGAGCGGTTCGGGGCGTACGCCCTCTGGTGCGGGTGGTGGGATCGGCGGGTCGGCGTGGGGGGCGAGGAGCAGGTCGGCGGCGTGGGCGGTGTGCAGGTAGTGGTGGTACAGCCGGTGCCGGGCGTCCTGCCGTTCGGCCTCGGTGTGCCGTTCCTCCAGGAGTTCGCCGGCGTGGGCGCGGAGCAGGTCGTGGAAGGCGTACCGGCCGGGGCTGTGTTCGGTGACGAGGTGCAGGCCGGTGAGTTCGGCCAGCAGCGGCCGGGTCCGGCGCAGGGGCAGTCCGGTGAGGGCGGCGGCGGCCGGCAGGGTGAAGTCGGGGCCGGGGTGCAGGGCGAGCAGCCGGAACAGGCGGGCGGCCTCGTCGGAGATCTGACGGGAGGACCAGGAGAAGACGGTGCCGACGTCCACGGAGGCGTCCGAGCGGGCGAACGCGTCGAGGCTGCCGTGGGCCTCGCGCAGCTCGGCGGCGACGGCGGCGAGCGGGAAGTGGGGGTGGGCGGCGGCGCGGGCGGCGACGCAGGCGAGTGCGAGGGGGAGTCCGGCGCACAGGCCGGCGATCTCGTCGGCGGCGCGCGGTTCGGCGTCGACGCGTGCGGCGCCCAGGCGTCGGACGAGGAGGTCGCGCGCCTGCGCGGTGTCGAAGGGACGCAGCGTCAGCGCGTGGGCGCCGTGCGCGGCGACCAGCCCGGACAGGGCGTCGCGGCTGGTGACGATGGTGAGGCAGCCGGGCGCGCCGGGCAGCAGCGGCCGTACATGGTCGCTGTCGCGGGCGTTGTCCAGGACGACGAGGATCCGCCGCCCGGCCAGCACACCGCGGTAGAGGGCGGCCTGGGCGTCCACGCCGTGCGGTATCCGGTCGGGGGGTACGCCGAGGGCGTCCAGGAAGCCGCGGACGGCCTCGCCCGCCTCCATGACGGCGCCGCAGGGGTCGTAGCCGCGCAGGTTGACGTAGAGCTGGCCGTCGGGGAAGCGGTCGGCGACGCGGTGCGCCCAGTGCACGGCAAGGGCGGTCTTGCCGACGCCGGCCATGCCGCCGATGGCGCTGATCACCACGGTGTTCGGCGTGCGGGCCGCGCCGCACGACAGGGCGAGCATCTCGTCGATCTCACCGCCGCGCCCGGTGAACGCCGGTAGGTCGTGCGGGAGCTGGGCGGGAACCGGCAAGGAGGCGAACCCGGCGGGAACGTCCTCGACGACCGGGACGGGAGGGAGGCCGGCCGCCGTGGCCGCTCCCCCGGCCGCTCCCGGCCCGCCCCGCAGCACCGTCTCCCGGGCCCCGCGCAGTTCCGCGCCGGGATCGATCCCCAGTTCCCCGGCGAGCCGGGTCCGTACGGCGTCGTACACACCGAGGGCCTGCGAGCGGTGGCCCGTCGCCGCGAGGGCGAGGATCAGGCTCGCCTGCACGGGTTCGTCCAGGGGGTGTTCGGCGGCGGCCCGGCGCAGTTCGGGCAGGACGGTGCCGGGGCGTCCGGCGCGCAGGGCGGCGTCGGCCGCTTCCCGCACGGCGGCGAGGCGTTCGCGGTCCACGGCGGCGAACGCCGGGCGGGTGCGGGCGTGCGCGGGCAGGCCGGCCGCGACCGGTCCCCGCCACAGGGAGAGCGCTTCCCCGAGCAGGCCGAGGGCGTGCGCGGGCGACTCCGGCGCGGTCCGCCGCCCGGCCTCCCGCAGGGCGCGGAACCGGATCAGGTCGAGCGAGTCGCCCTCGGTCAGGAGCCGGTAGCCGCCGGCGTCGCGCAGCAGCAGGCGGCCCTCCGCGCGGGCGGGCAGGCCGGGTTCCAGCAGCCGCCGCAGTGAACCCACGTGGCGGCGGACCACGTTGACCGCGCTGGGGGGCGGGTCGGTTCCCCACAGGGTGTCGACGATCTCGTCCATGCTGACCGGCTGGCCCGCCCTGACCAGCAGCAACGCCAGGAAGGTCCGCTCCTGCGGTGCGCCCTGCTCCAGCTCGGTGTCCCCGCGACGCACTCTCACGGGCCCCAGGACCGCGAACCGCACGGACTCCGGCGACACGTCCTCCCCCTCCGGTGTCACTCCCCAGAGGTCGACCCTACGTCACACCGTGAGTTACCGAGAGTTAGGGCCTGTCGTTTGGATCATGCCGACCTCGCACGGGCAAGGGCGGCCGTCAGCGCCTGGTGGATCTCGTCGGGGAGCCAGCGGCAGTGGGCGCCCTGCACCACGTACTCGGCGACCTCGCGGAGCTTGGTGTTGGTGCGCTGGGAGATCTCCAGCAGGATCTCCCAGCCCTGCTCCGGGCGGACCCGGCCCACGGCGACGACCACCCCGATCGCCTGGTCGACCACGGCGTGGGAGACGACGGCCTGCCGCAGCTGGGCGACCTCCTCCCGCAGGGCGGTGACACGCACCTCGACGTCCTCCTGCGCAGCCATGCCCCGCTCCACCTTCCTTCTCCTCGCTTTCCCCTCGCCGAGGGCCGGCGAGACCGCGGGCCCCGCCGACCTCACCGTGCCGCCCCCGTCCAGCCTGCACAGAGCCCTCCCCGTCCAGACTGCACACAACCGTCCTGTCCAGCCTGCGCAGAAAGGACCGGCTCGGCCGCACACCGGACGAACAACATCGGCGGGGCCGGTCCGCGAAACGAATGCCGACCAGGATGCGGGGAAAGTGTGCGGAACGGGCGAACGTCGGTCCGGCGCCCGCCCCGGCCCGCGAACGCGAGGCCGCCCGAGCCATCGGACGAAGGATTCATGGAGACGCTGCTCTTCGACAGTGACGACCTCGGCCTGACCGAGGACTTCCTCAGCCGGGCCTACGCCAGCATGCGCATCGGGAGCAGCGACCCGAGGGCGGGCCGGGCGCGCATCCGCCGTGCCGCGATGCCCTCGGTGAGCGTCGACGAACTCGACCTCGGCTTCGAGATGAGCTACTCCGTCTCCCCGCTCGGCAGGATCTGTCTGTGCCTCGTCCACGAGGGCACCATCCAGGACCACGCCTTCGACGGGGTGAAGGACACCTTCGGGCCGGGCGACGTGGTGTCCCTGGCCCCGCCGGAGCTGCCGTACTCGGGACGGATCCGCAACGCCCGCTACACCATCGCCATGCTGGACACCGACCTGCTCGCCCAGGTGGCCGCCGGCGCACCGGGCCACCGGCCGGGGCCGGTGCGGCTGACCGGTCACCGGCCGCACTCCCCCGCCGCGGCCCGGCAACTGGGCCAGACCGTCGGCTACGTCCGCGACCATGTTCTGACCGCGCCCGGCCTCGCCGACCAGCCACTCGTCGCCTCCACCGCCGCCCAGCACCTGGCGGCGGGCGTGCTCGCCGCGTTCCCCAACACGGCGAGCACCGATCCCACCGCCACCGACCGCAACGACGCCCGCCCGGCGACGCTGCGCCGCGCGCTCGCCTACATCGACGACCACGCCGGCGAACCGGTCACGGTCGCCGACATCGCCGCGGCGGCACATGTCACCGTGCGGGCCCTCCAATACGCGTTCCGCCGGCACCTCGACACCACACCGCTGGCGCACCTGCGCCGGGTCCGGCTCGCCCACGCCCACGACGACCTGCGGGCCGCGGACCCGCTCGACGGCACCACGGTCACCGATGTCGCGGCCCGCTGGGGGTTCTTCCACGCCGGCCGATTCGCCGGCCTGTACCGGTCCGCGTACGGCCACCCGCCGCACCGCACGCTGGCCGGCTGACGGGGGCTCAGCCGGCGTCCGGGGCGTCGACGATGTTCCCGTGCTCGTCGAGGGTGTGGGTGCTCCAGTAGGTGTCCCACTTGTCGCCGACGAGCTCGGCGGCCTTCCCCTCGGGGTAGCGGGCGTAGCCCGCGGGGGGCTGCTCGCCGTTCGGGACGCAGTCGCCTCCCGTGCTGCCCACGGCCAGCACCGGGTACTCGCCGCCGCCGCAGAGCGCCTCCTCGATCTGGAAGCCGCAGCCGGTCATGACCGCCGCGGTCACCCCGGCCAGCACGAAGGCCCAGGCGGATCGCACGGTCCGACGGCGGACGGCGGACGGGTGCTGCACTCGGTGGGTCGTCTGCACGGCTGACTCCTGCTCGGCTTCGGGGCGGCTCGTCGAAGGCTCTCGACGGATCGGTTCCTCGGCGGATCGATCGCGGGTCGACTGCTCGACGGCTGATACGACCAGCCTGCGCGAGCCCGAGCGGATCGCTCATGAGTACGACTACTCAGGTGTACGGGCGCGAGTACCCGACTTCGCGAGGCCTTCAGGTCAGTGCCTCGCGGGCGGCCAGGCGGGGCGCGCGACGGGTCAGTGCGGCGGCGGACAGTCCGATCAGCGCGCCGGCGGCGACGTCGGAGGGATAGTGGGCGCCGGTGTGGGCCCGTTCGCCGGCCACGATCAGTGCCGGGACCGCGCAGAGCGCGCCGGCCCGCGGCCAGACCCCGGCGACGGCGGCGGTGAAGCCGACGGCTGCCGCCGTGTGCCCGGACGGGAAGGAGGACGAGTCGGGCCGGTCACGGACCTCCTCCTGCGAGATCCACTCCCGCGGGGGCCGGCGCCGCTCCCAGAGTTGCTTGACCACGCCGTTGGCCACCGCCTCCGCCACGGCCATGCTCACCACGCCCGCCGCGGCGGCCCGGCGTCCCCGCCACCCGCCGGCGGTGGCCATCACGAAGGCGGCGCCCCACCAGAGTCTGGTGTGCTGCGCCGCCTCCTCCACCGCCGGCAGCACCCGCCGCGCGCCGGGCGACCGCCATGACGCCACCCGCCGGGTGAGCCGCCGGTCGCCGTTGCTGAGATCCGCCCAAATCCTCATGGCCCACGACCGCCCGTCCCGGCCCGGCCGGGTCCCCGACGGGGAGATCGCCGGGCGTCTCTCATGCCATACGACGTTGGTCCTCCTCGCTCCAGGCGCGGGTGTCCCGAGGCGGCACGTACGGCTCCTCGTCCGGCGGCAGTCCGCCCGCGACGGCCCGCTGACGGGCCAGCTCCGCGTCGAACTCCAGGCCGAGCAGGATGGCGATGTTGCTGATCCACAGCCACACCAGGAACACGATGACGCCGGCGAGCGTGCCGTAGGTCTTGTTGTACGAGGCGAAGTTGGCCACGTAGAAGGCGAAGCCGGCCGAGGCGATCAGCCAGATCAGCAGGGCCAGCACGCTGCCCGGCGTGATCCACCGGAAGCCGCGGCCCTTCACGTTCGGGGTCGCCCAGTACAGCAGCGCGATCATGATGGTGACCAGCACGACCAGGACCGGCCACTTGGCGATCGACCACACCGTCAGGGCGGTGTCGCCGATGCCGAGCGCCGTGCCGGCCCGGCGGGCGAGGTCGCCGGTGAACACCACGATCAGGGCGCTGAGCACGGCCAGCACCAGCAGCAGCACCGTCACGCCGACGCGGACCGGCAGCACCTTCCACACGGGCCGGCCCTCCGGTACGTCGTACACGGCGTTCGCGCTGCGGATGAAGGCGGCGACATAGCCGGAGGCCGACCACACGGCCAGCACGATGCCGACGAGCGCCATGACCGAGCCGATCCCGCTGCGGCCCTGCAACTGGGTGACCGCGTCGGTGAGGATGTCCCGGGCCGCCCCCGGGGTGAATTTCTGGATGTTTTTCAGGACCTCGTCGGTCGCCGACTTGCCGGCGATGCCGAGCAGTGACACCAGGACCAGCAGGGCGGGGAACAGCGCCAGCACCCCGTAGTAGGTCAGTGCGGCGGCGCGGTCGGTGAGTTCGTCGTCCTTGAACTCCTTGACCGTGCCCTTCAGCACCGCCATCCAGGAACGCTTGGGCAGCCGGCTCGGTTCGTCCGGTTCCCGGCGCTCCACCTGCTCGTCCGGTCGGGTTCTCGATGTCCGTGCCATAGCGACGGAGTAACCCCGGCGGGCCGTTCCATGCGCTTTTCGGAGACCTGGGCCACAGCCGGGACAGGTTCGCGGCGGCTCGGGGTAACAGTGCCTGCGTGTGTGTTTCGTGCGCAGTGCTCGGGTGGGCCACGGCCTCGCGCGCCGGCTCCCCGTTCCGGGAGGTGGCGGTGCGTCGGCTGACGCCCTCCGCCGGTCAGGCCGTACGGCTGCCGGAATCCGGGATCCCGTCGTGGGCTCGGGCCGCCGCCGCGTCGCAGAACGCGTCGAGCCCCTCCAGCAGCGCGACCCGTTTCCCTGCGGGCATCCCGGCCAGCACCGCCCGCAGCTCCGCCTCCCGGCGCGTCCGGAGGTCGGCGAGGAAGGCCCTGCCCCGGCCGCTGAGGCGCAGCCGCAGCTCACGCCGGTCGGCGGGGCTCACCACCCGTTCCACGAACCCGGCCGCCTGGAGCCGGTCGCACAGCCGGCTCGTCGACGGCGGGGTGGAGGCCAGGGAGTCGGCGAGGGTGCGCAGGTTGATGCCCTCCTGGTGCTCCAGGACGAACAGCACGCGCAGCTGGGAGGCGGACGCGGGAGCCGTCGAGGCCCTTCCCCACAGCACTTCCAGCAGTTCCGCGGCCGTCGCGGTCACCCGTGCGACCTCGTCGGGGTCCGGGCGATGGCGGAAGGCAGTCACGGTCACACTCTCGCAGGCACTGGGACGACCGCCAGCGTACTAGCGGCTCCCCCGGCCTCCCCGGAAAACCTTTCGAAGCCGCGGCGCCGCACGGGCGCTCGCGGGACACCCCGGCCGGCAGTCCGGCCATGGAGCGAAGGATCGGTGTTACTCCCGTCGTGGTATCTCCCGTCACGCACAGATTCACCGCCGCCGAACGCGCCCTGCGGACGGCGGCACCGAACGAGCTGGTCGACGCCGTCCGCCGGGTCCTGGTCGAGCGGTACGCGGCGGTCGCCGTCGAGCTGCTCATGGCCGACTACGGCCTCACCGTGCTGCAACCGGTCTCCGGCGGCCGGGAGCCGCTGTCGGTGTACGACAGCGCGGCCGGCCGGGCGTTCGGCGCGCAGGAGCCGTACATCGAGCCGGCCGGCGGCGGGCGGGTGCGGGCGCATCTGCCGGTCACGGTGCGCGGCGACCGGCTCGGCGTGCTGTCCGTGACGCTTCCCGAGGACGAGGAGCGGGATGCGGACACGGACGCGGAGGTGTCCGGGGTGCTGGGCGAACTGTCGGAGATCGCGCAGGTGCTCGGGCACGAGGTGGTGGTGGCCGAGCGCGCCACGGACCTGTATCTGCGGGCCCGGCGCAGGGACCGGCTCACCCTGGCCGCCGAGATGCAGTGGCAGCTCCTCCCGGCCCGCTCCGGCACCGGCCCCGGTTACGCGCTCGGCGCCCAGCTGGAGCCCGCCTACGCCGTCCACGGCGACAACTTCGACTGGTCCGCCACGGCCGACCGCCTCACCCTGTACGTCAGCAACGGCATGGGCGAGGGCACGGAGGCGGCCCTGCTGACGAACCTGGCGGTCAACGCGCTGCGCAACGCCCGGCGGGCCGGCCTCCCGATCGCCGACCAGGCGGCGCTGGCCGACCAGGCGGTGCACGCCCACTACGGCGGGCGCAGCTATCTGTCGGTGCTGATGCTGGACGTCGAACTCGCCACGGGGCGGGCCCAGGTGGTGGACGCGGGCTCGCCGCGGCTGCTGCGGCTGCGGGCGGGCACCGTCGAACGGGTCGGCTTCGAGGCCCAGTTGCCGCTGGGCATGTTCGAGGAGACCGACTACGCGGCGCAGCCGTTCCGGGTGGAGCCGGGTGACCGGCTGGTCTTCGTCAGCGACGGCGTCCACGCGGTCGCCTCGCCCGCCGGAGAGGCGTACGGGGACGTCGCCCTGGCGCGGGCGATCTCCTCGACCCGGCTGCTGCCGGCGGCGGAGGTCCCGCGGGCCGTGCTGCGCGAACTGACGGGCCACCGCGGCGGGCGGGTGCCGCAGGACGACGCGCTGGTGGTGTGCCTGGACTGGCACGGCCGCTGACCGCCACCCCGGTGCGGGACTGCGCAGCCACGGTGACGTCGGTGGCGTCAGCCCTCGACG
>NZ_MUBA01000436.1 GCF_002154575.1 Streptomyces bobili
GCCGGTGCGGGTGCGGGGCGGGCTGCACCGGCTGCACCGGCTGGTGCGGAACCGGCGGCGGGCGCTCGCGGTGGGTCTCGCCGTCACGGCCGCCGCGCTGGTGGCGGCGGGTCCGCGGGACGGTGATCAGGCTCGTGGACACCCGGGCGGCGGCTCACACGCCCGCGCGCAGTCATCGGCGCGCGCCCCCGCCGACGCTCCTCGCACCGCCGGGAGGGTGAGGGCAGCCGTGCGGATCAGCGACGCGGCCACCGTGCGGCTGCTGCGCCCCGGTGACCGGGTCGACGTCATCGCCGTCGCCCCGGCGGAGCGGTCCGCGGGGCCGGAGGGCGCGGCACAGGTCGTCGCGCGCCGTGCGCTCGTGACGAAGGTGCCGGAGCCGGCGGGCGGCTCGGCCGGCGCCGGTGGCGGGGGTGACGAGGGTGACGGGGGTGCTGCCTGGGACGATGCGGGGAGCGCCGAAGGCGGGGCGTTGGTCGTACTGTCCGTGCCCCGGTCCACCGCGACCCGCCTCGCCGGCGCGAGCGTCACGGCCCGGCTGGCGGTGACCCTGTGGTGAGTCCCGTACTGCACTTTCTGCCCGGTTTGATGTCAAGTCCCTCGTTCGAGCTACCTAATTGGACACGCCCTCCTCGGCGTGACGTAGGTTGCGGAGCTGTTTGTTCCACAACCTGTACATGCGAGGAGTGTCACCGAGGTGAGCGAAAAGGCGAGCGTCCTGCAAGGCTTCAAAGCCTTCCTGATGCGTGGGAACGTCGTCGATCTGGCAGTCGCGGTGGTGATCGGGGCGGCGTTCACGAACATCGTCAACTCGGTGGTCAAGGGGGTCATCAACCCGCTGATCGGGGCCATCGGCACGAAGAACCTGGACAGCTACAACTCCTGCATCAAGGGACCCTGCACCGGGACGGGCGACACCGCCACGGGCGTCCGGATCCTGTGGGGCTCCGTCCTCGGCGCGACGCTGACCTTCGTCATCACGGCGGCCGTCGTCTACTTCCTGATGGTCCTGCCGATGTCGAAGTACCTGGCGAAGGTGGAAGCACGCAGGAAGGCCAAGGAAGGCACGCAGGAGGTCATGGAGATCACCGAGCTGGAGGTGCTCAAGGAGATCCGCGACGCCCTGGTCGCCCAGCGCGGCTCCGGGCACGCCGAGCGGTAGCGGCACGCCTCCGTCGGACCCGCCGGGCTCAGATGTGGTGGGGCGGCTTCTCGTCGAGGAAGCGTTTGAGGTCGGCCGCGCTGTCGCCGCCGGCTCCGGGCCGCTCGCCCCACCCGTGGTCCGTGTCGTCCGAGGACTGCCGGTCCAGCGGATCGTCGAAGATCAGCGCGGCTTTCGGCTCGCGCGGCTCGGGGGCGGCGGGGGTGCTCATGCCTCCAGGGTACGGCCCCGGGTGCGGGCCGCGGAGCGAGCGGGGGCGCCGGCCGGGGCGCCCCCTGGCCGCCGACCGGTGCCCGCTCCCTCGGCCCTTTCCGCACCCCCCTGAACCGCATCTTCACGGGCCACCCTCCCCGTCGCCCGCCCGTGCGCTCCTCGGCAAGATTTTCCCGGGGGCCCCGACTTCACCCTGCCGGCCGCCGCCGCCCTCACCGGACTGCCCCTGCGCCGGACCCGGCCGCTGCTGGCCGAACTCACCGGCCTGCACCTCGTCACCGAACACAGCCCCGGCCGGTACGCCTTCCACGACCTGCTCCGCGCCCACGCCGGCGAACTCCTGGAGGAACGGCACACCGAGGCCGAACGGC
>NZ_MUBA01000437.1 GCF_002154575.1 Streptomyces bobili
GGGGTCCGCGCGCAATCGCGCCGCCACGCGGCGGCTGAGGATCGTGGTGGGGGTGGCCGCTGTGGTGCTGATCGCCGTCGCGGCCGTGGCCGACCACGGCGCCCACGCCCGCGACGGCGACCAGCACCACCGCGGCCACCCCCACCACGATCCTCCGCCGCCGCGTGGCGGCGCGATTGCGCGCCGACCCCGGCCGCGGCGCCCCCGCCGCACGGGGGACCCGCGCGGTCCCGTGGGCCCCGCCCGCCAGCTCGTCCGGTGCCGGTACCCGCATCGACGTGTGCGTGTCGCGGTTGGAGTCCGGCTGGGCTCCGGGGACCAGGGACACGGATCCCCGGCGCCCCCGCCCGTCGCTCCCGGCGGGAGCCGCCTCCTCGGCGGCCTCGCCCCGCCCGGTCGTCCGGGCGCCCTCGGCCTCCTCCGCCGCCTCGCCGTCCGGCTCGTCGACGTCCAGCGGCGGCATCCCGGCCAGTGTCGGCAGCTGTTCGCGCAGCCGGGCGGCCACCTCCGAGGCCCGCAGCCGGGAGGCCGGGGCCTTGGCCAGGCACTGCACGAGCAGCTGCCACAGTTCGTCGGGGATACCGGGCAGCGGGGCGACGGACTCGGTGACGTGCCGGCGCAGCACCGCGCCGGGATGCCCGCCACCGAACGGCGTGAAGCCCGCGAGCAGCTCGTACAGGACCGTGGCCAGCGCGTAGATGTCCACCGAGGCGCGCGGCGGGAGGCCTTCGACGATCTCGGGGGCGAGGTAGTCCGGCGTGCCGATGATCTTCGTGGCGCGGGTCCGCTTGGGGGTGTCGATGAGCTTCGCGACGCCGAAGTCGGTGAGCAGCGCGCGGTGCGAGCCGCCGGGGCCGAGCGGGCCCTGCATGTCGAGGAGGATGTTCTCCGGTTTGACGTCCCGGTGGACGATGCCGGCCGCGTGCGCGGCGGCGAGCCCGTCGGCGACGTCCGCGACGATCGCCACGGCGGCCTCGGGCGCGAGCCGGCGGTCCCGGTCGAGGCGGGTCCGCAGGTCGGTGCCGCGGACCAGGTCCATGACGAGGGCGAGGTCGTTGCCGTCGACCACGAGGTCCCGGACGGAGACCACGTTGGGGTGTTCCAGACCGAGCAGGGCGGTGCGCTCCTGCACGAAGCGGCCCACCAGCTCCTCGTCGGAGGCGAGGTCCTCGCGCAGCAGCTTGACGGCGACGGGGCCGTCCGGCCCCTCGCCCAGCCACACCGTGCCGGCGCTGCCGCGTCCCAGGATCTGGTGGGCGGTGTACCGGCTGCCGATCTTCCGTGCCAAGGCTGCTCCTACAGACGCGTGGTGCCGACGCTGCGCCATCCGGGGCCAACTCCCGGCCCCCCGGCCGACAAAACTACGCGCCCCCCGAGGCAATCCTCACCACGGAGACGGAAATCACCCGCCAGGAGTCGACAAATCTCCAAACCCGCGGTCAGGTCCCGCGGGGCGGGCGAGCCGCGCCCCTCAGGCCCCGTCGCCGGAGCCGCCGCCGAGATCACCGAGATCGCCGACCCAGCCGCTCACGGTGTCGACCCAGTCGCCGAGCTGCTCCCAGTAGCCCTTGCCCGTGCCGATCCAGTCCTGGAGCGGCGTCAGCTCCCAGATCAGCCAGCTGGCCACGACCAGGATGACGACCGTGAAGAGACAGCCCTTCAGGCAGCCGAGGCCGGGGATCTTCATCGGGTTGGAGCTGCGCTGCCTCGGTTCCCTGGGCTCGCGCGGCTGCCGGGGCTCCGGCGCGTGCCGCTGCGGCGGCTGCTGGGGCTGAGGCTGCGGGGCGTACCGCTGGGGCTGGGGCTGCTGCTGGGGGGCGTACTGCTGCGGCTGCTGCTGGGGATGGCCGTAGCCCTGCTGGGGCCGCTGCTGCGGGCGCTGCTGGGGCCTCGGCTGCTGCTGGCGGGGCTGCTGCACCATCCGTCCGAGGCGGAGAGCCTCCAGGATCTGCTGACCGGCCATTTCGCGCGGCCGGACCGGGAGCGGCCCTGGCCGGAGTTCTGGCAGTTGCAGCAGCGGTTCTGGCCGGAGTGGCTGCGCCGGCAGTTGTGGGAGCCGCTGTTCCTGGCGGCGCTGGCGGCCGGGGCGTGGGGGGCTTCGCGCGGGCCGCGGCGGGCGTTCGGCGTCCTCGTGGCCGCCGCCGCGTCCACCGGGGTGCTCACGCAGGCCGGGCATCCCGACATCGCCATCTGGGGCGGGCGGCTGATCGTGCTGGCGTGGCTGCTGCCGGTGCTCGGGGTGCCGCTGTTGCTGGAGCCCCTGGTGCGGGGCCGGGTGGCCCTGCCGGCGCAGGAACGGCCCGATCGGACTCACTCGATGAGGTGACAGAGGCAAGGCCGTTGACTCGGGCGGGAACATACCGCCAATGCCCCTCTTTGTTCCGGTCCGATGAGCGTCGGCGTCCTCACCCGCCGTCCCGCACGCGGCGCGACGGCACTGTACGGCGGGCGCACCTGGCGTCCGAGCCCCTACCAGGTCTTCGGGTTCCTGTTCTGGCTGGTCATGTCGCTGGCGTACTGGCGGGTGCCGCTGTGCTGCGACGCCGGACAGCATGCGGCGGTCGTCGAGCGGCTGCGGGCCGACCTGCTCTCCCCGCGCCATCCCACGGGTGACCTGCCGGGGACGGGCAGCCCCTACTACTCGCCGTACGCGGTGGCGCAGGGCGTGTTCGCGCGGCTGACCGGCCTGTCGGGCTGGGACGTGCTGCGGGTCGCCGGGCCGGTGAACCTGCTGGTGCTGCTGACCGGCATCGGCCGCTTCACGCGCGTACTCACACCGCGCCCGTGGGCCCCGGTGCTGGCGCTGGCGGCGATGACCCTGCTGTGGGGCACCGAACGGGCCTGGTGGAGCGGCTACCTCGGCCTGATGTCGATGACCGGTAACCTCGGCTATCCGTCGGCCTTCGCCATCGGGCTCGCGTTCTGGGCGTGGGCCTGGACGGCCGCACGCGCGCGTGACGCGCGGGCGGTGCGGTTCGTGGGCCCGAACGGGCTGCGCGGCTTCGCCGGGTACGCGGTGCTCGGCGCGCTCTACGGCGTCATCCTGCTGGTGCACCCGATCACGGCGGTCGCCGCGGTGACCGGGGGCGTGGCCTTCGTGGCGGGCGGGCAGCGCGGACGGCGCCCGGCGGTGCTGCTGCGCTGGGCCCTCACGGGCACGACGGCCCTGCTGACCGCCCTCGCATGGCCGTACTTCGACGTGTTCGCGCTGGCCGGCGACGGCAGCGTCGACGCGATGCACCGACGGCTGTACGACGGGCTCGCCGGGCATTTCTGGCTGGCGCTGCTGGGCGTACCGGCGCTGTGGCTGCGGGGCCGACGGAACGGCGTCCGCGATCCGCTGGTGCTGATGTTCGCCCTGGACTGCCTGGTGGTGGCGTACGGCTGGGTCAGCGGCCACTACACCTACGGGCGGATCCTCGGGCTCACGCTGGTGCCGCTCCAGTTCGCGCTCGCCGTGGAACTGGCGGCGCCCCGGCCGTGGGGCGCGGGGCGGCGGGTGCTGGGTGCGGTCACGGCGGTCGCGGCCTGCGCCGGTTTCCTCACCGTGCAGGCCGGGGCGGTGGTCCCGCGCGCGCTGGACCCGGTCGGCTTCGCCCAGCCGCCGAACTGGCCGTCGTACGACTGGGCCGCGCGGTACATGGCGCCCGGCGAGGTGGTGATCGCCGACGGGTACTACGCCGTCCACCTGATCGCCGGGTACGGGCCGAACCTCGCCGCACCCGCCTGGCCCGACGCGGCCCTGGACGAACGGGAGCGGCTGCGGCGGCTCGCCGACGTGCGCGCCTACCTCGCCCCGGAGTCGACCCGCGCCGAGCGGTCGGCGATCGTGCGCCGCCATCACGTCCGCTGGCTGCTGCTCACGCGCTGGCACCGGGTGCCCGAGGAGGCCGTGGTGGTGGCGTGGAGCCGGCGGACGGGAGAGGTGCTGGCGCGGGTCGGTCCGTGAGGACGGTCACGCGTGACGTCGGTCCGCAGGGCGGTCGCCCGTCGCCCCGTGACTGGGTCCGGGGTGACGGTTACTCGATGACGAGGTCGACCTCGATGTTGCCGCGGGTGGCGTTGGAGTACGGGCAGACCTGGTGGGCCTGCTCGACCAGCTTGCGGCCGGTCGCCTCGTCCACGCTCTCGGGCAGCTCGACGCGGAGGGCGACCTTCAGGCCGAAGCCCTCGCCCTGCTTGCCTATGCCGACCTCGGCGGTCACGGCGGCGTCGGACAGGTCGACCTTGGCCTGGCGGCCGACCAGGCCGAGGGCGCTGCCGAAGCAGGCCGCGTACCCGGCGGCGAAGAGCTGCTCGGGGTTGGTGCCCTGACCGTTGCCGCCCAGTTCCACCGGCATGGCGAGGCCGAGGTCGATCTTGCCGTCGGAGGAGACGGTGCGGCCCTCGCGGCCGTGGGTGGCGGTGGCGACTGCGGTGTAGAGCGCGTCCATGGATGAACCATCCCTCTCGGAAGTCTGCGTTCGGGGAGTGGCCCGCCCCACGCCGTTCGCGTCCGGGCGGCCTCACGACGACAAGTAGAGCACACAATTCAGTTGTGCACAACTAAATAGCCCACAGGGGCTACCCTGGAGACATGACCCCGATGTCGACCCCCGCCGCTGCCGCCCCCGGCTCGGAGGAGAACTGGCTCCGCCTGGACAGCCAGATCTGTTTCTCCCTCCAGGCCGCCTCACGCGCCTTCAACGGCGTCTACCGCGTGATCCTGAAGGACCTCGGTCTCACCTACCCCCAGTACCTGGTGATGCTCGTCCTCTGGGAGGAGGGTGAGCTGCCCGTCAAGAAGCTGGGCGAGCACCTGCGCCTGGACTCCGGCACGCTCTCGCCGCTGCTGAAGCGGCTGGAGTCGGCCGGCCTGGTGCGCCGCGAGCGCAGCGCCCGCGACGAGCGCTCGGTGGAGGTCCGGCTGACCGAGGAGGGCACCGCCCTGCGCGAGCGCGCGGTGCGGGTGCCGCGCCGGATCGTCGCCGCGACCGGCCTCGACCTGCGGGAGATCGGCGAGCTGCGGGAACGCCTCGACCAGCTCACCAGCGCGCTGGACACGGCCGCCCTGGAGGAGGAGCTGGGCGACGGGGGGTGAACGGGGCCGGCCGGTGAACGGGGCCGGCGACCGGGGGGCCGGCGGTGGCCGAGGGTCACCCACAGGCCCTGCGGGAGAGCACCGTGCCTGCTTCACTGGTTCCCGAGGCAGACTCGGGTTCTGCGAGGCGGACTCACCACTCACCGACGAGGGGGAGGTCAGGACATGACCTGGCTGGTCACGGGCGGCGCCGGCTACATCGGGGCGCACGTCGTACGGGCGATGACCGAGGCGGGCGAGCGGGCGGTGGTGTACGACGACCTGTCCACCGGCGTCGCCGGGCGCGTGCCGGCCGGGGTGCCGCTCGTGGTGGGCTCGACACTGGACGGTCCGCTGGTCTCCCGCACCCTCGCCGAGCACGCCGTCACCGGGATCGTCCATCTGGCGGGGAAGAAGCAGGTCGGCGAGTCGGTGCAGCTGCCCCTGCACTACTACCGGGAGAACGTGGAGGGGCTGCGCGTCCTCCTGGAAGCGGTCACCGCCGCCGGGGTCCCGTCGTTCGTGTTCTCCTCCTCGGCCGCCGTCTACGGCATGCCGGACGTGGACCTGGTCACGGAGGAGACCCCGTGCGCGCCGATCTCCCCCTACGGCGAGACGAAGCTGGCCGGGGAATGGCTGGTCCGCGCGACCGGCCGGGCCACGGGGCTGTCCACGGCCTCGCTGCGCTACTTCAACGTGGCAGGCGCGGCGAGCCCCGAGCTGGCCGACACCGGCGTGTTCAACCTGGTGCCCATGGTCTTCGAGCGCCTCACCCAGGACGCGGCGCCCCGCATCTTCGGCGACGACTACGCCACGCCCGACGGGACCTGCGTGCGGGACTACATCCACGTGGTCGACCTGGCGGAGGCGCACGTGGCCGCCGCGCACGCCCTCCAGGCCTCCCCCGGGCACGCCCTCACGCTCAACATCGGCCGCGGGGAGGGCGTCTCCGTCCGCGAGATGATCGACCGCGTCAACGCCCTCACCGGCTACGACCGGCCCCCCACGGTCACACCGCGCCGCCCCGGCGACCCGGCCCGCGTGGTCGCCTCCGCCGACCGCATCGCCGCGGAGCTGGGCTGGAAGGCCAAGCTCGACGTCCAGGACATGATCGTCTCGGCCTGGGAGGGGTGGGTACGACAGCATCCGCAGGCGGCCCTGGACTGAGCCTTCGCCGCGCCGACGGTGGCGTCTACGCGTTGTTCAGGTAGGCCAGTACGGCCAGGACCCTGCGGTGGCCGCTGTCGCTCTGGGGGAGGCCCAGCTTCAGGAAGACGTTGCCGATGTGCTTGCTCACCGAGCGTTCGGTGATGACGAGGGTCGTGGCGATGGTGGTGTTGTCGCGGCCCTCGGCCATGAGTTCGAGCACCTCGCGTTCCCGCGGGGTGAGCAGGTCCAGCGGCGAGTCCTTGCGGCGGGACATCAGCTCGGTGACGACCTCCGGGTCCAGCGCCGTACCGCCGGAGGCGACCCGCTCCAGGGCGTCGAGGAACTCGTCCACCCGGCCGACCCGGTCCTTCAGCAGATAGCCGACCCCGCTCGCGCCGCCGCCGAGCAGCTCGGCGGCGTAGGACTCCTCGACGTACTGGGACAGCACCAGCACCGGCAGGCCCGGGATGCGCTCCCGTGCCTCCAGGGCGGCGCGCAGCCCCTCGTCGCGGAAGCCGGGCGGCATGCGCACGTCCAGCACGGCGACGTCGGGCCGGTGCTCCAGAAGCGCCGGAAGGATCTCCGGGCCGGAGCCGGCGACCGCCCGCACCTCGTGCCCGGCGGACGTCAGCAACAGGACAAGACCCTCTCTCAACAGGGCGTTGTCCTCCGCCAGTACGACTCTCATGCCACCCTCGACTCCGGTTACGGCCTGCCGAGCCTCTCCGCTCACAGCGCCTTGATCGCTTCGGCGGTGGCCCTCGCCAGCGCGCCCAGATATCCCTTGGGCAGCTTCGGGCTGCGGATCACCACCGAACGCCAGTAGAGCGGACCGGAGATCAGATCGAGCGCCAGCTCGTCGTCCAGGTCCCCGCGCACCTCGCCGCGCTGCGTCGCCGCCGCCACGATCTTCAGGGCGACACCCTCCTGCCCGTCCCGCAGCGCCTTCTGCATGGCCTCGGCGATCTCCGGGTTGCGGGCCGCCTCGGCCTGGAGGTCCGGGATGATCTGCGAGGCCACCGGATGCCGCAGCGCCCGTGACGTCACCTCGTACAGCACCCGCAGATCGCCTTCGAGGCTCCCCGTCTCGGGGGCGGGCAGGCCCTGTACGGCGATCGCCGACACGATGTCGAGGACGAGGTGCAGCTTGGAACGCCAGCGCCGGTACACGGCCGTCTTGCCCACGCCGGCGCGGCGGGCGATGCCCTCGATGGACATCCGCGCATAGCCGACGGTCGCCAGCTCCTCGAACACGGCCGCCCGGATGGCCTCCGTCACGTCCTCACGCAGAACGGCCGCTCCCGCGGGGGTCCGGCGGCGAGGACGCGTCTGGGGCCCGTCGGCGTTCGTCGTCATACGGACCAGCATAGGGCGTGAGGACGATACGGGCCCGTCCCTACGCAATACGGCGTGACGTCGCGACGAAACGGTGCCGTCGTCACGTGAGGGACCGCGCCGGCTTTGCCCGAGCCGCACGCCGCACGCCGTCCGCCGTCCGCCCATCGTCGGGACGCAACGGTCTCGTCCCGGCGTCGCCCCGGTCTCGTTGCCGCGTCGGTACGGTCTCGCCGCCGCAACGAACGCACGCTGCCGTGACGACGAAACGGTTGCGTTCCGACGCCCAATCGGCCTACGCTCACGTTGCGACGATACGGTGCCGTCCCGACGTAAGAGAACGTGAAGAGAAACGTAAGGAAACGTCGGCCGACGGCGGGGGAACCGGACGCACGCACCCCCACCCCCCGAGTGAAAGCAGCGGATGTGAGTCAGGTCCTCCACACACCGCCCCCGGCGCGGGCCGAGGCCCATGAAGACCTCGCGGCCCTCGCGGCCCGGCACGGCCTCACGGTCAGCGGTGCCCGTCCCTCCCTGCCCGACTACCTCCGCCAGCTCTGGGCCCGCAGGCACTTCATCACCTCGTTCGCCACGGCCAAGCTCACCTCGCAGTACAGCCAGGCGAAGCTGGGCCAGGTCTGGCAGGTGATGACCCCGCTGCTGAACGCGGCCGTGTACTACTTCATCTTCGGCGTGCTCCTCCAGACCAAGCAGAACGTGCCGGACTACATCCCCTTCCTGGTGACGGGGGTGTTCATCTGGACGTTCACGCAGAGCTCGATCATGGCGGGCACCAAGGCGATCTCGGGCAACATCGGCCTGGTGCGGGCGCTGCACTTCCCCCGGGCCGCGCTGCCGCTCTCGTTCTGCCTCCAACAGCTCCAGCAGCTGCTGTTCTCGATGGCCGCCCTGGTGCTGATCCTGCTCGTCGTGGGGGTGCCGCCGGCCCTGTCCTGGCTGCTCGCCGTCCCCGTGCTGCTGCTCCAGTTCACGTTCAACGCGGGCGTCTCGATGATCCTGGCGCGGCTCGGCGCCAAGACCCCGGACATCGCCCAGCTGATGCCGTTCGTCCTGCGCACGTGGATGTACGTCTCGGGCGTCATGTGGAGCATCGACATCCTGCTCAGCAAGCACAGCGACCTGCCGCCCTGGGTCGCCGACGTGCTGCGGGCCAACCCGACGGCCGTCTACATCGACCTGATGCGGTTCGCCCTGATCGACAGCTTCCACGCCGGCAACCTCCCGCCGCACGTGTGGGCGACCGCCGTCGGCTGGGCGCTGCTGGCGGGCGTCGGAGGCTTCATCTACTTCTGGAAGGCTGAGGAGACGTACGGCCGTGGCTGACAACGCAACGCTCAACGACATCAACGACGCCACCACCGGCGCCGGCACCGCCGACGAGCGGATCCCCACCGTCATCGCCGACCGCGTCGACATCGTCTATCGCGTCAACGGCACCACCGGGGGCCGCGGTTCCGCCACCGCCGCGCTGAACCGCATCGTGCGCCGCAAGAAGACCGAGAAGGCGTCGGGAGTGCGCACCGTGCACGCCGTCAGGAACGTCAGCTTCGTCGCGTACAAGGGCGAGGCCATCGGCCTGATCGGCACCAACGGCTCGGGCAAGTCGACCCTGCTCAAGGCGGTCGCGGGCCTGCTGCCGGTGGAGAACGGCAAGATCTACACCGACGGCCAGCCGTCCCTCCTGGGCGTCAACGCGGCCCTGATGAGCGACCTGACCGGCGAACGCAACGTCCACCTCGGCGGCCTGGCCATGGGCATGACGCGGGAACAGATCAAGGAGCGCTACCAGGAGATCGTCGACTTCTCCGGCATCAACGAGAAGGGCGACTTCATCTCCCTGCCCATGCGCACCTACTCCTCCGGCATGGGCTCCAGGCTGAGGTTCTCCATCGCCGCCGCCAAGGACCACGACGTCCTCCTCATCGACGAGGCGCTGGCCACCGGCGACGCGAAGTTCCGGCAGCGGTCGGCCGACCGCATCCGCGCGATGCGCGAGCACGCCGGCACGGTCTTCCTGGTCAGCCACAGCAACAGCTCGATCCGCGAGACCTGCGAGCGGGTCCTGTGGCTGGAGCGCGGCGAGCTGCGCATGGACGGCCCGACCGAAGAGGTCCTCAAGGCGTACGAGGCGTTCACCGAGCCGAAGAAGAAGCGCTGACGCCCAGCACGCACGCCATCAGTGGCGACAAGGGGGTGCCCCCGAGCCGGTGTGGCTCGGGGGCACCCCCTTCTCCCGTCCTACGAGTGCGTCCTACGGGAGCGTCCTACGAGTGCGTCCTACGAGTGCGTCCGCAGCAGCGTCCGCATGGTGCGCATCGCCACCGACAGGTTGGCCAGGTCGAAGGTCTCCGAACCCTGGATCTCCTCCAGCGTGGTGCGCGCCCGGCCCAGGATCGCCGCGTTCTTCTGCTCCCACGCCTTGAAGCGCTGCTCGGGCGTCGAGGTGCCGTTGCCGACGGCCAGGACGTCCGCGGTGAGCGCCGCGTGGGCCGCGTACAGGTCCTCGCGGATGGAGGCGCGGGCCATGGACTGCCAGCGGTCGGCCCGCGGCAGCTCGATGATGCGGTCCATGAGCCGGCTGATGTGCAACCGGTCGGCGAGGTCGTAGTACACCTCGGCGACGTCCAGCGGGTCCCGGCCCATGCGGTCGCCCACCGACACGATGTCGAGGGCGGGGAACACCGACGAGAACCCGGCGACCCGGCCCGCGACCTCGGGGGGCACCCCGGAGCCGGTCAGCTCGTCGGAGATCTGCTGCCACCACTCCAGGTCCGCACCGCGCAGCAGCTTCGTCAGCTGCCCCCAGACCTGCTCGACGCGGTCGGCGAAGAACTCGACGGTCTCGGCGAGTTCCACCGGCTGCGGCCGGTTGTTGAGCAGCCAGCGCGTACCGCGCTCGACCAGCCGGCGCGAGTGCAGCCGGATGCGGGTCTGGACGGCGGCCTCGACCTGGTTGTCGAGGGCCTCGACCGCGTCCCACACCGGCGCCGAGCGGAAGATCGCCCGCGCCGCGGTCTGCGCCCGCACGATCTCCTCCAGCGAGGCACCGGTCTCCTCCCGCAGACGGTGCAGGTAGGTCGTACCGCCGGTGTTGACGGTGTCGTTGACCAGGACCGTCGTGGTGATCTCGCGGCGCAGCGGGTGGTTCTCGATCTGCTCGGCGAACCGCTCGCGCAGCGCCGTCGGGAAGTACGCGTACAGCAGCCCGCGCAGGTAGGGGTCCTCGGGCAGCGAGGTGTGCAGCAGCTCGTCCGACACCGTGATCTTCGTGTACGCCATGAGGACGGCCGTCTCCGGCCCGGTCAGGCCCTGGCCGGAGCCGAGGCGCTCACGGATCTGCCGGTCGGTGGGCAGGAACTCCAGCGCCCGGTCGAGGTGACCCGCGCGCACCAGGTGACGCATGAAGCGCTGCTGGGCGTGGAGCATGTCCTTGGACTGGGCGAGGGCGTTCGCGATGGCGGTGTTCTGCGCGTAGTTGTTGCGCAGGACGAGGCCGCCGACCTCGTCGGTCATCTCGGCGAGCAGCTTGTTGCGCTGCTTGACCGTCATGTCGCCCTCGGTGACCAGGCCGTTGAGCAGGATCTTGATGTTCACCTCGTGGTCGGAGGTGTCCACGCCCGCGCTGTTGTCGATGGCATCCGTGTTGATCTTGCCGCCGGCGCGCGCGTACTCGATCCGGCCGAGCTGGGTCAGGCCGAGGTTGCCGCCCTCGCCGACGACCCGGGCGCGCAGGTCGGCGCCGTCCACACGGATGGCGTCGTTGGCCTTGTCGCCGACGTCCGCGTTCGACTCCACCGACGACTTCACGTACGTACCGATGCCGCCGTTCCACAGCAGGTCCACCGGCGCCTTGAGGATGGCCTTCATCAGGTCGGCCGGGGTCATCTTGGCGACCTTCTCCTCGATGCCGAGGGCCGCCCGGATGTGCGCGTTGACGGGGATCGCCTTCGCCGTGCGCGGGAAGACGCCACCGCCCGCCGACAGCAGAGCGGAGTCGTAGTCGGCCCAGCTGGAGCGGGGCAGCTCGAACAGGCGGCGGCGCTCGGCGTAGGAGGCCGCAGCGTCGGGCTCGGGGTCGATGAAGATGTGCCGGTGGTCGAAGGCGGCGACGAGCCGGATGTGCTCGGAGAGCAGCATGCCGTTGCCGAACACGTCACCGGACATGTCGCCGATGCCGACCACGGTGAAGTCCTCGACCTGCGTGTTCACGCCCAGCTCGCGGAAGTGCCGCTTCACGGACTCCCAGGCGCCGCGCGCGGTGATGCCCATCGCCTTGTGGTCGTAGCCCGCGGAGCCGCCGGAGGCGAAGGCGTCGCCGAGCCAGAAGTCGTAGGACTGCGCGACCTCGTTGGCGATGTCGGAGAACGTCGCCGTGCCCTTGTCGGCGGCGACCACCAGGTAGGTGTCGTCCTCGTCGTGCCGGACGACGTCGGCCGGCGGCACGACCTCCCCGGCGACCATGTTGTCGGTGATGTCGAGCAGCGCCGAGATGAACGTCTTGTAGCTGGCGATGCCCTCGGCGAGCCAGGCGTCCCGGTCGGCGGCCGGGTCCGGCAGCTGCTTGGCGACGAAGCCGCCCTTGGCGCCGACCGGCACGATGACGGTGTTCTTCACCATCTGCGCCTTGACCAGGCCGAGGACCTCGGTACGGAAGTCCTCACGCCGGTCGGACCAGCGCAGACCACCGCGCGCGACCTTCCCGAACCGCAGGTGCACGCCCTCGACCTGCGGCGAGTACACCCAGATCTCGAACGCGGGGCGCGGCGCCGGCAGATCGGGGATGGCCTGCGGGTCGAACTTCATCGACACGTAGTCGTGCGGGACGCCGCCCGCGGTGTGCTGGAAGAAGCTGGTGCGCAGGGTCGCCTTGATGACGGTGAGGAAGGACCGCAGGATCCGGTCCTCGTCGAGGGAGGCCACCTGGTCGAGGGCGGCGTCCAGCTCCTCCAGGAGGGCGTCGGTGATCTCCAGCCCGGCGCGCTGCCGGTCCGGCGACATCCGCGCCTCGAACAGCGAGACCAGCAGCCGCGTGGTGTGGACGTTCGTGCGGAGGGTGTCCTCCATGTAGTCCTGGCTGAAGGTGGAACCGGCCTGGCGCAGGTACTTCGCGTACGCCCGCAGCACCATCGCCTGCCGCCAGGTCAGCCCGGCGCTCAGCACGAGGGCGTTGAAGCTGTCGTTCTCCGCCTTGCCGGTCCAGGTGGCGGCGAACGCCTCCTGGAACCGCTCACGCCCGTCGTCACCGAGATGGTCACCGGTGCCGCCGCCCAGCGACTTCGGCAGCCGCAGACCGAAGTCGTAGATCCAGGCGACACTGCGGTCCGAGCAGCGCAGCTCGTACGGCCGCTCGTCGATGACCTCGACGCCGAGGCGGTTGAGGACCGGCAGCACCGCCGACAGGGAGATCGCGTCGCCCTTGCGGTAGATCTTGAAGCGGCGCTCGTCGGGGGCGGCACCCACCGGCTCGTACAGGCTCAGCGAGAAGTTCTGCTCCTCCGTGAGCCGCTCGATGTGGACGAGGTCGGCGACCGCGGAGCGCGGGGTGTGGTCGGCCTTGTAGCCCTCGGGGAACGCGTTGTTGTAGCGGCGCAGCAGCTCCGCCGTCCGCTCCTCGCCGAGTTCGGCGTTGAGCGCGTCCTGGAAGGCGTCGGCCCAGGAGCGGGCCGCCTCGACGAGACGCGCCTCGATGCGCTCCTTGTCGCTGTCGGACAGCTCCGGCAGCTCGGTGCCCTGCGGGACCCGGACGACGAAGTGCAGCCGGGACAGGATCGACTCGGTGTTCCAGGCGGTGAAGTCGACGCTGGTGCCGCCCAGTTCCTCCTTGAGGATGTCGATGATCCGCAGCCGCACGCCCGTGGTGTAGCGGTCGCGGGGCAGGTAGACGAGGGCGGAGTAGTAGCGGCCGTACTCGTCCTGGCGCAGGTAGAGGCGCAGCCGGCGCCGTTCCTGGAGGTAGAGCACGGACGTGACGATCGCGCGGAGTTCGTCGACCGGCGTCTGGAACAGCTCGTCGCGCGGGTAGGTCTCCATGATCTGGAGCAGGTCGCGCCCGTCGTGGCTGTTGGGCGAGAAGCCGGCGGCCTTCAGCACCTGGTCGACCTTGCGCCGCACGACCGGCACGCGCAGCACGGACTCGGTGTAGGCGGCGGAGGAGAACAGTCCGAGGAAGCGGCGCTCACCGACGACGTTCCCCTCGGCGTCGAACTTCTTGACGCCGATGTAGTCCAGGTACGACGGCCGGTGCACCGTGGAACGGCTGTTGGCCTTGGTCAGGATGAGCAGCTTGTGCTCGCGCGCCTTGGCACGGGCGTCGGCGGGGAGCCGCTCGAAGGACGGGCTGACGGGGTGGGCATCGCCCTCGGCGTGATGCGGGTCGGAGCGCAGGATGCCGAGCCCGGTGCCGGGGACGGCCGCGAGGGAGTCGTCCCCGCGCAGCTCGTACTCGCGGTAGCCGAGGAAGGTGAAGTGGTTGTCGGCCAGCCAGCGCAGCAGCTCGCGGGCCTCCTCCACCTCGGGGGAGGCCAGGTCGCCGGGCACGGACTCGCGCGGCAGGTCGTCGGCGATCCGCAGGGCGGCGTCGCGCATCTTCTCCCAGTCCTCGACGGCCTCACGGGCGTCGGACAGGACACGCAGCAGATCGGCGGTGATCTGCTTGAGGTCGGCACGGTCGCTCTCGCGGTCCGTCTCGACATGGATCCAGGATTCGACGTGCGCGTCGTGCGGCAGGTCGGCGGCGGCCGGGGGCGCCTTGAGCACCTCGATGAGTTTGCCGGTGACGTCGCGGCGGACGACGACCTGCGGGTGGATCACGAGATGGATCCCGCGGCCCTGCCGGGTCAGCTCGTTCGTCACGGAGTCCACGAGGAACGGCATGTCGTCGGTGACCACCTCGACGACCGAGTGGCTGCACGTCCAGCCGTTCTCCTCGACGGTCGGCGTATGGACGCGTACGTTCGCCGTTCCCTGCGGCCGGTTCTCGGCCAGCCGGTAGTGCGAGAAAGCGGCTCCGAAGACGTCGACCGGGTCGCGGTCGGTGAGGTCCTCCGGGGCCGTGTGCAGGTAGTAGCGCTGGAGGAACGACAGCACGGACGCGTGGTCCGGTGTGCCCGGGATCCCCGGACCGCCCTCGCCCGTCGTCCCGGTCGGTAGGTGCCCCCCGACCGGGCTGTTCTCAGCGACCCGGGCCGCCCGTTCGAGCAGCTCGGCCTTGGCTTCGTCCAGCTTGGTCTGCATTGTCCTCTGGCTCCTGTCGCGCGCCGTTGCGTGACGTAGAAGGAAGTACGGTCTCTTCCCCTGCGGCTCGACGCCACGGCCCGGGGTCTCCGGGCTGCTCCGACGCTATGCCGCAGGATGTGAGAGGCGCGGGGTTATCGACCATTCCCGACGTGCCCCACAGGTGTGACGCTGCTCTCCGCGCCGCCTGCTCATGGGGTGTGTACGGCGTCCTGGGGGCCCTGGTGGCCCCGTCCCGCCCGCGAGGATCAGCGACTGACGCCCGGCTGCGGATGTCGTCCGCACACGCCGGGCGCGGGGCAGGGGCAACCTCACCCCCGCGAGCTATCGCGCTGATCACGCCACCAGGCTATCGCTCCTGACCCGGGGCCCGTCATGAGCCGTATGTGTACAAAACCGGGGGGAGAAGTTTGACGTTCTGCACAGCGGTGCAGAGGGGGGTGGTGTGTGAAGGGGGCGGGGGCGCACGGAAGCCCGGAAGAGGGCGAAAAGTCGACGCCCGCCCCGGCCCCCGGCACTCTTGAAGCGACCCACCTCTTGGCAGGGGCGCCCGCAAGAGGCAGGTTGCCCATGGAGAGCGCCCGCCCGAGAGGAGCCGCCCGGCATGACCACGAAGATCCTCATCGTCACCGGCGACGCAGCGGAGTCCCTGGAAGTCCTCTACCCCTACCAGCGCCTGCGCGAGGAGGGCTACGAGGTCCACATCGCCGCCCCCGCCCGCAAACAGCTCCGGTTCGTCGTCCACGACTTCGAGCCCGGCTTCGACACCTACACCGAAAAACCCGGCTACACCTGGCCCGCCGACATCGCCTTCTCCGAGGTCGACCCCGGAGAGTACGCCGCCGTCGTGATCCCCGGCGGCCGCGCGCCCGAGTACCTGCGTAACGACCCCGAGCTGCGCAAGATCCTCAAGTCCTTCTTCGACACGGACAAGCCGGTCGCCCAGATCTGTCACGGCCCGCTGCTGACGGCCGCGGTGGACGGCCTGACGGGCCGCCGCGTCACGGCCTACCCGGCGCTGGAACTCGACATGCAGGCCGCCGGCGCGACCTTCCAGGACACGGAGGCGGTCGTCGACGACATGCTGGTCTCGTCCCGGGCCTGGCCGGACCACCCGGCATGGATGCGCGAATTCCTGAAGGTACTGCGCACGAAGGCACCGGTGACCTGACCCGCGCAGCACGCCGGACCCGGCGGTGCGGCGGACCCGGCGGTGCGGCGGGCCCGGCGGTGCGGCGAGCTCGGCGGCACGACGGCCGGGGGTACGACGGCCGGGGGTACGACAGCCTCTGTCAGGGCGTCACGACGACGCGCGCGGGCACGGCAGCCTGCCTCACGGCGTCACGCCGCCAGCCGCTCGGCCGTCTCGACGGCCTCCTGGAGGGTGTCCACCACGGGCACGCCGACCCCCTCGAGGCTGGCCCGGCTGTGCGATCCCCCGGTGTACAGCACGGCACGCGCCCCCACGTGCAGCGCCGCCACCGCGTCGTCGGCGGCGTCCCCGATCACCACGGTGCGCTCCGCGTCGACCCCGGTGAGGGTCTCCAGGTGGCGCACCATGTGCTCGGCCTTGCTGCCCCCGGACGGCCCGGTCCGCCCGTCGACCCGCAGGAAGTACGGCTCGATCCCGAACCCCCGGACCAGCGGAACCAAGTCGTCGTGCACGTACATGCTCAGCAGGGACTGGCTGCGCCCCGCCGACCGCCACCCGGCGAGCAGTTCCGCCGCCCCGGCGGTCAGCCCGCACCGCACCCGGTGCTCGGCGTAGTACCGGTGGAAGACCTCGTCCATGACCTGCCACTCGGCGTCGGTGGGCAGTCTTCCCAGCAGCCGCTCATAGAACTTAGGCACCGGCACGCAGTACAGCGCCCGGTACCGCTCGAGCGTGATGGGCTCCAGCCCCAACTCGACGAACGCCGCGTTCGTCGCTCCGATGATGGCGTCGTTGTCATGGAACAGCGTGCCGTTCCAGTCCCAGACGATGTGCGCCCCAGCCTGCTTCCCCATACCCGCAAACGTACCCGCCCCCACCGACAACGGGGAGAACAGGTCGGCGAGGGACGGCTCCGCCGTCCGGCCCCGCCTGCGGGCGGCGTCCTCAGCCGCCCGATCCGACCAGGCCGGCGATCTCCTGCGGAGCGAACCACAGCAGTTCGTGGTCCTCGGCGCCGTCCACCACGAACTGGGCGTCGTCGTCCCCGGCGTCCGCCGCGGGCAGCGCCTCGGCCGCCGCGGTGACGTCCGCCTCCGCGTCGTCGGCGTCGGCGTGCACGGCGGCAGCCTTGGCCAGCCGCACGGGACCGCCCACCCTGACCTCGCCCAGCGCCGCCGGGTCCAGGGCCCGGTCCGGGTCGGCCGAGGCCGCGCCGTCCGGCACGTCGACGGCGACCACCACACGACGCCGCGGCGCGGCCGGGTCCGCCGCAAGCAGCCGCAGCGAGGCGAGCGCGGCCCGGCCGAGGGCCGCGTACTCCAGCTCCTCGATGTCCTCGGAGACGTACCACTCGCGCAGCCCGGGTGTGACCGCGTACGCGGT
>NZ_MUBA01000438.1 GCF_002154575.1 Streptomyces bobili
AGCCCACCGCTCGGGGGCGGCCACCGTCCGACATCACCACCGGACGGACCTGCCACGCGGAGCCCCGAAACGCCCCGCGCCCCGCCCTCCCACCTGAGACCGGCCGAGTCCGGCCACCTGAGACCGGCCGACCGAGTCCGATCAGCGAGACCCCACCGGCCGAGACCGGCAGCCGAGACCCAGCCGGCCGATACCGGCAACCCAGGACGATCGGCCAAGTCCGGCAGCTCAAGACCGACCGCCCAGCACCGACACCCCAGGAGCGCTAACCCGAGCTCGAGACCTCAGGAGCCCACCTCAGGAGCCCTGACCCAAGCCCGCCCGGCTAAGAAGCCGGCCGAGACCGCAGCCCGTCCAGCAGGATGTCCAGGAGGCGGGACGAAGCCGCCGCCTGGTGGGCCGGGTCCGGCAGGGAAGGTGCCGCGGTGGCGATGACCAGCAGGACGTCCGAGACCGAGACGTCCGGCCGCAGCTCACCCGCCGCCCGTGCCCGGTCGACGAGCTGGCCCACGACCTCGAGCAGGGCAGCGGCCCCCGTGTCGTCGACGACGGCCTGCAAGCCCTCGTCGGAGACCAGCCGCAGTTCGCCGCCGCCCGGCTGGCTCCGTTGCTGCGGAACCCGCGCCTCGTCGACGGCGGAGCCCTCCGCGCCCTCCTCCGCGACGCCGACCCGCAGCACCTGCGGCGGCAGCAGCCGCCCGGCACCGGAGGCCACCGACGTGCGCAGGAAGCGCGACAGCGCCGACCACGGCTCGTCCTCCTGACCCAGCGCGGTCCGTGCCTGGTCGGTCAGCCGGGAGGTCTCCTCCTCGGCTATCCGTCGCACCAGGACGTCCTTGCTGGGAAAGCGCCGGTACACCGTGCCGACACCGACCCGGGCGCGCCGCGCCACGTCCTCCATCGGCGCGCCGTACCCGAGCTCGCCGAAGACCTCGCGCGCCGCACGCAGTACGTGTTCCAGATTGCGCTGTGCGTCCACGCGCAGTGGCGTGGACCGCGAGGTGTCCCCGCGTCCGTTGCCCGCCGCCGCGCCTACCATGCCGCCCGGTCCAAGCGTGGACGCGGACGACCAATGCGTGTCCTGAATGTGCATGAATGTTCCCCCGGTAATGACGTCTCCCCCCGGAGACTCTCCCCGCCATGGAAAGCACGGGGCGCATGGAACAGGGGACAACCGACCCGGACCCGCGGACGAGGTCCTGCCGTCGGCAGCACCTCGCGGATCCGACGAGCGCTTCCCCCTACACCCCGTCGCCACACGAACATAGTTGAGAGGGAGTCAATTCAGAAGGGGCAGGTTCCGCACGGAGCGCCCCCCGATCGGAGTACGGGACGCATACGTCCCGATAATGCCCCTTCCCGCACCCCGGCGCATACCCGCTGACCTGCACGCCTACCGTCCACGCCGGCGTTTCGGCCGCCCCCGCCCCGCCCGGCCCGCGGTCACACAAATTGTCGGGGCTGTGGACAAACTCCGGCGCCGGGTGCGTCATGGGATGGTGAAGGAACGTGCGCGCATTCTCGTTGTCGGCGGTGGCTACGTCGGGATGTACACGGCCCTGCGGCTCCAGCGGCAGCTGAAACAGGAACTGGGCCGGGGCGAAGCCGAGATCACGGTGGTCACACCCGACCCGTACATGACGTACCAGCCGTTCCTGCCAGAGGCCGCCGCGGGCGCCGTCTCCCCGCGGCACGTCGTCGTACCGCTGCGCCGCGTCCTGCCGCACTGCCGGATCGTCGTCGGCGAGGTCACCGCCGTCGACCACGCCAAGCGCACCGCCACCCTGACCACCCTCGCCACCGGCGAGGAGGGCACGGGTCCCCAGCAGCTGACGTACGACGAACTGGTCCTGGCGCCCGGTTCGGTCTCCCGCACGCTGCCCATTCCGGGCCTCGCCGACTTCGCCATCGGGTTCAAGACCGTCGAAGAGGCCATCGGCCTGCGCAACCACGTCATCGAACAGATGGACATCGCCTCCTCCACCCGCGACCACGCGATCCGCGACGCGGCCCTCACCTTCGTCTTCGTCGGCGGCGGCTTCGCCGGCGTGGAGGCGCTCGGCGAGCTGGAGGACATGGCCCGCTACACCACGCGCTACTACCACAACGTCACACCCGAGGACCTGAAGTGGATCCTCGTCGAGGCCTCCGACCGGATCCTTCCCGAGGTCGGCGAGGACATGGGCCGCTACACCGTCAGCGAGCTGCGCCGCCGCAACATCGACGTCCGACTCGGCACCCGCCTGGAGTCGTGCGCGGACCGCGTCGCCGTCCTCAGCGACGGCGCCCGCTTCCCCACCCGTACGGTCGTGTGGACCGCCGGCGTCAAACCCCACCCGGTGCTCGCCGCCAGCGACCTGCCTCTCACCGAGCGCGGGCGCCTCAAGTGCACCCCCGAGCTGACCATCGAGGGCGTCACGCACGCGTGGGCGGCCGGAGACGCCGCCGCCGTCCCCGACGTCACCGCCGCCCGGCCCGGCACGGACACCGCCCCCAACGCCCAGCACGCCGTACGGCAGGCCAAGCTCCTCGGCGACAACATCGCCCGCTCCCTGCGCGGCGAGCCCCTGAAGACGTACGCGCACAAATACGTCGGCTCGGTCGCGTCGCTGGGACTGCACAAGGGCGTCGCGCACGTCTACGGGCGCAAGCTGAAGGGCTACCCGGCCTGGTTCATGCACCGGGCCTATCACCTCAGCCGGATCCCCACCTTCAACCGCAAGGCGCGCGTCCTCGCGGAATGGACGCTGTCGGGACTCTTCAAACGGGAGATCGTCTCGCTCGGATCTCTCGAACATCCCCGCGCGGAGTTCGAACTCGCTGCCGGTGGAAAGCCTTCTGAGGAGTCTTCCGGCGACCCGAAGGGGTCGTCCTGACCCGATCCAGGAACTCCACCGGCCGCCCCCACGTCTGAAGAATGTCGGCCCGGACGGCGGCCGCCCTGCCAGACTGCTCCCTGCTCATCGCCCCTCCCGAGCCCCCGGCGGGCCACCACCCGCC
>NZ_MUBA01000439.1 GCF_002154575.1 Streptomyces bobili
GTCGCCGTACCGGTGGCCGTCGTACCGCTCGTACAGAAGGCCGTGGAGAGCGCGTCCGTGCGGACCGCGGCCGGGATGTCGGTGCGGCTGCGGGAGGTGCTGCTCTCCCAGTGGCCCTTCGGGGGAGACCGCTATGTCGCAGCCGCATTGCGCGTGGTCACTCAACCCGTGGGCGGAGCCCTGGCCTTGTCGCTGAGCGGCCTGCTGTGCGCGTATTTGCTCACAACCCTGCGCAGCCGAATCCGATGACGACCACCCATGCGCATCTGGGACCAGCTTGTGCGCAACTCCCCGGATAAAGCCCATTTCTTTCCGATAAGGCGTCAATTGCGATGGGGTGAGCGATCACCCTTTCGTGTGCTTTTCACCAAAGACCTCAAGGGAGTTGGAAAGAGCGCCGACAAAGAATCCGTGAGTACCCTTGCGCACACCATGATGACCGCCGCCCGCTCCACCGACTCCGGTCTGGCCGGCCCGGGCGAACTCGACCGCTACCCCTTCGCGGAGGGCCCCGCAGCCGACCGTGTCGGCTCTTCTGTCTGGGAGAGTGCGGAACCTGAGCTGGGCCGTGTCGGCCGGCGTGGCGCGGGCAGCCGCGGACGCGGGCTGCACGGCCAACTCGTCCAGCAACTCGGCCAGATGATCGTTTCCGGCGATCTGGGTGCCGACCGCCCGCTCGTGCCCGAGGAGATCGGCCAGCGCTTCGAGGTCTCCCGCACCGTCGTCCGCGAGTCGCTCCGGGTCCTGGAGGCCAAGGGACTCGTCAGTGCCCGGCCGAACGTCGGCACGCGCGTGCGTCCTGTGAGTGACTGGAACCTCCTCGACCCGGACATCATCGAGTGGCGTGCCTTCGGCCCGCAGCGCGACAGCCAGCGGCGCGAGCTCAGCGAGCTGCGCTGGACGATCGAGCCGCTCGCCGCCCGTCTCGCGGCCGGGCACGGGCGCGAGGATGTTCAGCAGCGCCTGTCGGACATGGTCGAGATCATGGGGCACGCCATGGGTCAGGGTGACGCGCTCACCTACTCCCGGGCCGATGCCGAGTTCCACTCGCTGCTCATCCAGATCGCGGGCAACCGCATGCTGGAGCACCTCTCCGGCATCGTGTCCTCCGCCCTTCAGGTCTCCGGCAGCCCGGTCACGGGCTGTGACCGGCCCACCGAGGCGTCGCTCGGTCACCACGGCAGGATCGCCGACGCTCTCGCGGCGGGTGACGGCGCCGCTGCCGAAGCGGCCATGCGCCAGCTGCTCACCGTCCACCCCGAGGTGGAGCGGGTCGTCCCGGCGCCCCGCGAGCACTGACCCCACGCTTCGGGCGGAGGGGCCGGGGACGGTTTCCCGTTGCCGTGCCGTCCCGGCCTTCCCGAGGTTTCCCCGCCTTCCCACGCCCTCCCGTCGGACCCCGCAGGACCCGCCACGGGCCTGCGGGGTCCGGCCGCGCGTCGAGGCCGATTGGGCCGCAACGGTGTGGGTAGACACTGCGGGTGACCTCATCTGCCCTTGTCTGACCGTTTTTGAGCGCTTACGGGGTGTGACTCGGGCCACGAAGATTGGGCGTAACGCTCATGGAAGCAACGCGATGACCTAAGAGGTGACAGCCGCGGAGGGAATACGGACGCCGTTCAAGGCGCTGTGCAACTTCCCGGCCCCCGCCCGCACCGTCGGCCCATCCCCAAGGCCGGTGGTCGGCTCCTGTCCGTAGTGGACGGGGCCGGAAGCCGTTTTCCAACGTTCCGAGAGGTTGTTCGTGTCGGCCAGCACATCCCGTACGCTCCCGCCTGAGATCGCCGAGTCCGTCTCTGTCATGGCGCTCATTGAGCGGGGAAAGGCTGAGGGGCAGATCGCCGGCGACGATGTGCGTCGGGCCTTCGAAGCTGACCAGATTCCGGCCACTCAGTGGAAGAACGTACTGCGCAGCCTCAACCAGATCCTCGAGGAAGAGGGTGTGACGCTGATGGTCAGTGCCGCGGAGCCCAAGCGCACCCGAAAGAGCGTCGCAGCGAAGAGTCCGGCCAAGCGCACCGCCGCCAAGACGGTCGCGGCGAAGACGGTGACCACCAGGAAGGCCACCGCCACTTCTCCCGCCGCTCCGGCCTCCGCTGTGGACGACCCCACAGACGAAGCCGCCACCGAGAAGAAGGCAGCAGCCAAGAAGACGGCTGCGAAGAAGGCGACCGCCAAGAAGGCGGCCCCCGCCAAGAAGACGGCTGCGAAGAAGACCGCCGGCAAGAAGGACGACGCCGAGCTGGTCGAGGACGAGGCCGCCGAGGAGACGACCCCCAAGACGGGCGACGAGCCCGAGGGCACGGAGAACGCCGGATTCGTCCTCTCCGACGACGACGAGGACGACGCGCCCGCCCAGCAGGTCGCCGCCGCCGGTGCCACCGCCGACCCGGTCAAGGACTACCTCAAGCAGATCGGCAAGGTCCCTCTGCTGAACGCGGAGCAGGAGGTCGAACTCGCCAAGCGCATCGAGGCCGGTCTTTTCGCCGAGGACAAGCTGGCCAACGCCGACAAGCTCGCCCCCAAGCTCAAGCGTGAGCTGGAGATCATCGCCGAGGACGGCCGCCGGGCCAAGAACCACCTCCTGGAGGCCAACCTCCGTCTGGTGGTCTCCCTGGCCAAGCGTTACACCGGCCGCGGCATGCTCTTCCTGGACCTCATCCAGGAGGGCAACCTCGGTCTGATCCGCGCGGTCGAGAAGTTCGACTACACCAAGGGCTACAAGTTCTCCACGTACGCCACCTGGTGGATCCGTCAGGCGATCACCCGCGCCATGGCCGACCAGGCCCGCACCATCCGTATCCCGGTGCACATGGTCGAGGTCATCAACAAGCTCGCGCGCGTGCAGCGCCAGATGCTTCAGGACCTGGGCCGTGAGCCCACCCCGGAGGAGCTGGCCAAGGAACTCGACATGACCCCGGAGAAGGTCATCGAGGTCCAGAAGTACGGCCGCGAGCCCATCTCGCTGCACACCCCGCTGGGCGAGGACGGCGACAGCGAGTTCGGTGACCTCATCGAGGACTCCGAGGCCGTCGTCCCGGCCGACGCGGTCAGCTTCACGCTCCTCCAGGAGCAGCTGCACTCTGTCCTCGACACACTGTCCGAGCGCGAGGCCGGCGTGGTCTCCATGCGCTTCGGTCTCACCGACGGTCAGCCGAAGACCCTCGACGAGATCGGCAAGGTGTACGGCGTCACGCGCGAGCGCATCCGCCAGATCGAGTCCAAGACGATGTCGAAGCTCCGTCACCCGTCCCGCTCTCAGGTGCTGCGCGACTACCTCGACTAAGTCGACTGCGTACGACCGCGAAAGGCCCGGTCCCCTTCGGGGGCCGGGCCTTTCGGCTTGCTCCGCGGGTGCGCGGCGCCGTGCACTGAATCACTCTGGGTGTCCATCGATCACTCCTGAGTGAGGAGCGTGCATGCGTCGTCCCTTTGTCCGGGTGCTGACCAGGCCGTTGGTCCTGGTGACCGCGGTCATGGCCATACCACTGGTGTCCGCCGTCCCGGCGGCCTCCGACGGTGTCGTGGTGGGTGGCTTCCCGGTCGATGTGTCGGACAGCCCCTGGACCGTCGCCCTGTCCAGCCGTGACCGGTTCGGAGGTATGCGGTCGGGGCAGTTCTGCGGGGCAGTGGCAGTCGGCCCGACCACGGTGCTCACCGCAGCCCACTGCATGGGCGAGGAGGTCCTCGGGGTTCCCCCCGGCCGGGCACACGACCTGAAGGTCGTGGCGGGCCGTACAGATCTCTACTCGGACGTGGGTCAGGAGATCGCCGTGAATGAGATCTGGGTGAACCCGGCCTACGACAGCTACAGCAACTCCGGCGATTTCGCCGTGCTCAAGCTGGCCGAGCCGCTGCCGCAGACCTCGGTCATCGCCATGACCGGTGCCGGTGATCCGGCGTACTCCGCGGGCACCGAGGCCATGGTCTACGGCTGGGGAGACACCTCGGGAGTCGGCTCCTACGCCCACGGGCTGCGCGCCGCTCGTGTGCATGTGCTGCGGGACAGCGTCTGCGAGAACGCTTACCCAGGGCCGGCCGACGGTTCGTACCGGGCGAAGACGATGGTGTGTGCCGGGGAGCCCCAGGGGGGCCGCGACTCCTGCCAGGGAGACAGCGGCGGGCCACTGGTCGCCCAGGGCCGCCTGATCGGCCTGGTGTCCTGGGGCAGCGGGTGTGGGCGGGCCGGCAGCCCCGGCGTCTACACGCGGGTGTCCGACATCGTCAGAACACTGCGCTGGGAGGCCGCGCTGCCAGGCGCCGCACGGCCGTCACGCGGGGGCTGAGACGGGTTTTCGAACGAGTGCGGGCGGTCGCCCCTGGGACGCAGGGGCGACCGCCCGCTACCAGCCTGTGCCGGTGGTCGCTCGTCGGTGAACGCGATCTGTCAGCGCTCTTCTTCTGAGGCGGGAACGGCGGTCAGTCGCTCCGTCTCGTCCTGTATCTCAGCGGCGATCTTCTTGAGTTCCGGCTCGAACTTGCGACCGTGGTGGGCGCAGAAGAGCAGTTCTCCGCCGCTGAGCAGGACGACGCGCACGTACGCCTGGGCGCCGCAGCGGTCAGCGGCCGTCATCGGGCTCGCGGGGGTCAGAACAGTAGTCACGTCGCCTCTTCTCTAGCTCGACGAGCTGTCGTACCAGGGTCAACATCCAACCAGCCCCAAAACGTTCCCGCTCGTGGCTTCTCCTCGAAAAAATCTTCCGAGGCGGCCGTCTGCTGCCGGTTTGGCGGCGAATGTGCCGTATTACGTGTTGGCTGTGTCGTACGGTTTCGCGCTGTCGGTCATGGTCCGGTCCTCCCGGCTGGATTGCCGGTTTGTTCATGAGGACGTGCCCGGAGCCTAAATGGTTCATGCCTCCGAGGGAACGTGATATGTACTTCACTCCATCGAGGGATCGAACACGCATGCGACGCTGGACTAGTGTGAGTTCGGGGGAGGGTGGCGTGACAACGGCTCTACCAGGCCTCGGTACCCTCTTTGCGGCGACCGAAGCCGCGCCCTTACCCAGTGAGGGCCCATCTGAAATTCAGCGAGGAGCGAAACGCGTGACCGCCGATACGTCCGTGCCGTCCACAGCGCTGCTGGCAGGAGCAGACCGGGACGGTTCCAACTACACCGCGCGGCACCTGCTCGTCCTCGAAGGCCTCGAGGCCGTACGCAAGCGCCCGGGTATGTACATCGGCTCCACCGACAGCCGTGGCCTCATGCACTGCCTCTGGGAGATCATCGACAACTCCGTCGACGAGGCTCTCGGCAGCTACGGCGACCACATCGAGGTGATCCTCCACGACGACGCCTCCGTCGAGGTGCGGGACAACGGCCGGGGCATCCCCGTCGACGTCGAGCCCAAGACCGGCTTGTCCGGTGTCGAGGTCGTCATGACCAAGCTGCACGCCGGCGGCAAGTTCGGCGGTGGCTCGTACGCCGCCTCCGGCGGTCTGCACGGCGTCGGTGCCTCGGTGGTGAACGCACTGTCCGCCCGGCTCGACGTAGAGGTCGACCGCGGTGGGCACACCCATGCGATCAGCTTCCGCCGCGGCGTCCCCGGCGTGTTCGCCGGTGACGGGGCGGACGCCAAGTTCGAGCCCGCGAGCGGTCTGCGCAAGACGAAGCGGATCCCGAAGACCCGCAACGGCACACGCGTGCGTTACTGGGCCGACCGGCAGATCTTCCTCAAGGACGCCAAGCTCTCCCTGGAGCACCTCCACCAGCGCGCCCGCCAGACCGCCTTCCTGGTGCCCGGCCTCACGATCGTCGTCCGTGACGAATACGGTCTGGGCGACGGGGGCAGCAAGGGTGAGGAGTCCTTCCGCTTCGACGGCGGAATCAGCGAGTTCTGCGAGTACCTGGCCACCGACAAGCCCGTCTGCGACGTGCTCCGTTTCACCGGTCAGGGCTCCTTCAAGGAGACGGTCCCGGTCCTGGACGACCACGGCCAGATGACGCCGACGGAGGTCACCCGCGAGCTGGGCGTCGACGTCGCGCTGCGCTGGGGTACCGGGTACGACACGACTCTCCGGTCCTTCGTCAACATCATCGCCACTCCCAAGGGCGGCACCCATGTAGCCGGCTTCGAGCAGGCCATCGTCAAGACGGTGAACGAGGTGCTGCGCTCCAAGAAACTGTTGCGCGTCGCCGAGGACGACATCGTGAAGGACGACGCCCTGGAGGGTCTGACCGCCGTCGTCACGGTCCGGCTCGCCGAGCCCCAGTTCGAGGGCCAGACGAAGGAGGTCCTGGGCACCTCGGCGGCCCGCCGCATCGTGAACACCGTGATCTCCCGGGAACTCAAGGCGTTCCTGACGTCCACCAAGCGGGACGCGGCGGCCCAGGCACGGGTCGTCATGGAGAAGGCGGTCGCCGCCGCGCGCACGCGTATCGCGGCCCGGCAGCACAAGGACGCCCAGCGTCGCAAGACGGCCCTGGAGTCCTCGTCGCTGCCGGCCAAGCTCGCCGACTGCCGCAGCGACGACGTCGAGCGCAGCGAGCTGTTCATCGTCGAGGGCGACTCCGCGCTCGGTACGGCGAAGCTCGCACGGAATTCCGAGTTCCAGGCGCTCCTGCCGATCCGGGGCAAGATCCTCAACGTTCAGAAGTCGTCCGTGACCGACATGCTGAAGAACGCCGAGTGCGGCGCGATCATCCAGGTCATAGGAGCGGGTTCCGGGCGGACCTTCGACATCGACGCGGCCCGCTACGGCAAGATCATCATGATGACCGACGCCGATGTGGACGGCTCCCACATCCGGTGCCTCCTGCTGACGCTGTTCCAGCGCTACATGCGGCCCATGGTGGAGGCCGGCCGGGTGTTCGCGGCGGTGCCGCCGCTGCACCGCATCGAGCTGGTCCAGCCCAAGAAGGGCCAGGACAAGTACGTCTACACGTACTCGGACCGCGAGCTGCGAGACAAGCTCATGGAGTTCCAGAGCAAGAACGTCCGGTACAAGGACTCCATCCAGCGGTACAAGGGTCTGGGCGAGATGGACGCCGATCAGCTGGCCGAGACCACGATGGACCCGCGGCACCGCACCCTGCGCCGCATCAACCTCTCCGACCTGGAGGCGGCCGAGCAGGTGTTCGATCTGCTCATGGGGAACGATGTGGCGCCGCGCAAGGAGTTCATCTCCAGCTCGGCGGCGACGCTGGACCGGTCGCGTATCGACGCGTAGGCGCTGCAGCAGGGCCGGGCGGTGTCGTTCGGGCAGTCTCGTGGGGTGGGGCCGACCTGGTGTCCAGGTCGGCCCCACCCGGGTTACGGGCTGGTGTCCAGGTCGGCTGCCCACCGAGGTTCCGGGCTGTCTCCGTCGGCGGAGCCTCCACCTGGGGGTGGAGAGCGCGGCTCGCTGAGATCCACCCATGATCCACCCGAGGGCCGATCTCCAGGCCAGGCCGTTTCCGTAGCGTCGAAGGCGTCGGCGGCGCTCGCTGTCGGCGACCTCTTCCGCTCACGGAGGCTGCGATGGCCTGGTTCGTCAACGCGCTGCTGATCGCGGCCGTGGCCGCTCTGGCGATCGTGCGGCAGTTCCGCGCCGGCCGCGTCGACACCGACCGTCGCTGGTGGGTGCTGCCCGGCATCCTGGCCTTCGTGGCCCTGCGCGAGCCCGACCTCCTCGGCGGCGACCGCCACACGGCGTCCGCTGCGATACTCGCCGCCGATCTGCTCATGGGGCTGGCCCTGGGTGCCGGCTGGGCCTGGACCACGCGCATATGGGTGGAGACGGACGGCACCGTGTGGAGCAAGAGCACCAAGGCGAGTGTGGTCGTCTGGACCGCGGGTCTCGGCCTGCGTGCGGGCCTCTTCGCGTGTGGCGCGATGGTGGGCGTCCACCAGGGCAGCTCCGCCCTGATACTCGCTCTGGCCGCCACTCTGCTGGGCCGTTCCGGCGTCCTGGCATGGCGGGTGCAGTCCCTGCACCGGACCCCGACCACAGCCTCAGCCCTTACGTACGGTGACGGTGTGCCCCGGTCCCTGTGGAAGGAGCCCGTGTGATGGAGGACGCCTTCCTGCGCTGGCCTTCCCGTGAGGCGCTCGGCCGTGAAGGGGTCCCACAGCCGAGGCGCCTGCTGGCCTGGGCCGTGCGGCTCCTGGTAGCCGGCGTCCTGATCTGGAGCGCCCTCCACGACAACCGTGTCCGTGGCTGGACCGCAGCCGCCGGGATCGGCGGATTCCTGGTGGCCGGGCTGCTGGCCTGGGCGTTCTTCCGTCTCACACTCGGACACCGGCTGTGGGCGTCCTTGAGCCTCCTGCTCCTGTTGCTGGGGCTTGCGGCCGTTGTCCGTGCCGTGGGATTCGAGACGCCCGCCACCATTCTGTGGTGCGGATGCGCCATTGCGGCTCTGGAGCGGCTGCCTCTGGCGGCCGCGCTGCTCCCGGCGGGCGTGGGCTTCGCCTCGTTCGCCGTGTTCAGCCAGGACGGATGGCTGACCGCAGTCGCCACGACCGGCGGTATGGCCCTCGCCGGGTACGCGCTCCGGCTTGACGCGGAGGCCCGGGGCAATGCCCAGCGGCTGCTCGCCCATGAAAGGGCGGCTCGTGTCGCGGAGACGGAGTCGGCCGCGCTCGCCGAGCGCACCCGTATCGCCCGGGAGATCCACGATGTGCTGGCCCACAGCCTTTCGGCGCAACTCGTGCACCTGGAGGCGGCCCGGCTGATGATCGAGCGGGGTGCGGACCGCGCGCAGATTCTCGAACGGGTGGTCGCGGCGCGCGGAATGGCCCGCGACGGTCTGGAGGAGACACGGCAGGCGCTCTCCGCGCTGCGGGGCGAGCTGACGCCTCTGGAAGGGTTCCTGGCGGGGCTGGTGCGGGCGACCGGCGGTGCTGAGGTCACAGTGGCGGGTGAACGCAGACCACTGTCGGCCGAGGCATCACAGGCCGTGCGCAGGGTCGCCCAGGAGGCACTGACCAACGTGCGCAAGCACGCGCAGGGGGCCAAGGTGCAGGTGCACCTGGATTACCGATCGGACCAATTGATCCTGCAGATAAGGGACTCGGGGGGTTCGCCGGCCGAACTCGCCGGGGCGGGAGGCGGGTACGGTCTGCTGGGGATGCGGGAGCGCGCCGAGTTGTTGGGAGGCTCGCTCGAGGCGGGACCGGACGAGGAAGGGTTCGTGGTGACGCTGAAGGTGCCGGCATGACCGAGGAGTCGGAGGCGAAGCCCGCCCGGGTCGTGGTGGCGGACGACCAGACCATCGTGCGGGAAGGCATCGTGATGCTGCTCGGGCTGCTGCCGGGGATCGAGGTCGTGGGCGCCGCAGGAGACGGCGACGAGGCGGTGCGGCTGGTCGGGGAACTGGACCCGGACGTGGTGCTCATGGACCTGCGCATGCCCCGCTGTGACGGCGTCGAGGCGACCCGACGCATCCGGGCCGAGCATCCCGGCACGCAAGTGGTGGTGCTCACGACCTTCGGGGACGACGAGTCCTTGTTCCCCGCGCTCAGAGCGGGTGCCCGCGGGTACCTCACCAAGGACGCGGGCGGCGACGAGATCGTGCGGGCCGTGCGGGACGTCCTGTCGGGGGACGCGGGACTGTCGCCAGGTGTCCAACGGCGGCTGCTGGAGCATCTGTCGGCGCCCGAGCCGGAGCCGAAGGCGCCCGTCGGTCCGCCCGACGGGCTGACGGCACGGGAGACCGAGGTGCTCGTCCTGATCGCCGGAGGCCTCAGCAACCAGGAGATCGCCCGACAACTGCAGGTCTCTACGGCGACCGTGAAGACACACATCAACAACATGTTCACGAAGACCGGGCTCAACGACCGGGCACAGGCGGTTCTTTATGCGTTCAGGAAGGGGCTGGTGCGGCCACCGGTGGGGTGAAAGCGCCTTTCGTCACCTGATGGGGTGAAGCGCGCAGGGAAGAAGAGTCGGGGATCTTCCCGTTCTGTCCATCCTTGGGCATGCAGTCAAGCAACGGCCGTGCCCGCGGTACCGAGAGTTCGGGCGACCCTTGGCAAGGCGTTGACCCGGCGTCCGTCGAGACCTCGGGGGACATGCGGTACGAAGACCCTTGGTATGACGCGCTGGCCTCGGGCTGGGGCGAGGCCGACACCCCGAACACGTCCGGGACCGAGGTTCCCGCAGCGCGTCGGGAGCGGGTGGACGGGGCTGCCGCGGCGGCGCAGGTCTATGTCGAGGTGCAGCGCAGCGAGGCGTTCCAGGAGGTCCGCACCCGATATCGGCGGTTCGTGATTCCCGCGGTCATCGGGTTCTTCCTCTGGTACGTCGCCTACGTCGTCACAGCGACGACCGCGCCCGGATTCATGGCCCGTCCCGTGTGGGGCGCGGTGAACGTGGCTCTCCTCGCGGGGCTCGGACAGTTCCTGAGCACCTTCCTGCTCACCTGGGCCTACTCGCGCCACGCACGACTGCACAGGGACCGCGCGGCGCTCGAACTGCGTTGGGACACCCAGGAACTGACGCGTGAGGCACGGGGCGGTGCGGTGTGACCGGCAACCATCAGACGTTGGCGTTGCTGCTGTTCAGTGTCTTCGTCGCCATCACTCTGGGGATCACGACGTGGGTGAGTCGCAGTCGGCAGGGCTCGGCGGAGGAGTTCTACGCGGGCGGGCGGCTGTTCTCCCCCATGGAGAATGGTTTTGCCATCGCGGGCGACTACATGTCGGCCGCCTCCTTCCTTGGCATCTCGGGGCTCATCTCCCTCTTCGGCTACGACGGTCTGCTGTATTCGGTGGGCTTTCTCGTGGCCTGGCTCGTCGTCCTGTTCCTCGTGGCCGAACTGGTGCGCAACTGCGGGCGCTTCACGCTTGCCGACGTCATTGCCGCGCGGATGAACGAACGCCCCGTGAGGATCGCGTCAGGGACGGCCTCCGTCACCGTGTCCGTTCTCTACCTGGTGGCGCAGATGGTGGGTGCGGGCAGCCTCGTCGCCCTTCTGCTCGGCGACACCGGCGAGGCGGCCCAGGCATGGGCCGTGATCGGTGTCGGCGCCCTCATGGTGATCTATGTGTCGCTGGGGGGAATGCGGGCCACCACGTGGATCCAGATCGTGAAGGCGGTCCTGCTGCTCGGTGGCACGATCGTGCTCACCGTGCTCGTCCTGGTGCGCTTCCATGGCGACTTCGACCGGCTGCTGCGCACCGCGGCTGAGCGCAGCGGGCACGGTGCCGCGTTTCTGGCGCCCGGCCTGAAATACGGTGGGGACTGGATCGCCCGCTTCGACTTCATCAGCCTGGGGCTCGCACTCGTGCTGGGTACGGCAGGTCTGCCACACATCCTGGCCCGTTTCTACACCGTGCCGACGGCGCGGGCCGCCCGGCGTTCCGTCGTCTGGTCGATCGGACTCATCGGCGGCTTCTACCTGATGACGATCGTCCTCGGCTTCGGCGCGGCGGCGATCGTCGGTCCGGACGCCGTACGCGGCTCCAACGCCTCGGGGAACACGGCGGTCCCGCTCCTGGCCCTCGACCTGGGCGGCGGCGCCGGTTCCACCGGAGGGGCCGTGCTGTTCGCGATCGTGGCGGCCGTCGCCTTCGCCACGATCCTCGCCGTGGTCGCGGGGATCACGCTCGCCTCCTCGGCGTCGGTCGCCCACGACCTGTACGCCTCGCTGCGACGCAGGAGCACCGCACCGCGCAGCGAGGTGACGGTCGCGCGGATCGCCGCCATCGGCATCGGCGTCATCGCGATCGGCCTCGGCCTGCTGGCCCGCGATCTCAACGTCGCCTTCCTGGTGGGACTCGCCTTCGCCGTCGCCGCGTCGGCGAATCTGCCGGTCCTGCTGTACTCGCTGTTCTGGCGGGGATTCACCACGCGGGGTGCCGTCTGGGCGGTCTACGGCGGACTGGTTCCGGCCCTGGTGCTCGTCGTGGTGTCGCCCGTCGTGTCGGGCAGCCCTCAGTCGATCTTCCCGGACGTCGACTTCCAGATCTTCCCGCTCCAGAACCCCGGCCTGGTCTCGATTCCCCTGGGCTTCCTCGCCGGCTGGCTCGGCACGGTCACCTCGGCGGAGGTCCCGGACGAGGCCAAACACGCGGAGACCGAGGTCCGGTCGCTGACGGGCGCCGGGGCCGTCTAGGACCTGTGCTTCGGGTCACGCCCGGTTCACGCGCGACTCCTGCGCCGGTGGTCGGATGGCTGCCGCCACTGTCCGTCCGGCCCCGCCACAGCACGTCGAATCGCTCAGCCGCGGGTCGCCCACACGTAACGGTGTTCCGGGCGGCCCGCGTCGCCGTACTTCAAGGTGAGCCGGGCCCTGCCGGTGCGCTCCAGGAGCTTCAGATAGCGCTGTGCGGTCTGGCGGCTGACCCCGGTGCGTTCGGCGATCTCCTGGGCGGACAGCGGCCCTTCCGCGTTCATCAGGGACTGGCGCACGAGCTCCGCCGTAGTGGGGGAGTGGCCTTTGGGCAGCCCCGGCTCCGAGGGTGCGGACAGGGCGCCGAAAATGCGGTCGACGTCGGCCTGTTCCGCCTCGCCGCCGCTGTCGAGCCTGCGACGCAGCTCCGCGTACGCCTCCAGCTTGCCGCGCAGGCCCGCGAAGTTGAACGGCTTGACCAGGTACTGCAGAGCGCCCTGCCGCATCGCTGCCTGCACCGTCGTGACGTCCCGCGCGGCAGTCACCATGATCACGTCGGCTTGGTGGCCACGTCTGCGCATTTCCTGCACGACCTCCAGACCCGTCTCGTCGGGGAGGTAGTGGTCGAGCAGGATCAGGTCGAGACGCGGCAGCAGTTCCACCTGGCGGAGCGCTTCGGCCGCACTGTGCGCCTCGCCGGCGACATGGAAGCCGGGCACCTTCTCGACGTAGGCCGCGTTGACGCGGGCGACCCTGATGTCGTCGTCCACGACCAGGACCTCGATCATCGCGTCTCCTTCTCGGCGGTGCTCTGCGTGGGTGCGGCCAGGGCGGGCTCCAGCTCGGCCTCGGTCAGAGCCTCGGGCAGGACGACCGTGAACTCGGCGCCGCCTCCGTGAGCATCGCTCACTGACGCCCCGCCGCCCTGCCGCTCGGCGAGCCTGCGCACCAGGGAGAGGCCGATGCCGCGTTTGCCGTGGGCAGGCGGCTTCTTCGTGGACCAGCCCTCGGTGAAGATCAACTCACGCTGTTCGGCGGGGACTCCGGGCCCCGTGTCCCGCACTCGCAGCACGGCGCTGCGGCCCTCGGTTCGCAACTCGACCTCCACGCGCGCGTGCGGAGTGCCGGCTACGGCGTCCAGCGCGTTGTCCACCAGATTGCCGACGACCGTCACCAGCCCGCGCGGATCGACCAGCCGGTCGGGCAGTCGCGTGCCCTCCGAGATCCCCAGGGCGACGCCGCGCTCGGCCGCCACGGTGGCCTTGCCGACCAGCAGCGCGGCGAGCAGTGGATCCCCGATCTTCTCGGTCACCTGCTCCGCGGTGGCCCGGTGGTCACCGACCACCTCGCCGACGAACTCCACGGCGTCGTCGTACATCTCCAGTTCGAGAAGCCCCAGGAGCGTGTGCATGCGGTTGGCGTGCTCGTGGTCCTGGGCGCGCAGAGCGTCGATCAGCCCGTGCGTGGAGTCGAGTTCCCGCCCCAGCTGTTCCAGTTCCGTGCGGTCGCGCAAGGTGGCCACGGCACCGCCGTCGTCGGTGGGCATGCGGTTGACGACCAGCACGCGCTGTCCGCGGACGGTGACCAGGTCCGTACCGGTCACCCGGCCGGCCAGGACGTCGGACGTACGGCCCTCACCGAGCGCCTCGTCCGGTGACCGGCCCACCGCCTCGTCGCCGATGCCCAGGAGACGCTGTGCCTCGTCGTTGAGCAGGCGGACGAGGCCGGCCCGGTCCAGGGCGACGACGCCCTCCCGGATGCCGTGCAGCATCGCCTCGCGTTCCGAGAGCAGCGCCGAGATATCGGAGAACGCCAGGTCACGGGTCTGTCGCTGGACCCGTCTGGAGATCAGCCAGGCGGCCAGCGCACCCACGGCGAGCGCGCCTCCCGCGTAGGCGAACAGTCCCGGGATGGCGTGGATCAGCCGCGCGCGCACGCTGTCGTACTCGATGCCCACCGAGACCGCCCCGACGATCCTGTCGCCGCCGTCGCGCAGGGGTACCTTGCCGCGGGCCGAGCGGCCCAGCGTGCCGTTGTCGATCTCCATGACGTCCCGGCCGGCCAAGGCGTCGCTGGGGTCCGTCGAGACGTGGCCGCCGACCTCCTGGGGCTCGGTGTGGGACCAGCGCGTGCCGCGAAGATCCATCACCACCACGTACTCGGCCCCGCTCGCCTTGCGGATCCGCTCCGCCGCCAGCTGCACGGGCCCGTCGACCGACGGCGGTGTGTGCTGGAGGTCCTCGGCGATCTGCGGTACGGCCGCGGTGGTCTGCGCGATGGCGAGCGCGCGGCGCATGGCCTGGTCGTCCAGCTGGTCACTGAGAGGGGCCAGGAACAGGCCGGTCGCGAGCACGACGACTCCGGCGGCGATCGCCAGCTGCATGAGCAGGATCTGCGAGAACACGCGGCGGGGCATCCCGAGGCGCAGGCGACGGACGGGGGGAGTGGGGCTCATACCCCCGACGGTACGTGGGCGGGCCCGCGGAGCCGTAGTGGCGTGTCATACGGATCTCTTGATCGACTCAAGAGGAAACGATTCGGCGATACCTCGGATACCGGGATACCTCGGATACCGCGATACCTCGGATCAAGGTCGATCGTCATCGCACCGGCCGATCAGCCGACCAGAGCCGCCGACCTGAGCGCGTGCATCGCCACCACGTCCATCCGCGCGGGGGACCCGAGGACTGCAGCCCCACAGCTCTCCGGGCGGGGCGGTGCGGACGCGCCCTGGGTCACGACCACCCGCCAGTGCCGACCGTCCACATGCGCGATGGTCACCTCCCACCGCGGCGCCTCGCCCCGCGTCAGAACGACGGTGAGCGCCTCGGCCGCGTACTCGCCGGTCGCCGTGCGCACGGCCAGCTCCGCCGCCTGTCCGGGCCGTTCCCACGCCGAGTTCCCGCGGCAGCCCTCCACGACGACGCGACCCTCCTGGGCGCCGTGCAACACCTCCTTGACGGCGTGGGCCTGGGCGCGGCCGTACGCATAGCCGTACGGCAGGACCAGCACGGTCGGCGAGAAGCGATGACCACCCAGATGGGTGACCTCCCAGACCCCGTCGACGCCCGAAGCGGAGAGTTCGGCGGCGAGGGGGCGGCCGAGGAGGGCACAGCAGCGGTCGCGTTTGCCGTTGGTGCAGACGAGGGCGAGCGGGTCGCCGGTGTAGGGCGTGCCGTGGAGAGCCGTGTCGAAGGTGTGGTGGTCGCCCCGGCCGAGCGCGGCGAGGTCGATGTCCAGCAGTCGGCCCGGGTCATCGGTGGTGGCGCTGCGCAGCCACACCCTGCCCGGAACCGTGTGGGCCGCGTACACCTGGCGCTGGGGAGCGGTGCCGAGGTCGGCGTGCGGGCCGGGGCGCCGGATGAGCGCGACGCGAACTCCGGTGCCTTGCGCGGCGGCCTCGAGGGCGCGGCCCAGCACGGGGTCCAGGTGGCTCGACGTGAGCGCCTTGGCACCCCAGGGGCCGGACTGTTCGAGGAGCAGCCAGGTCGTCGCCGTGGCCGCGGTCCCGGCCATGGGCTCGTCGAGGTCCCGCGAGACGGTCGTGCACGTACTCACAGAGGTGAGCCTAACCTGACTTGGCCCGCAGCGACCTCCGGTAGGGCATGTGTCCCGAAGGACGGCACGCGCATGTGTGCCGCCCAGACCGGGGCACCCGTGGCGTCGCGCCTGTTCAGGGGTGTGCGGTGGGATTACTCCGGGAGCGGCCGGGGAGGTTTCGGGCCCACATAGAGGCCGCTCGGACGCATGCGCAGGGGGCGTTCGCCGTACTCCTCCAGGGCGTGCGCGATCCAGCCCGCCGTCCGGGCGACGGCGAAGACGGTCTCGCCCGCCGACGCCTCCATCCCACAGGACGCGGTGAGGACGGCCAGCGCGAGGTCGACGTTGGCGTGCAGCGGGGTGTGCCGGGCGGCCGTGGCCACTATGTCGCGGGCGGCGGCCAGGGCGGGCGCCGCCTCGGGGATCTCCTCCAGCAGGGCGAAGAGGGCACGCGCGCGAGGGTCCTCCTGCGCGTAGAGCCGGTGTCCCAGGCCGGGGATGCGGCGGCCGGCCCGCAGCTCCGCCGCGATCACGGGTCCCGCGGAGCCCTGGTCGAGCACTTCCAGCACCAGCCGGTGCGCGAGTCCGCTCGCGGCGCCGTGCAGGGGGCCCTCGATCACTCCGAGACCGGCGGTGACGGCCGCGTAGGCGTGTGCGCGGGCGCTGGCCGCGACCCGCACCGCGAGCGTCGACGCGGCCAGGTCGTGGTCGACGAGCAGGGCGAGCGCGGTGTCCAGGACATGCAGCGGCGCCTCCGCCGCGGGCTGCCAGCTGAGCCGTCCCCACAGCCGCTGGGCCAGGGAACCGCCGTCCCGGTGGGCGGGAAGTTTCGCCGGCAGTGCGGCCACGAGGGTCGGGATGAGGGTGCGGGCCGCACCCAGGACCGCGTCCTGGGAGAGGTCGAAGCGGAGCGGGTCGGCCACCGCGGCGGCGATCGCGGCGACGCGCAACCGGTCGGTGGGTCCGGTGTGTTCGGGCAGCGCGCCGACCGCGCGGCGGGCCGCCTCGACGGAGGCCGGGGGTGCGGTGAAGGTGGCGCCGGTCCGCATCCGGCCGGTCCACAGCCACTCGGCGACCTCTTCGTACGAGTGCCGGGCGGCCAGTTCGGTCGCGTCGACGCCTCGGTAGTAGTACCTGTCCTGGTCGATGAGAGTGAGACGGGTGCGTACGGACTGCTCGGCGCCCGTGCCCGGAGTCCCGTTGCTCTCCCGCCTGTTGCGCTGCGCGAGCGTCTCGACCTCCTGGGCGTCGAAGGTGCTGCCGCGGCCGCCGGGCACGCGTCGGCTGCCGAGCTGGCCTCGGCTCACGTACGCGTACACGGTCTCGGGCTTTACGCCGAGCAGCTCGGCGGCCTCCTTGGTGGTCAGCCGTCGTTCCGGGTGGCCGGAGCCGGGTTCCTGATCGCGCATGAGGGTCACCGTATCCATAAGGCTCATATGTTGATTCAATCAATATTGACAGAGATTTAGTCAATCATGGACAGTCAAATCAAGTTCAAGGAGGAAACCATGTCCGTCAACAGGTCCGCAGCCACACTCGTCGAGGTACCGCGGGGACTTGCCGGTGTCGTCGTCGCCGACACCGAGGTCGGTGACGTCCGGGGACGCGAGGGCTTCTACCACTACCGCCAGTACTCGGCCGTCGACCTCGCCCACAGCCGTCCGTTCGAGGACGTCTGGCATCTGCTCGTCCACGGTGACCTGCCCGACGCCCCCCGCGCTGCCGCTTTCGCCGCCGAGACCGCGGCCCTGAGGAGGCTTCCCGACCAGGTGGCGGCCGCGCTGCCGGCCATAGCCGCGGCGGGCGCGCACGCTGACCCGCTCGCCGGCCTGCGCACGGCCCTGTCGCTGCTGGGCGCCGCGAAGGGCTTCCGGCCGGTGTACGACATCGACGCCGACCGGCGACGGGAGGACACCCTCGCCGCAGCCGCCGCCGTACCGACGCTGCTCACCGCGCTGTACCGGCTGGGGAAGGGCCTCGGGCCCGTCGAGCCGCGTGAGGATCTCTCGTACGCGGCGAACTACCTGTACATGTTGACCGGTGCCGAGCCGGAACCGGAGCGGGCGCGCGCCGTCGAGCAGTACTTGATCTCCACTATTGATCACGGCTTCAACGCGTCCACCTTCACCGCCCGGGTCGTCACCTCGACAGGCGCGGACGTGGCTGCCTGCCTGGTCGCCGCCGTCGGCGCGCTGTCGGGACCCCTGCATGGCGGTGCGCCCAGCCGCGCGCTGGACACCCTGGACGCGATCGGGACCCCGGACCGCATCGACCCGTGGATTCGCGAGCGGGTTCTGGCGGGCGATCGCATCATGGGGTTCGGCCACGCCGTCTACCGGACCGAGGACCCGCGCTCGCGCATGCTCCGCGAGATCGCCCAGCGCTTCGGGGGGCCGCGCGTCGACTTCGCGGTGGAGGTCGAGCGGCAGGTCGAGGCGATCCTGGCCGAGCTGAAGCCGGGCCGGGAACTGCACACGAACGTGGAGTTCTACGCCGGCGTCGTCATGGAATTCTGTGGGCTGCCTCGCGAGATGTTCACCCCCACGTTCGCGGCGGCCCGGGTCGTCGGCTGGAGCGCCAACATCCTGGAGCAGGCGGAGGACAAGAAGATCATCCGGCCTGCGGCGCGGTATGTGGGGCCTCGCGCGCCGGTCCCCGTGTCGGCGGCCTGAGCCGGAAGGCGACCGGTTTCCGGTGTCCGCGGCTGAAGGCGTCCGGAGAACGCGTGTGGCCTGGTGCCGTTCTGGCGCCAGGCCTCATCGGTGGTGATCGAGCAGGGACGGGGTGCCGGGCTGCTCGCCGGGTGACCGCCGGCTCGCTCAACGGTTGTGCGCGGCCGGGGTGGTGGACGACGGGACGGGTCTTCGGATGGACCGTGCTCGTGCGGTGGGTCAGGCGTCGGGAATGTCCGCCTTGGCGCGGATCAGTGTCTCCCTGCTCACGACGACGATGCGTTCGTAGTCGGCGCGTGCGGCGTCCGCGGGCAGTTCACCGTCCAGCGCCTCGGTGGCCTCGGTGCCGATGACGGCGAAGTTGCCGTCACTGAGTTCGAACACATCCGGGCAGTTGGCTCCCGAGTTACTGCCTCGGGCGCTCGGAGGCACACCGATGCGGCGCACGATCTTCAAGAGTGGTACCGGTCCTTCAGAAGGGTCTGGGCAGAGTGCAGAGCAAAAAGTACCGGGACCGGTGGGGTTGTTGGGGCTGCATCGCCGAAGTTGTGCGGATGAGACCCAGGAGTTGACCTGATCGGCGGTGCGGTCCGCGCTCACTCGGCCGGTGGATGGCCCACCACCCACCATTCGTCCGTGTCGGCCTCGTCCAGATCCTTGACGAGACCGTCCACCATGTGTCCGATCCGGGCCTCGTCGGACGACTGCTTGAGGGTGGCGCGCTGACTCTGGGACGCCTCCCAGTACTCCCGGAACAGCGGGCTCTGGAAGAACTCGCGCAGATACGTGTACAGCTCCTCCCGGTCCACGATGCCCGCGCGGTAGAGGTGGTACAGGTGGGCGTACCACGCGTTGGCGTACAGGAACTGGCGGCGCTTCTCCGCCGGGATGCTCTTGTCGTAGGTGTCGATCACCGCGGCGAGGGACGGGTCGTCGATCGCCCTGGCCAGCAGTTCCCAGTGCATGCGCTGCTGATGTGCCAGGGCCTTGCGGCGGAACGCCAGTTCCTCGAGTTCCAGTCGGCGCTCGTCCAGGCGGGCCGTCTCGAGATACCGGTGCCGGGCTGCCAGCACCGCTGTGCCGGCGGTGAGCAGCAGGCCGAGCGTGGCGGATGCCAGCTTCCCCGCAGCGTGCTTTCGTGTGGCCATGTCAACCCCCGAATCAGGCGACCGTCAGCCGGTCGTCGGTTGCGGGTCGGCTGACGGGGACCGGCGAGCGGTGGGCGGCGCTTGCCGTCTCCCAGGGTGCCGAGCGGCTCTGATCGGCGGGGGAGGCGGAGAGGAGGCGCACGGAGGGAAGTGAGGGTCGCACACCACGGCGCCTTGCCCAACGTCTGCCCCGCCGGCGCTGCTAACAATCGTTCACTTCGCGGTGATTCTTCCGGCTCGTATCCTGACTGCGCATTCAATCCTCGACCGTGCGCCGGGCCGCGAGCCGGTGCACGCGTAGGTGTCAGAGAGGTCGCACGTTGACGCAGCGCAGCACTCCACAGCAGATCCCGGTCGTCGTACTCGCCGGATTCCTGGGTTCCGGCAAGACGACGCTGCTCAACCACCTCCTCCACCGCAGCGGAGGCAGCCGTATCGGCGCGATCGTGAACGACTTCGGCGCCATCGAGATCGACGCCATGGCCGTGGCGGGCGCGCTCGGTGATTCCACGGTCTCCCTCGGCAACGGCTGCCTGTGCTGCGCCGTGGACGCCAGTGAGCTGGACGTCTACCTCGAACGCCTCGCACGCCCCTCCGCCCGCATGGACGTGATCGTCATCGAGGCCAGCGGGCTCGCCGAGCCGGGGGAACTCGTCCGGATGATCCTCGCGAGCGAGCATCCGGGAATCGTGTACGGCGGCCTCGTCGAGGTCGTCGACGCCGCCGAGTTCGAGGAGACCCGCGCCAGGCACCCCGAGATCGACCGGCACCTCGCGCTCGCCGACCTCGTCGTGGTGAACAAACTGGACCGGACGTCCGACCCCGACCGTGTCCTCGGTCTCGTGCGCTCGCTCACCGACCGGGCAGCCGTCGTACCGGCCACCTACGGCCGTGTCGATCCCGAGTTGCTCTTCGAGTGCCGACCGAGCGAGGAGCGCGTCGGCCAGCTCTCCTTCGACGACCTGCACCGGCAGGACGGCAACGCCGGACACGACGCTCATATTGATCACGTTGACCATCTGCACACGGCCTACGACAGCCTGTCCTTCGTCTCCGAAGTCCCGCTGGACCCGCGCCGGTTGATGCCGTTCCTCGACAGCCGACCCGAGGGGCTCTACCGCATCAAGGGATACGTCGACTTCGGGCCGCACGACCCGGCGAACCGGTACAGCGTGCACGCCGTCGGGCGCTTCCTGCGCTTCTACCCGGAGCCCTGGGGCCACGCCGAGGCACGCCGCACCCAGCTCGTCCTGATCGGCTCCGGCATCGACACCGCGGCCCTCGTCAAGGAACTGGAGGGCTGTGAGAACAACGCCCCGCACGCCGACGACGAGCGCGGCATGTGGGGCGTCCTTCGCTACGTACAGGATCCCGAGGAGCAGACCGGCGAGGAGGCCGTCGAGGGCATGGACGAGGCCGTCGACGCCGTCGAGAGGGCCTAGACCGGGCCGGCCACCACCGACACCGTCTTCCCCAGCGACATGCCCGAGCCGTCCCTGCGCGGGTCGATCTCCGGCAGGTCGACCGGGGTGCCGTTCTTCTGCGCGGCCCGCGCCGGGACGGGCCCCGCCCAGGCCAGCGACAGGCAGTCCTCACCCTTGAGGAACCGCTGGCAGCGCACGCCACCGGTCGCACGCCCCTTGCGTGGGTACTGGTCGAACGGGGTCAGCTTGGCGGTCGTCTGGACGGAGTCGTCCAGCGTGCCGCGCGAGCCCGCGACCGTGAAGACCACCGCGTCCGCAACCGGATCCACCGCCGTGAAGGAGATCACCTTCGCGCCCTCGGTGAGTTTGATGCCCGTCATACCGCCGGCCGGGCGGCCCTGCGGGCGGACGTGCGCCGCCTGGAAGCGCAGCAACTGGGCGTCGTCCGTGATGAAGACCAGATCCTCGTCGCCCGTGCGCAGCTCGACCGCGCCGACGATCCGGTCACCCTCCTTGAGGGTGATGACCTCCAGCTCGTCCTTGTTGGTCGGATAGTCGGGCACGACCCGCTTGACGACACCCTGCTCGGTGCCGAGCGCGATGCCCGGGGAGGACTCGTCGAGCGTGGTCAGGCAGACCACCGTCTCCTCGCCCTCCACGGGGACGAACTCCGTCAGCGGGGCGCCGCCCGAGAGGTTCGGTGCCGACGCCGTGTCCGGCAACTGCGGCAGGTCGACGACGTTGATCCGCAGCAGCCGTCCCGTCGAGGTGACCGCACCGATCTCCCCGCGCGCGGTGGCGGGCACCACCGACACGATCACGTCGTGCTTGGTCCGCCGGGCGTCCGCGTCCTCCGCGAACGGTTCGGCGTTCGCCGTACGGGCCACCAGCCCCGTGGAGGAGAGCAGCACGCGGCACGGGTCGTCGGCCACCTGGAGCGGCACGGTGGAGGCCGGCGTGCCCGCCGACTCCATCAGGACCGTACGACGCTCGGTGGCGAACTTCTTGGCCACCGCGGCCAGTTCCGCCGACACCAGCTTGCGCAGCTCCGCGTCCGACTCCAGGATCCGGGTCAGCTCGGCGATCTCCTCGGTGAGCTTCTCCTGCTCCGCCTCCAGCTCGATGCGGTCGAACCTGGTCAGCCGGCGCAGGGGTGTGTCGAGGATGTACTGGGTCTGGATCTCCGACAGGGAGAAGCGCTCGATCAGGCGCTCCTTGGCCTGTGCGCTGTTGTCGCTGGAGCGGATCAGGCGGATGACCTCGTCGATGTCGACGAGCGCCGTGAGCAGGCCTTCCACCAGGTGCAGGCGGTCGCGGCGCTTGGTCCGGCGGAATTCGCTGCGCCGCCGGACGACCTCGAAGCGGTGGTCGAGGTAGACCTCGAGCAGCTCCTTGAGGCCCAGCGTGAGCGGCTGGCCGTCGACCAGCGCCACGTTGTTGATCCCGAAGGACTCCTCCATGGGCGTCAGCTTGTACAGCTGCTCCAGGACGGCCTCCGGCACGAAGCCGTTCTTGATCTCGATGACCAGGCGCAGCCCGTGCGCGCGGTCCGTGAGGTCCTTGACGTCGGCGATGCCCTGGATCCGCTTCGAGCCGACCAGATCCTTGATCTTGGCGATGACCTTCTCGGGGCCGACGGCGAAGGGCAGTTCGGTGACGACGAGGCCCTTGCGGCGGGCCGTCACGGTCTCCACCGACACCGTGGCGCGGATCTTGAAGGTGCCGCGGCCCGTCTCGTAGGCGTCCCTGATCCCGGAGAGACCGACGATCCGGCCGCCGGTGGGCAGATCGGGGCCCGGGACGTGCTTCATCAGCGTGTCCAGATCCGCGTTCGGGAAGCGGATCAGGTGGCGGGCGGCCGAGATGACCTCGCCCAGGTTGTGCGGCGGCATGTTCGTGGCCATGCCGACCGCGATGCCCGAGGAGCCGTTGACCAGGAGGTTCGGGAAGGCGGCGGGCAGTGCCACCGGCTCCCGCTCCTGGCCGTCGTAGTTCGGGGTGAAGTCGACCGTGTCCTCGTCGATGGACTCGGTCATGAGGCTCGTCGCCGCGGTCTGACGGCACTCCGTGTACCGCATGGCGGCCGGCGGGTCGTCGTTGCCCAGCGAGCCGAAGTTGCCGTGACCGTCGACCAGGGGCACTCGCATGGAGAACGGCTGGGCCATGCGGACCAGGGCGTCGTAGATCGACGCGTCGCCGTGCGGGTGCAGCTTGCCCATGACCTCGCCGACGACGCGCGCGCACTTCACGTATCCGCGGTCGGGACGCAGGCCCATCTCGTTCATCTGGTAGACGATGCGGCGGTGGACGGGCTTGAGGCCGTCGCGGGCGTCCGGCAGGGCGCGGGAGTAGATGACCGAGTACGCGTACTCGAGGAAGGAGCCCTGCATCTCGTCGACGACGTCGATGTCGAGGATCCGCTCCTCGTACGAGTCGTCGGGCGGCGGGGTCTTCGTGCTGCGGCGGGCCATCGCTGCCGGCTCCTCCTGTTTCCTGGTCGCTCGCCTGCGGGGCGCTCACGTCGGTGTCGACGCGCGCCCTTCGGCTCACTCTTGCTGAGGCGTGTGACGGGATCTACGCGGACCATTGTGGACCGTGGCACTGACAGCGCGTCCCAGGGTCCGGGCGTCGGCGACCGGACCGGCCGGAGCGGCACCTCGTCCACGGCTGTCCGCAGGCTACGCGATCTCGCTCTCGGCGTACGCCGCCCGGGAACTTCGCCGCGGCTGCGCACGCTTGCATACAGTGGCAGGACCGGCAGGAAAACCGCGGTTTCGACGACCGCGTCCGCGATCGGAAGGACGTACATGCCCATGGGTCACACGGCCACAGCCCAGGCAGGCTCCGGGGGCCTGACAGCGAGCGAGCACCGCCTGGCCAACGGCCTGCGCGTGGTGCTCTCCGAGGACCACCTGACCCCCGTCGCGGCGGTGTGTCTCTGGTACGACGTCGGCTCGCGCCATGAAGTCAAGGGCCGTACCGGCCTTGCTCACCTCTTCGAGCACCTGATGTTCCAGGGCTCCGCCCAGGTCAAGGGCAACGGCCACTTCGAGCTGGTCCAGGGCGCGGGAGGCTCGCTCAACGGCACGACGAGCTTCGAGCGCACCAACTACTTCGAGACCATGCCCACCCACCAGCTGGAGCTGGCCCTCTGGCTGGAGGCCGACCGCATGGGCTCCCTGCTCGCCGCACTGGACGACGAGTCGATGGAGAACCAGCGCGACGTCGTCAAGAACGAACGCCGCCAGCGCTACGACAACGTCCCCTACGGCACGGCGTTCGAGAAGCTGACCGCTCTCGCCTACCCGGAGGGCCACCCCTACCACCACACGCCGATCGGCTCGATGGCCGACCTGGACGCGGCGACCCTGGAGGACGCGCGCGCGTTCTTCCGGACGTACTACGCGCCCAACAACGCCGTCCTGTCGGTCGTCGGAGACATCGACCCAGAGCAGACGCTCGCCTGGATCGAGAAGTACTTCGGCTCCATCCCCGCCCACGACGGCAAGCCCGAGCCCCGTGACGGCTCCTTGCCCGACGTCATGGGCGAGCAGCTGCGCGAGATCGTCGAGGAGGAGGTCCCGGCCCGCGCGCTGATGGCCGCCTACCGGCTGCCGCAGGACGGCACGCGCGCGTGC
>NZ_MUBA01000044.1 GCF_002154575.1 Streptomyces bobili
CTCCCCCCTCCGTCATCAAGGAGAACCCCCCATGACCCGCACCGGCCGCAAGGGACATCACCGGAGCAAGAAGAAGCGCGTCGTCATCGCCATGGCACCGCTGGTGGCCGTCGCGGTGGCCGTCCCGCTGATGAACCAGGCGGGTGCCGCCACCCCCTCCGAAGTGACCAGGGACTGCGCGCAGAACGCCGCGAAGCTGGACAACTGTGAATTCGTCGACGTCCAGTTCAAGAGGGACAGCCTCGGGTCCAACAAACGCGTTTCCACCGTGACCGACAACTGCGGTTCCACGAGCGCCCTCTCGAAGGCCTTCAGCGTGTCGGCGTCGGTGACGAGGTCCGTCACGCTCGAAGACGGTTTCACCGCTTCCGCCGACTCCAAACTGGGCAACTCGTTCTTCGAGATCGGCGCCAAGTTCAACACCACGGAGATCGACCTCAAGCGGGACGACACCGGCACGGGATTCGACTTCTCCCGGACCGACACCGTGCAACCCGACCACCTCGGGTTCTTCATGTGGTCGGAGAAGCGCACCGACGTGAGCGGATTCCTCAAGGCCACGTACAAGGAGGAGCAGGACGGCCAGAAGGTGTTCCTCTCGCCGAGCGAGGGCGGCACGAGCGTGCACGTCTTCTACCCACAGCTCCTCAAGAACGGAACTCCGGACGGCCGGCTCTGGCTGCGCAACGTGAAATGCGGAACCGCCCAGGCCAACGGCATACAGAACTCGGCGAAAAGTCTCCGCGCGGAACCCGGATTCGGCGAGGGCGGAGCCAACGTCTCCGACGTGGAGATCCCGTTGACGGAAATCCCGGCGCCGTGACAACTCTCCTCCGCCATTGAGGAATTCTCAGGTGCGAAGCACGGGCGCGGCTCCCAACCACCTCAGGACCGCGTCCGTGCCGCCCCGCGCGTCGAGCTTGGCGTAGATGTTGCTGAGGTTGTTGCGGACGGTCTTCTCGCTGAGGCGTAATCGCAGCCCGATCTCCTGCGCGCCCAGACCGGTCGACAGCAGCTCCATGATCTGGCGTTCGCGCGGTGAGAGCAGGGAGCGCAGCCGTTCCATCGCCTCTCCGCCGGGGTGCGTCCGCCGGGCCTCCTCGCGCAGCGCGGCACAGGCGGCCGGGGAGAGGTAGGTGTGGCCGACGGTGGCCCCCATGACGGCCGAGGACAGCATGCAGGCGCAGTAGTCGCCCTCGACCAGGTAGCCCGCTCCCCGGCGGAACACCTCGACGACCGTGTCCGTGTCCCGCCGGGCACTGACGACGATCACCGGAACCCGCGCGGCCGCCGGCCCGTCGAGCAGCCCGGCCAGTGCCGCCACGGGATCCGCGCAGAGCAGGACGGCCACGTCCACGCCCCGCGGCATCCGGAAGGGCGGCGCCAGGCTCACGACCCGGCCGACGTACGGATCCTCCGGCCCCGGCCAGTCGTCGTGCGGCCACCCGCCGTCGGAGCGGGCGAGGGCGACGGAGAGTCGCTGGGAGGAGCGCACGTGATCGTGTCCTTCCGCCGGAGCCATGTCGTCCGTACGTCCGTACATACGCGGCTCGGCGTGGACATGTTCAAAGATTCAATAAGTGCTGTCAGACAGGTCTGCGGGACGGCAGCAGCGGTGCCACCTCCGCCCCGAACGCCGCCATCTGGTCAGTGAGTTCGGAGCGGTTTCGGGAGCGGAAGCGGACCTGGATCTGGTGGACGCCCATCGCTCCGTACGCGCCGAGCGACTCGGCGATCGCCTCCGGGCGGCCGTGGAGGGTGCGGTGGCCGACGTCCCAGGCGGGGGTGCCGACGTAGAGGGGTTCGGTGAGGGCGCCGATGGTGAGGGGGGCGTTGTCGCCCCGCAGTTGTCTGATGCGGTCGATCTGCGCGGGGAGGCGGTCCCTGGGGTCGCCCTGGGGCAGCCAGCCGTCGCCCTTGAGGGCGGCCCGGCGTACGGCGGCGGGTGACGAGCCGCCGACCCACAGCGGGACGCGGGCCTGGGCGGGCCTGGGCCGTTGCCCCAGGTCCTCGAAGTCGTAGGCCTTGCCGTGGTGTTCGGGGAACTCCTCGGTGCCGAGTGCGGCACGCAGGGCGTCGATCGTCTCGTCCAGGAGGGCGCCGCGCTGCCGGAAGTCGACGCCGAGCGCCTCGAACTCCTCCGGTACGTGTCCGGCGCCGACGCCGAGGATCAGCCGGCCGCCGCTGAGGTGGTCGAGGGTGGCGTACTGCTTGGCGGTGAGGAGGGGGTGCCGCAGGCCCACCACGGCGACGTGGCTGAGCAGTCGGACGCGTTCGGTCACGGCGGCGAGGTGGGCGAGGGTGGCGACGGGGTCGTACCAGACCGTGCTCATGGCCCCGGCCAGCCGGCGCGGGATGGCGACATGGTCGCAGCAGGCCACGTACGCGAACCCGGCACGGTCTGCGGCGCGGGCGACGGCGACCAGGTCGGCCGGGCCCGCACCGGTCTCCCACGGCTCGGTGTAGAGGGTGGACTGGGACTGGACGGGGAGCTGGATGCCGTACTCCAGGCCGGTCACCGCCTCGCCGGTCACCGTGTGCCCCCGGCCCACAGGCCGTCCGGCGTCAGCCCGAGCAGGTCGATGGCGTTGCCGCGGACGATGCGTTCCACGACGTCGGCGTCCAGGTGGCCCATCTGGGCCTCGCCGACCTCGCGGGACTTGGGCCAGGTGGAGTCGGAGTGGGGGTAGTCCGTCTCGTAGAGCACGTTCCCCACGCCGATGGAGTCCAGGTTGCGCAGCCCGAAGGCGTCGTCGAAGAAGCAGCCGTGGACGTGCTCGGCGAACAGTTCGGACGGCGGGCGGTGGACCTTGTCGGCGACGCCGCCCCAGCCGCGGTTCTCCTCCCAGACGACGTCGGCACGCTCCAGGATGTAGGGGATCCAGCCGATCTGCCCCTCCGCGTACATGATCTTCAGGTTGGGGAAGCGTTCGAACTTGCCGCTCATCAGCCAGTCGACCATCGAGAAGCAACAGTTGGCGAAGGTGATGGTGGAGCCGACGGCGGGCGGTGCGTCCGCGGAGGTGGATGGCATGCGGCTCGACGAGCCGATGTGCATGGCGATGACCGTGCCGGTCTCGTCGCAGGCGGCGAGGAAGGGGTCCCAGGCGTCGGTGTGGACGGACGGCAGGCCGAGATGCGGGGGTATCTCGGAGAAGGCGACGGCGCGCACGCCGCGGGCGGCGTTGCGGCGGACCTCGGCGGCGGCCAGTTCGGCGTCCCACAGGGGGATGAGGGTGAGGGGGATCAGCCGGCCGTGGGCGGCGGGACCGCACCACTCCTCCACCATCCAGTCGTTGTAGGCGCGCACACAGAGCAGGCCCAGCTCGTGGTCGGCGGCCTCGGTGAAGGTCTGCCCGCAGAAACGGGGGAAGGTGGGGAAGCAGACGGCGGACTGGACGTGGTTGACGTCCATGTCGGCGAGACGGGCGGGGACGTCGTAGGAGCCGGGGCGCATCTGCTCGTACGTGATCACCTCCAGCCTGATCTCGTCCCTGTCGTAGCCGACGGCGGTGTCGAGGCGGGTCAGGGGCCGGTGCAGGTCTTCGTAGACCCACCAGTCGCCGACCGGGCCCTCGTCACCGGGCTCCCCCATGACGGGCTTGAAGCGCCCGCCGAGGAAGGTCATCTCGCGCAGCGGGGCGCGGACCGTGCGGGGGCCGGTGTCCAGGTACTTCTTCGGCAGCCGGTCCTGCCAGACGGTGGGGGGTTCGACCGTGTGGTCGTCGACGGAGATGATCCGCGGAAAGTTCTCATGGGGTGCGGTGTCGGTGTCGGGCTCGATGGCGGTATCGGTGGGGGTCTCGGTCTCGGTCTCCATGAGGGCACGGTAGCGCCGATCTGACGGTCCGTCAGTAAGCGTGGTGGTGCCGCCTCGCCGGGTGAACTGTGCCCGAACGCGTGCGGAGAGGTTGTGACGACTGTGTGGACTCCCGCGCCCCGCCCTGTGATCGGCGTCTCGCACGGCTGACGGTCGGGGCATGGACAGGGCAAACTGACATAGTTGGTCATCATGCCCAGGGGGAAGGGAGCCCGATGGACGACCGTGTACCGCGTGTGCCGGAGCAGAAGCGTCCAGGTTCCCTCCGGGAGCCGGTGACGTTGCGCTTCGACGTGCTCGGCCCGGTGCGCGCCCGCCGCGGTGACGAGCCGCTGGCCACCGGCTCCCCCCAGCAACGCGCCCTGCTCGCCGCCCTCCTGCTCCGCGAGGGCCGTACGGCCACCGCCGCCGAGCTGATCGACGCCCTGTGGGGCGAGGAGTCACCCTCGCAGGCACTGGCGGCGGTACGGACGTACGCCTCCCGGCTGCGGAAGGTCCTCGACCCCGGCGTCCTCGTCAGCGAGTCCGGCGGATACGCGGTGCGCGGACTCGGCGAGGGCTCCCTCGACCTGGCCGTGGCCCAGGAATGGGCGGCCGAGGCGGAGAAGGCGAAGGCCACGGGCGCCCTCGGCCGGGCGCGCGAGCTGCTCAACCGCGCCCTCGGGCTCTGGGACGGCGAGGCACTGGCCGGCGTACCCGGCCCCTACGCCGAGGCCCAGCGCGTCCGGCTGGAGGAATGGCGGCTCGGCCTCCTCGAATCCCGCCTCGACATGGACCTGGAGCAGGGCTGCCACGCGGAGGCCGTCTCCGAACTGACCGCGCTGACAGCGGCGTACCCGCTGCGCGAGCGGCTGCGCGAACTGCTGATGCTCGCCCTGTACCGCAGCGGCCGGCAGGCCGAGGCCCTCGCCGTGTACGCCGACACGCGGCGGCTGCTCGCGGAGGAACTCGGCGTCGACCCGAGGGCGGGGCTGCGCGAGTTGCAGCAGCGCATCCTCCAGGCCGACCCGGACCTCGCGGAACCGTCCGCGCCGCAGACCGAGCCCAGCGCCGCGGCCGTGCGGCCCGCGCAACTCCCCGCGACGGTCCCCGACTTCACCGGCCGGTCCTCCTTCGTGGCCGAACTGAGCAAAGTCCTCGCCGGAGCGTCCGGCGACGGCGGCGACAGCGGTGACGGCGGCCGCGTCATGGCCGTGTCGGCGCTGGCGGGCATCGGCGGCGTCGGCAAGACGACCCTCGCCGTACACGTCGCCCACCAGGCCCGCCCCGCCTTCCCCGACGGCCAGCTCTACGTCGACCTCCAGGGCGCCGGCTCCCGCTCCGCCGAACCCGAGACGGTCCTCGGCGCCTTCCTCCGCGCCCTCGGCACCGCCGACTCGGCCATCCCCGACACCCTGGAGGAACGGGCGGCGCTGTACCGCTCCATGCTCGACGGCCGGCGCGTGCTGGTCCTCCTCGACAACGCCAAGGACGCCGCGCAGGTACGCCCCCTGCTGCCCGGCACGGAGGGCTGCGCGGCCCTCGTCACCTCGCGCGTACGCATGGTGGACCTGGCCGGGGCCCACCTCGTCGACCTGGACGTGATGTCGCCGGAAGAGGCACTCGCCCTGTTCACGAAGATCGTCGGCGAGGAACGGGTCGCGTCGGAACGGAAGGCCGCGCTGGACGTCGTCGCCGCCTGCGGCTTCCTGCCGCTGGCCATCCGCATCGCCGCGTCCCGGCTGGCCGCCCGGCGCACCTGGACGGTGTCCGTCCTCGCCGCCAAACTCGCCGACGAACGCCGCCGCCTCGACGAACTCCAGGCCGGCGACCTCGCGGTGAAGGCCACCTTCGAACTCGGCTACGGCCAGCTCGAACCGGCCCAGGCCCGCGCGTTCCGCCTCCTCGGCCTGGCGGACGGCCCCGACATGTCCCTCGCGGCGGCAGCGGCCGTACTCGACCTGCCCCCCGAGGAGACCGAGGACCTTCTGGAGTCCCTGGTCGACACCTCCCTCCTGGAGTCCGCCGCACCCGGCCGCTACCGCTTCCACGACCTGGTCCGCCTCTACGCGCGTGCATGCGCCGAACGCGACGAGTCGTTTCCGGGTGAGCGGGGGGCCGCGATGTCACGGGTGCTGGACTTCTATCTGGCGACCGCGGCGGGGGTCTACGCGATCGAGCGGCCGGGGGATCGGACGGTCACACACCTGGAGCCGACGTCGTACACCGGCCTGGCCTTCACCGACCGGACCGAGGCCCTGGACTGGCTCTTCCTGGAAGCACAGCGCCTGCTCGCCTGCGCACGGCAGCAGACCACGGGCAACGGGCTCCGTCGAGCCGTCGACCTGCTGTGGGCGGCGAAGGACCTGGCCGAATCGGGAGCGAACGCGAAGCAGTACGAGACCGCCGCGGCCGCGCTGCGCGACGCCGCGCAGGAAGCCGGTGACGTCCGCGCCGAGAGCCGCGCCCGGACCGCGCTCTCCAACGGTCACCTGGCCGCCGGACGCTACGCCGAGGCCGACGACGAGGCCCGGCGCGCCATCGAACTCGCCACCACGGCGGACGACGCGACGCCGATCAGCTGGGCGGCCACCGATCGCGGGATCATCGCGCTCAGCCAGGGCCGCCACGAAGAGGCCGAGGAGTTCCTCACCACCGCCAGGGACGGGTACCGGGCCGACGGGAACCGGCCCGGAGAGGCCAGCGCGCTGTGCAACCTGTCACGGCTCTACGAACGCATGAACCGTCCGCCCGACGCCGTCACCCTCGCCCAGCAGGGCGTGGAGATCTTCCAGCAACTCGGCCTCTCACTGCGGCTCGCGAACGGCCGCTACGCGCTCGGCGTCGCACTGATCCGAGCCGGACGGTTCCCCGAGGGACTCGCCCAACTGACCGACGCGCTGGAGATGTTCGGCAGCAACCGGCAGCGCCTGTGGGAGGGCACGACACACTTCCGCATCGCCCAGTTGCACCTGACGGACCAGCGCCCGGCACAAGCGGCCCAGCACGCCGAGCAGGCACTGGCCATCGGGTTCATCGGCGGTGACCTCATCCGAGGCAGCGTCCTCACAGTGCTGGGCAAGAGCCTCGACGCACTCGGCCAGACGGACCGGGCTCGAGCCTGCTGGCACGAGGCCCTGCAGCTGCTGGAACGGTCGGGAGTGCCGGAGGCCGCGGAGGTACGCCATCTGCTGACGCCCCTGGACGCGTCGTAGGTACTTCGTAGGCGCTTCGTAGGTCCCTCGTCGGCCCTTCGTCCGCAGCGTTCATCGAATGTTTATGCCCAACTGACAAGGTCCCCTCAACGGTCCGTCGCGTCGGGGGGCAGGCGGGTCGCACGGGCCCATCGGGGGGTGGGCTCCGGCATATGCCCTCTGTCCGGCGATACTCGGGGGAATCGCCGGACAGAGGCGTCTCACAGCCACAGTCACCTGAACACCACTCCCTGGGGGAGCCTGAATATGAGCAACACCGAGAAGCAGTCGACGACCGACACCGCGGACATCACCACGCTCGAGAACCACGCACCGATCCTCCCGGCCCTCTCCGAGCTGAAGAAGCCGGAAGCCGAGACGCCGGGGACCTCGGAGACGTCCGGGACGGCCGAGCCGGTGGCCGAGGGCGAGATCGTCACGATGGAGAACCACGCACCGGCCCCGCCCGCCCTGGACCTGGACGGCGGCGGCAAGTAGGCCTTCACGACACACGGGGAACGATCGACCGCGGCGGCGCGGAGGGGGGCCGCCGCGGTCGAGGTGTGTCCAGGACCTGGTGGGTCGTCGAGGGGAGCGTCGAGCGGACCGGTACCGGCCCTCCGTCCGCAGTTCGCCAAGTCGCCGGGTGCGCCGCCGGCTTACCCGGCTAACCGGTGCTTAATGTTCCGCTCGCCCTGTGGCACCCGGAGTTCAGAGATCCCTTGGGCTGACGGGGTGTGAGCGGGGCTTGCGCGCGGCAACCATTTTGACATGAACCTGTTGCCCGATGCGCGGGCGGCAGTCTTATGGAGGTGTGGGATGCACCGCAGACTCGGCACCACTCTTGCCGCCTCGACCTTCGCCCTCGGCGTCGTGTTCGCCACCGCGACCGCGACCGAGGCCGCTCCCGCCGACAAGCCCCAGGTCCTCTCGGGCTGGACGCAGACCACCGCGTCGAGCTACAGCCAGTGGACGGCCGCCCGGTCCAACCAGGCCGCCTGGTCCGCGTACGGCTTCGACTGGACGACCGACTACTGCTCCTCCTCGCCGGACAACCCCTTCGGCTTCCCCTTCTCCACCTCCTGCGCCCGGCACGACTTCGGCTACCGCAACTACAAGGCCGCCGGCACCTTCGCCGCCAACAAGTCCCGCCTCGACAGCGCCTTCTACGAGGATCTCAAGCGCGCGTGCAACTCCTACAGCGGCGCCACCAAGACCGCCTGCACCAGTACGGCCTGGACGTACTACCAGGCCGTCCGCGCCCTCGGCTGAGCGCACCGGCTGACCGCGGCCGGGCGCCCGCGCACCGGCCCGGCCGCGGTCAGCGGCTCCGCAGTTCCCCCTTCACCACCTTGCCGCTCGCGTTGCGCGGCAGCTCCGCCATGAACTCGACCGCTCTCGGCACCTTGTAGTTCGCCATCTCGCGTCGGGACCAGGCGATCAGGTCGTCGCCGGTGAGTACGGAGTCCGGTCGGCGGACCACGTACGCCTTGCCGACCTCGCCCAGTCGGGTGTCCGGGACGCCGACGACCGCGACGTCTGCCACGTCCGGGTGCAGGCCGAGGAGTTGCTCTATCTCGGCCGGGTAGGCGTTGAAGCCGCCGACGATGAACATGTCCTTGATGCGGTCGGTGATGCGGAGGTTGCCGACGTCGTCCAGGACGCCCACGTCGCCGGTGCGCAGCCAGCCGTCCGGGGTGAGCACCTCGGCGGTGCCCTGCTCGTCCTCGTAGTAGCCGCGCATGACGTTGAAGCCGCGGACCAGGACCTCTCCCGGTTCGCCGGGGCCCCGTTCGGCTCCCGTGGCCGAGACGACCCGCACCTGCGTGCCCGGGATGGCGCGGCCGGACGTCGACGCGATGACCGACGGTTCGTCGCCTCGGCGGCACATCGTGACGATGCCGCTCGCCTCGGACAGGCCGTACGCGGTGAGCACCGTGTCCACGCCCAGTTCGCCGCGCAGCCGCTCCACCAGCCGCAGCGGCACGACCGCCGCGCCGGTCACGACGAGGCGCAGCGCGGAGAGGTCGTAGGCGTCCCGCGCCGGGTGGTCGAGCAGGGACTGGTGCAGGGTCGGGGGGCCGGGGAGGACGGAGATCCGCTCGGAGGCCACGTTCGCCAGCACGGTGTCCACGGTGAACACCGGCTGCGGGATCATCGTCGCGCCCCGCATGAGGCAGGCGATGACACCCGCCTTGTAGCCGAAGGTGTGGAAGAAGGGGTTCACGATCAGGTAGCGGTCGCCCCGGCGCAGGCCCGCCAGGTCGCACCAGATGTCGTACGCCCGCAGGGTCTGCGCGTGGGTGATGACCGCGCCCTTGGGGCGGCCGGTCGTGCCCGAGGTGAAGACGATGTCCGAGGGTGAGGCGCCGGAGACCTCCAGCGAGCGGGTGCGGGCCTCCTTCGCGCTGACGACCTCGCCGCCCGCCAGGAAGTCCTTCCAGGTGTGGAAGCCGGGTGGGGCGTCCTCGGAGAGGACCACCGCCGTCTCCAGTGCGGGCAGTCCGGGCAGGGGTCCCTGCCCCGGACCCTCCCCGGCGGCCCGCCGCAGCGAGGCGACGTAGGACGTGCCGAGGAACGTGCCGGTGACGAAGAGGAGGCGGGCACGGCTGCGGGCCAGGACGTCGGCCGCCTCGGCGCCCTTGAAGCGGGTGTTCAGCGGCACCAGCACCGCACCGGCCGACACCGCGCCGAGGGCGGCGACCATCCAGTCCAGCGAGTTCGGCGCCCAGATCGCGACGCGGTCGCCCGTCCGGACGCCGTGGGCCAGGCAGGAGGCCGCCGACCGCTCGACGCGGGCGCCGAGTTCGCCGTACGAGACGTGGGTACGGCCCTCCACCACCGCCTCGGCCTCCGTGTACCGGTGCGCCGCCCACCGGACCAGCTCGGGGATCGTCTCCCACTCCCCGGCACCCTCAGCGCGCATGACGGACCTCCTCGCGACAGGTACCTGACTGTCCGTCAGATTAGCTGTAACCTGTCGTGCTGTCAGCTCACTTGGCTTCCGTGGAGGTGACCCCGTGGCCGGTCTCAAGGACGCCACCGCCATCGTCGGCATAGGGCAGACGCCCTTCGCCAAGCACCTCCCCGAGGACGAGAAGACCCTCGCCTGCCGCGCCGTCGTCGCCGCGCTCGACGACGCCGGGATCGCACCCGGCGAGGTCGACGCCCTCGCCTCCTACACGATGGAGGAGACGGACGAGGTGGAGCTGGCGAAGGCCGTCGGCTTCGGGGATCTGACCTACTTCGGGCGCGTCCCGTACGGCGGCGGCGGGTCCTGCGCCACCGTCGCCCACCTCGCCGCCGCCATCGCCGCAGGTCAGGCGAGCGTCGGAGTCGCCTGGCGGTCGCGCAAGCGGGGCAGCGGACCGCGCCCGTGGACGAACACCGCCGTCCAGCTCCCCACCCCGGCCCAGTGGACGCGCCCCTTCGGCCTCCTGCGGCCCGTCGACGAGATCGCGCTCCTCGCCCGCCGCTACCTGCACGAGTACGGCGTCACCCGCGACCACCTCTTCGCCGTCGCCCTCGCCTGCCGCAACCGGGCCAACCAGAACCCGGCCGCCGTCATGTACGACCGCCCCCTGACCCGCGACGCGTACATGACCTCGCGCTGGATCAGCGAACCCCTCTGCCTCTACGACAACTGCCTGGAGACCGACGGCGCGCTGGCCTGCGTGGTCGTCAGCCGCGAACGCGCCCGCGACTGCGCCCGGCGGCCCGTGTACGTCCACTCCGCCGCCCAGGGCCTGCCCGCCCAGCACCACGGCATGGTCAACTACTGGACCGACGACCCGCTCACCGGACCCGCCTGGACCGCCGCCCGGCATCTGTGGAAACACGCCGACCTCACCCCGCAGGACGTCGACGTGGCCCAGATCTACGACGCGTTCACCCCTCTGATCCCCCTCTCCCTGGAGGGGTACGGCTTCTGCGGCCGGGGCGAAGGGGGCGCCTTCACCGAGGGCGGCGCCCTGGAGAGCGGCGGCCGGCTGCCCATCAACACCGGCGGCGGCGGCCTCTCCGAGGCCTACGTGCACGGCTTCAACCTCATCACCGAGGGTGTGAAGCAACTGCGCGGCACCAGCACCGCCCAGGTGCCCGGCGCCACCACCTGTCTCGTCACCGCCGGAGAGGGAGTCCCCACCTCCGCGCTGCTGCTGAGGAGTTGAGATGCTCGAACCGGTCGTCGACGCCGACGGCGCCCCCTTCTGGCGGTACGCCGCCCTCGGTGAACTCCGCGTGCAGGCCTGCGCCGACTGCGGCGAACCCCGCTTCCCGCCCCGGCCCTGCTGCCCGCACTGCCAGTCCTTCGCCACCGACTGGCGGCTCACCTCCGGCCGCGGACGCGTCTGGTCGTACGCCGTCCCGCACCCGCCCCTGCTGCCGGACTACGCCGCACACGCGCCGTACAACGTCGTCCTCGTGGAGCTGGCCGACGCGCCCCGCGTCCGGCTCGTCGGCAACCTGGTCGCCGAGGCGGGCGCGCCGCTCGGTTCCTTCCCCGCCGACCGGGTCCGGATCGGCGCCCGCGTGCGGGCGGTGTTCGACGGGCGCGGGCTGCCCCAGTGGGTCCTGGAGCGCCCGTGAGTCCGCGTCTCGGCATCGACGAGGACAGTGGCGTCGCCGTCGTCACCCTCGACCGGCCCGAGCGGCTGAACGCCATCGACCTGGAGACCGCGCGTGAACTCGCCGAGGTGTGGCGGGCGTTGCGGTTCGACGACTCCGTGCGGGCCGTCGTGCTCGCCGGGGCCGGCGGGCGGGCGTTCTGCACGGGCATCGACCGGGACGCCGTCGTGCCGCAGCCCGGCTCGCCCTACATGCAGGACGATCCGCTGCTCACCGTCGGGCCCAAGGCCAACGACCTGTGGAAGCCCGTCGTCGCCGCCGTCGAGGGCATGGCCTGCGGGGGCGCCTTCTACCTGCTCGGGGAGTGCGAGTTCCTCGTCGCGGGCGCCGAAGCGGTCTTCTTCGACCCGCACACCACGTACGGCATGGTCAGCGCGTACGAGTCGGTGCTCATGGCGCAGCGCATGCCGTACGGGGAGGTCGCGCGGATGATGCTCATGGGGGCGGCGGAGCGGATGTCGGCCCGGCGGGCCCACGAGATCGGCCTCGTCTCCGAACTGACCGAGGCGGGGCGGGCGTTGGAGGCGGCTGTCGCGTGCGCGACCGTCGTCGCCGGGTATCCGGCCGCCGCCGTCCAGGGCACCGTCCGGGCGCTGTGGGCGGCGAAGGAGGCCTCCCTCGCCGCCGGATTCGCGCAGGCGCCGCACCTCGTCGCACTGGGCAACCTGCCCGCCGAGCAGCAGGCGGAACTCTTCGCGGGGCGGCGGGCGCGGGGCTTCGGGGTGCGCTGAGGCTCAGCCGGGTCAGCTGTCCGGCCGGGCGCGGAGGCGACGGCCTACGCCGTTCGTGCCGTTCCCGTGCCCTTCTCCGCGTCCAGGGCGTAGACGCAGCGGTCCTTGCTGCAGGCGTAGACGACGCCGTCGCGGACCACCGGGGTGCCGGTGATCTCGCCGCCGGTCGCCAGCTTCCAGCGGAGGCGGCCGTCGTCGGCCTTCAGGGTGTAGAGCAGGTGGTCGGTGGAGCCGAAGTGGATGCGGCCCTCGGCCACCGCCGGGGACCCGACGATGTCGCCGCCCGCCTGGAAACGCCACTTGGGGGTGCCGGTGACGGCGTCGAGGGTGTAGAGGCCCTTGCCGCTGCCGACATGGACGTGGCCCGCGGCGACCAGCACGGGGTCGATCGAGGTGCGGGCCTCGGTGGCGATGCGCCAGCGGTCGCGGCCGTCGTTGGCGTCGAGGGCGTAGACCGTGCCCAGATAGTCGGCGAGGTAGATACCGCCGCCGGCGACCGCGGGGCCGGGGACGAAGGCGGGCGGGGAGAGGAAGACGGCGGGCGCCTCGAAGTGCCAGCGGACCATGCCGCTCGCCGCGTCCACGGCGAGGACACGGGTGCCGGCCGAGATGTAGACGTAGCCGTCGGGGGCCGCTGTCACCCGGACCGGGACGCCGCTGCAGGAGGCGGAGTCGCCGATGGGGTACGACCAGCGTTCCTCACCGGTGCGGGCGTCGAGGGCGCGCAGGCGGGCGTCCTGCCAGACGTAGACGATGCCGTCGTGGAGGGCGGGGCCGGCCTCCGGGGACTCGAAGTCGGTCTGGCAGCCGGTGGCCTCCCACAGCTTCTGCCCGGTGGAGGCCTCCCATGCCTGGACGCCGCCGCCGCGGGTGCCGGTGACCACCGTGCCCCGCTCGGCCTTGAGGCAGTACACCCAGGAGTCGGTGGGCAGCCGCCACAGGTCGGCGCCCTCACGGGCGTCCAGGGTGAACAGGGTGGGCCCGTCGGAGGCGTGGATACGGCCGTCGGCGACCGCCATCGACCAGGCCACGTCGCGTGTCTTGAAGCGGCGGCGCCCGGTGGCCACGTCCAGGGCGTGCACCTCGAAGGAGGTGACGTAGACGAGGTCGCCGGCGACGGCCGGGGTGCCCCACACGTCGTTGGACATGCGGAACCGCCAGGGGCGCCAGCCCGCCGGGGTCTCCGCGGGGGCCGAGGGCGCGGCGGTGGCGGCCGGGTCGGCGCCGTTGACGCCGGGGCGGGGCCGGGACCAGGAGGCGACCAGGCCGGGCTCGGGCACGGGTGCCTTGACGGCGGCGGTGGCGCGGACGTCGGCGACCCGCGGGCCGGGCCCGATCGGGACGGCCGCTCCGGCCAGCCGGACGGGACCGATGTCGGGGGCGCCGACCGCGACGGGTGCGGGCGCCGTGCGGGCG
>NZ_MUBA01000440.1 GCF_002154575.1 Streptomyces bobili
GGCGGCGGGGGTGCCCGCGGCCCGGGAACCGGCCGGGAGGCCGGAGGAACCCGCCTTGCGGTCCGGGGAACCCGCGGTGGTGTCCGGGGAACCCGCCGTGGTGTCCGGGGTGCCGTTTTCGTCGCTCACGGGACGATTATGGCTCCGGGCGGGGCGGGGTCCCCGGGTGGGTGCGCGCGAAGGCGTGCGCGCGGACGGGTCAGTCGCAGCGGGGCGCTATGTAGCCGTCGCTGCCCGTCCTCACGTACGCGTCCGAGACGAACTGGCTGTCGGCGATGTTGTCCCAGATGTTCGTCGTGCCGTACGGGCCCGTGACCGACGTGCCGGGCGACTGGCAGAAGATCGGCACCCGCGTCCCCTCGGGCAGCACCTTGACGATCGGGTAGCTGGTGGCGGGACCGCTGCGCACGTTGAGGCGCACGCCGGGCGCGATGGGGTAGTACGTCAGCCCCGCCGCGGCCTGTGTCTCGACGGCGCCCCCGGCCGTGGCCACTCCGGCCTCTGCGGCCTCTTTCACTTCTTCCACGCGCTCTGCGGCCATGAAAAAACCTCCCCCGTAAGACCCCATGACTGCCATGGGGTCACGTTGATTCCCCCGAATCAAGCCATGAAACACATGTGCATGATTCGCACATGGAGGCTAGCAAGTCGCCTCGGTCCCGCGAGCGTCATCGACTAGGCTCCGTGCGTCGCGCGCGCGGACGAACAGCACGGGGGTGGTCCATGGCGCCACAGCACAACACCGGGGCGGGCGCGGAAGCGGAACTTCCGGAGTACTCCGGTCACTACCACCTGGAGTCCTGCCTGGGCTCGGGCGGCATGGGTGTGGTCCACCTGGCCCGCGGCACCTCGGGCATGAAGGTCGCGGTGAAGGTCGTACACGCCGAATTCGCGCGGGATCCCGAGTTCAGGGGGCGGTTCCGGCAGGAGATCGCGGCGGCGCGGCGGGTCAGCGGTGCCTTCACCGCGCCCGTCGTCGACGCCGATCCGGAGGCCGAACGGCCATGGATGGCCACGCTGTTCATACCGGGCCCGACCCTGTCGCAGCACGTGAAGCGGAACGGGCCCATGGGCGCGGGCGAGTTGCGGCGGCTGATGGCCGGGCTCGCGGAGGCGCTGCGGGACATCCACCGGGTCGGCGTGGTGCACCGCGATCTGAAGCCCAGCAACGTGTTGCTCGCCGAGGACGGTCCGAAGGTCATCGACTTCGGTATCTCGCGGCCGAAAGACAGCGAACTGCACACTGAGACAGGCAAGTTGATCGGAACGCCGCCGTTCATGGCGCCGGAGCAGTTCCGGCGGCCACGGGAGGTCGGTCCCGCCGCGGACGTTTTCGCGCTGGGTTCCGTGCTGGTGCACGCGGCGACCGGGCGGGGGCCGTTCGACTCGGACAGTCCCTACGTCGTCGCCTATCAGGTCGTGCACCACGAGCCCGATCTGACCGGCGTGCCGGAGAGCCTCGCCCCGATGGTGCTGCGCTGTCTCGCGAAGGAGCCCGAGGACCGGCCGACGCCCGACGAGTTGATGCGCGAGCTGCGCTCGGTGGCCGCCTCGTACGACACCCAGGCGTTCATACCGGCCCAGCGCGCGCCCGACGGTGACGAGGTGCGGGAATTCGAGCAGCCGGCAGAGTCCGCGGGTGCGGCCGAGTCGTCGAAGCCGCCGGAGTCGTCGGAGTCGCCGGAGTCGTCGGAGTCGTCGAAGTCGTCTGCCGACGAGGACAGTGGCGCGTCCGAGACGGGCGCGCGTCTGTGGGGACGGCGTCGGCGGCTCGCTCTCGCCCTGGGCGCGCTGCTGCTCGTCGTGGGCGGCGGGTTCGCCTGCGTCCAGGTGTTCGGCGAGGACACGGGCGGGGCCGCTCGGGGCACGGACGGGTCGCGGTCCGCCGCCGGCGTCTTCGCCCCCTGGGCGACGCGTCCGGCCGGGGCCGACGGTCTGCCCAAGTGCGCGTTCGAGGCACGGCTGCTGATCTGCGCCCAGCTGGGGTGGGTGTCCGCCCTCGACGCGTCCGACGGACGTGAGCTGTGGCGGCACGCCCTGTCCCCCGACGACAAACCCCGTGAGGCACCGGTCGTCGCGGGCGGGCTGGCGCATGTGCTCACGCACTCGGGCAAGCGCGTCGAGGCCTTCGACCCGGCCTCGGGCACCGTGCGCTGGGAACGGGACGTGTCGGCGTACGGGGGTGTCCGGTACGCCGGCGGGACCCTGCTGCTGACGGCGGCCGACGGCACGGTGACCGGGGTGGACGCCGCGACCGGGCGGACCGCGTGGAGCCGGCGGATCCCCGGCGTGAGCGATCCGTACTTCGTGTCGTTCCCCGGGAACCCGCTGGTCTACGCGACCAGCACCTCCGGCGAGGGCCGGACCCGGGTCACCGCGGTCGACCCCGCCACAGGCGAGGTGAGGTGGGACGAGCGGTTCGACGAGGCGCTGACGCTGGTGGGCGCCGGGGAGGACAGCGTCGTGCTGCTGGCCGAGGACGGGGACGGCGGCTACGGCATGGCCGACGCCGTGGTCCGCTTCTCCCCCGGGACGAAGGTGTCGAAGCGGGTCGCGCTGTCCGTCGCGCTCCAGCAGCCGAGCGCGGCCGTGTACGGGGACCGGGTCTACCTCATGACGTACGACGGTGCTCTCGTGGCCGTCGACACCGGCGAGGAGAAGCTGCTGTGGTCCCTGCAGACGGCCGTGAGCAGGGGCTCGGTGCCGACCGTGGACGGCACGCACGTGTACTTCAGCGCTCCCGACGGCCGTCTGCTCGCGGTCGACGCGGAGGCGGGGAAGCTCGTCGGCCAGACGGAACCGCGGTTCGGCGCGCACTCCGACGAAGTGGTGAGCACGCTGCCCGCGCCGGAGGCGGCCGACGGACGGGTCTACGCCGGGGCTCCCGACGGGACCGTGTTCGCGGTGGACGGACGGGATCCTTCGGGCTGGTGAGGCTCGTGCGCGAACTTCGCGAACTTCGCGAACTCCGTGGGCTTCGTTCGATACGAAAGGGCCGCCCCCGGTCGACGGGGCGGCCCTTTCGCGTCTTCAGTCGGGCGTCAGCCCAGCTTCGACACGTCCCGCACGGCGCCCTTGTCGGCGCTCGTGGCCATCGCGGCGTAGGCGCGCAGGGCGGCGGAGACCTTGCGCTCGCGGTTCGACGGGGCGTACACCCCGTTCAACGCCTCGTCACGGCGCGCGAGTTCCGTCTCGCCGACGAGCAACTCGATCGTGCGGTTCGGGATGTCGATGCGGATGCGGTCGCCGTTTTCGACAAGAGCGATGGTGCCGCCGGAGGCCGCCTCGGGTGAGGCATGGCCGATGGACAGGCCCGAGGTGCCGCCGGAGAAGCGGCCGTCGGTGATCAGCGCGCAGGTCTTGCCGAGTCCGCGGCCCTTGAGGAAGGACGTCGGGTACAGCATCTCCTGCATGCCGGGGCCGCCCTTGGGGCCCTCGTAACGGATGACGACGACGTCGCCGTGGGTGATCTGCTTGTTGAGGATCTTCTCGACGGCCTCCTCCTGCGACTCGCAGACGACCGCGGGGCCCTCGAAGGTCCAGATCGACTCGTCGACACCGGCCGTCTTCACCACGCAGCCGTCGACGGCGAGGTTGCCCTTGAGGACCGCCAGTCCGCCGTCCTTGGAGTACGCGTGCTCGGCGGAGCGGATGCAGCCGTTCTCGGCGTCGTCGTCCAGGGCCTCCCAGCGCTCGGACTGGGAGAAGGCCTCGGAGGAGCGGACGCAGCCCGGGGCGGCGTGCCACAGCTCGACAGCCTCCGGGGAGGGGGAGCCGGCCCGCACGTCCCAGGTCTTCAGCCAGTCCGCCAGGGACGGGCTGTGGACCGAGTGCACGTCCTCGTTCAGCAGGCCGGCGCGGTGCAGCTCGCCGAGGAGGGCGGGGATACCGCCGGCGCGGTGCACGTCCTCCATGTAGTACGTACGGTTCTTGGCGACGTTCGGCGCGACCTTCGCCAGGCAGGGCACGCGGCGCGAGACCGCGTTGATCTCGTCCAGGCCGAAGGGGACCTCCGCCTCCTGGGCGGCGGCCAGCAGGTGCAGGATCGTGTTGGTCGAGCCGCCCATCGCGATGTCCAGCGCCATCGCGTTCTCGAACGCGGCGAGGGTGGCGACGTTACGCGGCAGGACCGTCTCGTCGTCCTGCTCGTAGTAGCGGCGGGTGATGTCCATGACCGTGCGGGCGGCGTCGACGTAGAGCCGCTTGCGCGCGGTGTGGGTGGCCAGGACCGAGCCGTTGCCCGGCAGGGAGAGGCCGATGGCCTCGGTCAGGCAGTTCATCGAGTTGGCGGTGAACATGCCGGAACAGCTGCCGCAGGTCGGACAGGCGTTCTCCTCGATACGGAGGATGTCCTCGTCCGAGATCTTCTCGTTCACGGCCTCGGACATCGCGTCGACCAGGTCGAGCGTGCGGACCGTGCCGTCGACGAGGGTCGCGCGGCCGGACTCCATCGGGCCGCCGGAGACGAAGACCGTCGGGATGTTCAGGCGCAGGGCCGCCATGAGCATGCCCGGAGTGATCTTGTCGCAGTTGGAGATGCAGACCAGGGCGTCGGCGCAGTGCGCCTCGACCATGTACTCCACGCTGTCCGCGATCAGGTCGCGGGAGGGCAGGCTGTAGAGCATGCCGCCGTGGCCCATCGCGATGCCGTCGTCGACGGCGATCGTGTTGAACTCGCGCGGGATGCCGCCGGCCTCGGTGATGGCCTCGCTGACGATCCGGCCGACCGGCGCCAGATGCGTGTGGCCGGGCACGAACTCGGTGAAGCTGTTGGCCACGGCGATGATCGGCTTCCGGCCGATGTCCGCACCGGGTACACCGGAGGCGCGCATAAGGGCGCGTGCGCCCGCCATGTTGCGTCCGTGGGTGACTGTGCGGGACCTCAGCTCGGGCATCGTCGCTCGCTCCTTCAGACAGATAGGGCTGTTCATGAGCGTACGCCGCTCATCCAGGAGGCGGGACGAGGTGTCCGGAATGCGGGATACGCATCTCGGGGCGCGACCGTTGCACCACCGCGTCAGGGCCCGGTCAGGTGCCCCTGCACCACCGGCGCCACGCGCGCGATGATCCGCTCCACGTCCACCGAGGCCAGCGGTTCCACCTTGATCACGTACCGCAGCATCGCCGTACCGACCAGCTGCGCGGCCGCCAGCTCGGCACGCAGCTCGGCGTCCGGCACGTCCAGCTGGGCGGCGATGCGGCGCAGCAGCTGCGCGGCGACGAGGCGGCGGAAGACGGCGGCCGCTGTCTCGTTGTTCACGGCCGAGCGGACGACCGCCAGCAGGGGCATGCGCGTGGTGGGGTTCTCCCAGACGCCGAACATGAACCGGGTGAGCCGCTCCCCCACCTGGTCCAACGGCGCGTCGGCGACCGCGTCCGGCGCGTCGAGCGCAGGGGCGACGGCGACCTCGACGGCGGCGGCGAAGACCTGCTCCTTGGTGCCGAAGTAGTGGTGCACCAGCGCCGAGTCGACCCCGGCGGCCTTGGCGATGCCCCGCACGGTCGACTTCTCGTAGCCACGCTCGGAGAACTCCTCGCGGGCCGCCGCGAGGAGTTCTCCGAGCG
>NZ_MUBA01000441.1 GCF_002154575.1 Streptomyces bobili
CCCCAACCCCCGCCCCGGCCTCACTCCGGCCTCGATTGACGAACCATGCATAAGTCTGCATACTCATGCAGAGGTCAGCCTGCGAAGATCTGAGTTCACCCACACCCTCCCGAGGAGCAACGCAAGTGAGCAGCAACAGCGGTGACGTACGGCTCTGGGGCGGCCGTTTCGCCGACGGTCCCGCCGAGGCCCTGGCGAAGCTGTCCGCGTCCGTCCACTTCGACTGGCGGCTCGCGCCCTACGACATCGCCGGTTCGCGCGCCCACGCGCGCGTGCTCCACAAGGCGGGTCTGCTCACCGACGACGAGCTGACGGGCATGCTCGGCGGCCTCGACCGGCTGGAGGCCGACGTCGCCTCGGGCGCCCTCGTCGGCACCATCGCCGACGAGGACATCCACACCGCCCTGGAGCGGGGTCTGCTGGAGCACCTCGGCCCCGACCTCGGCGGCAAGCTCCGCGCCGGCCGCTCCCGCAACGACCAGGTCGCCACCCTCTTCCGGATGTACCTGCGCGACCACGCCCGGATCATCGGCGCCCTGATCGCCGACCTCCAGGACGCCCTGATCGGCCTGGCGGAGGCCCACCCGGACGTGGCGATGCCCGGCCGCACCCACCTCCAGCACGCCCAGCCGATCCTGTTCGCCCACCACCTCCTCGCCCACGTACAGCCCCTGACCCGGGACGCGGAGCGGCTGCGCCAGTGGGACGAGCGCACGGCCGTCTCGCCGTACGGGTCTGGGGCTCTCGCCGGTTCCTCGCTCGGCCTGGACCCCGAGGCGGTCGCCGCGGACCTCGGCTTCGAGCGCGGCAGCGTCGGCAACTCGGTCGACGGCACGGCCTCCCGTGACTTCGTCGCCGAGTTCGCCTTCATCACCGCGATGATCGGCGTGAACCTCTCCCGGATCGCCGAGGAGATCATCATCTGGAACACGAAGGAGTTCTCCTTCGTGACCCTGCACGACGCGTTCTCCACGGGCTCGTCGATCATGCCGCAGAAGAAGAACCCGGACATCGCGGAGCTGGCGCGCGGCAAGAGCGGCCGTCTCATCGGCAACCTGACCGGTCTCCTGGCCACCCTCAAGGCCCTGCCCCTGGCCTACAACCGCGACCTCCAGGAGGACAAGGAGCCGGTCTTCGACTCCTGCGACCAGCTGGAGATCCTGCTCCCCGCCTTCACCGGCATGATCGCCACCCTCACCGTCCACCGCGAGCGCATGGAGGAACTGGCCCCGGCCGGCTTCTCCCTCGCCACCGACGTCGCCGAGTGGCTGGTCAAGCAGGGCGTGCCGTTCCGGGTGGCGCACGAGGTCGCGGGCGAGTGCGTGAAGGTCGCCGAGGCCGAGGGCAAGGAGCTGGACGAGCTGACCGACGAGCAGTTCGCGAAGATCTCCGCCCACCTCACCCCCGAGGTGCGCTCGGTCCTCAACGTCGCCGGCGCCCTCGCCTCCCGCGACGGCCGCGGCGGTACGGCGCCCAGCGCGGTCGCCGTCCAGCTCGCGGAGGTCAAGGCGGACGTGGCCGCGCAGCACGAGTGGGCAACTGCCAAAGACGCGAGCTGAGGAGCGCCCCGACAGGGGCGCGGGGAACTGCGCGAACAACCACGACGCACCCGCACGCGCCACTGCAAGCGCACCCCCGAGCTCCAAGGCGCCCACTCTTCACCGAAGGTCATCGCGGGTTACGTTGGTCGCCAGCCGTACCTGAGCCGACCGAACGGAGCCCGCGATGCCCTTCGCCCGACTGGCCACCGCGACCACCCCCACCTGCCACATCGGACTGGGCCTCGCAGCCGTCGGCCGCCCCGGCTACATCAACCTCGGCCGGGACCACGACCTCGGGGAGGACCGCAGCGTCGAGGCGCTGCGCGCCCGCACCCACGAACTCCTCGACGCCGCCTACGCCCAGGGAGTGCGCTACTTCGACGTGGCCCGCTCCTACGGCCGTTCCGAGGAGTTCCTCGCCGACTGGCTGGCGGTCCGCCCCGGCGTCGACGACATCGTCGTGGGCAGCAAGTGGGGCTACACGTACACCGCCGACTGGACCACCGACGCCGAGCGGCACGAGGTCAAGGACCACGGCGTCGCCACGTACGAGCGTCAGCGCGCCGAGAGCGCCGCCCTGCTCGGCGACCGTCTCGATCTCTACCAGATCCACTCGGTGACCCCGGACAGTCCGGCCCTCACCGACAAGGAGCTCCACGCGAAGCTGGCCGAGGCCGCGGCCGGGGGCCTCACGGTCGGCTTCTCCACCAGCGGTCCCGGCCAAGCCGACGCGATCCGCGCCGCCCTCGCCGTGGAGGTCGACGGCGCCCCCCTCTTCCGTACCGTCCAGTCGACGTACAACGCCCTGGAGACCTCGGCCGGACCGGCTCTCGCCGAGGCCCACGACGCCGGACTCACGGTGATCGTCAAGGAGGGCATGGCCAACGGCCGCCTGGCGGAGCCGCACGCGCCCGACGCCCTCGGGTCGGTGGCGGAGGAGGCCGGGCTCGGCTGCGACGCCGTCGCCCTCGCGGTGATCCTGCGGCAGCCCTGGGCCGGGGTCGTCCTGTCCGGCGCCGCGACCGTCACCCAGCTCGCCTCCAACCTGCACGCCCCCGTCGTCGACCTCGACGAGGACCAGCTGGAGCGGATCGCGGCCCTGGCGGAGGAGCCGGGCGCCTACTGGGAGCGGCGCGGCCGGCTGCCCTGGCACTGAGGCATCACCGCGGAACGCCGCGGAGCCACCGACGTGTGAGACGTGAGGTATGAGACGTGCACTCTCCTGATGAGACATTCATGTCTCATGTGGGTTAGTGTTGTCTCATGGCTGTCGATCGTGACCATGTGCTGCGCAGCGCCGCGGCCCTGCTGACCCGGAAATCCACCGCGACCATGGACGAGGTCGCCAAGGCCGCCGGGATCAGCAGGGCCACCCTGCACCGGCAGTTCGCCGGACGTGACGTACTCGTGCGGGCGCTGGAGGCGCTCGGCATCCAGGAGTGCGAGGGGGCACTGGACCGGGCCCGCCCCGACGACGGCCGCGCGAGCGAGGCCGTCCGCCGGATGGTCCGCGAGATCGAACCGGCCGCCGCCCTGCTGGCCTTCCTCTACAGCGAGAACCAGCTGTTCGAGGGCGAGGAGCAGAACGAGGGCTGGGCCAGGATCGACGACCGGATCGCCGCCCTCTTCCGGCGCGGCCAGGCCGACGGCGAGTTCCGCATCGACCTGACCCCGGCCTGGCTCACCGAGGCGCTGTACGGCCTGCTGGCCTCCGGCGCCTGGGCGGTCGCGGAGGGCCGCGTCGCCCGCAACGACTTCACGCACATGATCGTCGAGCTGCTGCTCGGCGGCGCACTGAGGAGAGAGGAATCATGACCAGCATGCTGCAGCCGGTGGACCAGGACGAGGCGGTGAAGCGCCCCGGCCGCTGGCTCGCGCTGTCCGTCCTCGTGCTCGCCGTGCTGCTGGTGGCCGTCGACGCGACAGTCCTCGGCCTCGCGACCCCGTTCATCAGCGAGGACCTGAAGCCCTCCGGCACCCAGCTCCTGTGGATCGGCGACGTGTACTCCTTCGTCATCGCCGGTCTGCTGGTCTCGATGGGCAGCCTCGGCGACCGCATCGGCCGCAAGCGCATCCTGCTGATCGGCGCGACCGCCTTCGGCGCGATATCCGTGCTGAACGCCTACGCCACGACGCCGGAGATGATGATCGCCGCCCGCGCGCTCCTCGGCGTCGCCGGCGCGACCCTGATGCCCGCCACCCTCGCCCTGATCCGCCACCTCTTCCACGACCCGCGCGAGCGCAGTCTCGCCGTGGGCATCTGGGGCGCCGCGGCCTCCGCCGGTACGGCGGTCGGCCCGATCGTCGGCGGCTTCCTTCTCGAACACTTCTGGTGGGGCTCGGCCTTCCTCATCAACCTGCCGGTGATGGCCGTCCTCGTCGTCGTCGGCATCCGCACCCTGCCGGAGTCCCGCAACCCGAACCCCGGCCCCTGGGACCTGGCCAGCGTCACGCTCTCTCTCGTCGGCATGATCGCGGTCGTCTACGCCGTCAAGGAGGCCGCCACCCACGGCCTCACCGGGACCACCGCGGGCGCCGCCCTGCTGGGCGCGGCTGCGCTGTACGGCTTCGTCCGCCGCCAGCTGACCCTGCCGGTGCCGCTGCTGGACATGCGCCTGTTCCGCAACCGTGGTTTCAGCGGCGCGGTCCTGGCCGACCTGCTGACCGTTCTCGGCCTGTCCGGCCTGGTCTTCTTCCTCTCCCAGTACCTGCAACTCGTCCAGGGCAGGCGCCCGTTCGAGGCGGGTCTCGCCGAACTTCCCGCCGCGATCGGCGCGGTGGCGGCCGGTCTGATCGCCGGCCACGCGGCCCGCCGCTTCTCGGTCCGGGCGGTCGTGTCCGGCGGCCTCGCCGCGATCGGCCTGGCGCTGGCCGCCCTCACGGTGATCGACGAGAGCACCGGCTATCCGCTGCTGGGGGCGTCGCTGCTGGCCGTCGGCGTGGGCGCCGGCTTCTCGTTCACCGTGACGGCCGACGTGATCCTGTCCTCGGTCCCGAAGGAGGAGGCGGGCTCGGCGTCCGCGGTCTCGGAGACGGCGTACGAACTGGGCGCGGCCCTCGGCATTGCCGTACTGGGCTCGATCGTGACGGGTGTCTACCGCGGTTTCCCGTCTCCGCAGGGCACCCCCGCGGGTGCGCACGAATCCCTGGGCGGGGCGGTCGAGGTGGCGTCGGGCATGCCGGCGGGCGCGGCCCAGGAGATGCTGGCGTCGGCGCGGGAGGCCTTCGTCGACGGACTGAGTCTGGCGGCAGGCGCCGGCGCCGTGGTGCTGCTGGCGACGGCGGGCGCGGCATGGGTGCTGCTGAAGGGCCAGAAACTGGACAGCTCGGGCTGAGGCGCGGAGAGAGACCGAAGGGGTGCCGGCTTGCACCCCGACCTCTTCTGCGGGCCCGGCCCCAGGCCGCTACGGCTACGCATGGCCCAACGCCCCGTTCCCGTCGGGGGAGGGCAGAGCCGGACCGAAACCGGATCGCACCCTGCCCTGTTTCCCTTCCGGGGCCTTCCGGGGCTGACGGAGGCCGACCGGGGCCCACGGGGGGCGACCGGTCCGACCGGCTGACGGGGGGCGACCGGTCCGACCGGAGCTGACGGGGGGTCGACCGGGCTGACAGGGGTCGACCCCTGGGCCGGCCGGGGGCCGGGGCCCGGCCGGGGCCCGAGGCCGTAACCACATCGCGCCGCGCCCTGTCCCGCCGGTCCCGAGCCGCAAACCGCATCGCGACCGTTCCGCCTGGACCGGGCCTGGACCGGGCAGAGCCGGTTCGGGTCGGGTCGGGGACGCAACGGCCCCGACCCGCGCCGAGCCGACCCGCCTCTCCGCCGGAGGCTTAAGCGGCTTTCGCCTTCGTGGCGTACATGTCCACGTACTCCTGCCCGGACAGCCGCATGACCTCGGTCATCACGGAGTCCGTCACCGCGCGCAGCACATACCGGTCCCGGTCCATGCCCTCGTACCGGGAGAACTCCATCGCCTCGCCGAAGCGGACCGTCACCTTCGAGGGACGGGGCATTCCGGAGCCGCCCGGCTGGATCTTGTCCGTGCCGATCATCGCGAAGGGCACCACCGGGGCGCCGGTCATCAGGGTGAGGCGGGCGATGCCCGTACGGCCCCGGTACAGCCGCCCGTCGGGGGAGCGCGTGCCCTCGGGGTAGATCCCGAAGACCCGGCCCTCCTCCAGGATCCGGCGCCCGGTCATCAGGGCGGCCACCCCGCCCTTGCCGCCGTCGCGGTCGACGGGGATCATGCCGACGCCGATGAAGAACCAGGCCATCAGCCGGCCCTTGAGGCCCTTGCCGGTGACGTACTCGTCCTTGCCGATGAAGAAGACCTGCCGGTCACAGACCAGCGGCAGGATCATCGAGTCGATGAAGGTGAGGTGGTTGCCGGCCAGGATGACCGGACCGTTGCCCGGGATGTGCTCCACGCCTTCGACCCGGGGGCGGAACATCAGGCGCATGACCGGTCCGAGCACTGCCTTGATGAGCGCGAAGCGGGACAACGGGCCCTCCGATAGCGGTATGAGTATGTGCAGGTGAGGACGATACTCGCGCCGCCGGGGGCGGCGCACATCGGGTTCACCGAGGTCTTACGCACTGTTGACCTACGTTTACCTGTACGGCCGGTCCATCACGGGCCCGACACACGGGTGGAACGTGGTGACGGACATGGCGGCCCGAAGGGGCCCTCAGTTCTCCACCGGCTCCGCGTGAGGGGGCGGGCACGGCCACGGCCGGTAACGATCGCCTACCCCGCCGCGCGCCGACGAATCGGACACCCCGTCATATCGTCGTACGGCACGCGCCATCCACCGTCACCCGTGTGTTCGGATCGAGGTCTCCCGGCGGTCATGTCCACGCCCCTACGATCGGCGCGCACGGGACGAGCCGATGACAGGGAGGACCCTCATGGGTACACAGGAGTCGCAGAACTCGAACACCCGAGCGAGCGGAACCGGACGGCGGGCGTTCCTCGGAGCGGCCGCCGCGATCGGCGCCGCCGGAACCACCCTGGGCCTGTCCGGCACCGCGAGAGCCACGGAGGCGGCCACCGGGTCCCGGCACGGCGGCAAGGGCATCGCTAGCCTGCCGGTGCCCACGATCATCGGCCACCGGGGTGCCAGCGGCTACCGGCCCGAGCACACCCTCGGCGCCTACCAGCTCGCCCTCGACCTCGGAGCCGACATCGTCGAGGCCGGCGACCTCGTCCCCACCAAGGACGGCCATCTCGTCTGCCGCCACGAACCCGAGATCGGCGGCACCACGGACGTCGCGAGCCACCCCGAGTTCGCCGGCCGCAGGACCACCAAGGTCCTCGACGGCGTCTCCCTCACCGGCTGGTTCACCGAGGACTTCACGCTCGCCGAGCTGAAGACGCTGCGCGCGACCGAGCGCATCCCCGCCAACCGCCCCCACAACACCCTCTACAACGGCCGCTGGGAGATCCCCACCTTCGAGGAAGTCCTGAACTGGCAGGACGAGCAGACCCGCAAGCGCGGCAAGCAGGTCTGGATCTACCCCGAGCTGAAGCACCCCACATACTTCCGCAGGCTCGGCCTCAACCTGGAGGAGCGCGTCGCGAAGCTGCTCCGGCGGCACGGCAAGGACGGCAGGAACGCGCCCGTCATCCTCCAGTCGTTCGAGCCGACCAGCATCCAGCGCCTGGACAAGATGGTCGGCAACCCGCTCGTCGTCCTGCTCTCCGGCGCCACCACCCGCCCCTGGGACTTCGTCGAGACCGGCGACCCGCGCACGGTCGCCGACCTGGTCACCGTCAAGGGCCTGCGGGAGATCGCCGGCTACGCGCAGGGCATCGGCCCCACCCTCGACCTGGTCGTCCCCAAGGACGCGGCCGGCAACCTCACCACGCCGACCACCCTGGTGAAGGACGCCCACGCGGCCGGTCTGATCCTGCACCCCTACACGATGCGCAACGAGAACCCCTTCCTACCCGCGAACTTCCGCAAGGGCACCGACGCGGACGCCTACGGCGACGTGTTCGGCGCCTACCGGGCGTACTTCGCGACCGGGATCGACGGTGTGTTCACCGACCAGCCCGACACCGGCCGTCTCGCCCGCGAGGACTTCGTCAACGGCTCCTGACCCCGTTGGGGTGACAAACGGCCGTCCGGGCAACCCACCGTCCGGGCGGCCGCGTCGTCCCGCACATGACGCACGACCTGCTCGCCGCCCTGCGCCCGCTGCTCACCGCGGAGGCCGACGCCGAGGCGCACGCCACCGGAACCGAGCCCGCCGACCTCGAACAGGCCGTCTGGCTGCGCCTCCTGGAACACCTCGCCACCGACGGCCCGCCCCTCGACCCGCAGGGCTGGCTGCGCCGCGCGGTCCGCGCCGAGGCCCGCCGCAACCGCCGTACGGCCCGGCGGGAACGGCCGTTCGCGGGTGACCCGGCCGAGGACGGTGATCGCGGTCCAGAGCAGATCGTCCTCACCGCCTCCCGCCACCGTGCACTGCGCGACGCCGTCCACCGGTTGCCCGGCCGGTGCTCCCGGCTCCTGGACGCCCTGCTGTCGCCGCAGGACCTCACATACCGCGAGATCGCGCGGGAGTTGGGTATCTCACAGGGAAGTCTCGGACCGGAACGTTCCCGATGTCTGGGATGTCTGCGACGTCTGCTCACGCCGGAGGTTGCGGCCCGCGAACTGCGGGGATAGGAGTGTAGGACCACAGGCGATCAGGTGAGCGGGAGGCGTGCGCATATGGGCATGAGCGTGACCATCTCGGTGGCGACCGAGCAGGATGCCGAGCAGATCTTCAGGCTTCAGTACCTGTGCTTCCAGGGCGAGGCGGCGCTGTACGGCAACTACCGCATCGCCCCCCTCGTGCAGACCCTGGACTCTGTCCGGCAGGAACTCGCCTCCGACTGCGTCTACGTGGCCCGGCTGGGCGAGGAGGTCGTCGGCTCGGTCCGCGGCACGGTCACCGAGGACGGCGCGGCGTCCATCGGCAGGCTCTGCGTCCACCCCCGGCTCCAGGGCCACGGCATCGGCGCGAGGCTGCTGCGGGCGGCCGAGTCGGCGTTGGCCGGGGAGCGCGGCGCCACCAAGTTCCGCCTCTTCACCGGCCACCGCAGCGAGGGCAACCTGCGCCTGTACCGCCGGGTCGGCTATCGGACGGTGGGCACGTCCGAGGGCTCGGACGGCGTCAGGATGATCGTCCTGGAGAAGCCGGCCGACGAGTTCGCCACCACGGCCTGAGCGGCGCCGGGCTCAGCCGGCCTGCCGCGCACGCGCCCCGCGCAGCCAGAACAGAGCGGTCAGGGGCAGCAGCACGGGGATGAACACGTACCCCATCCCGTAGTCCGACCACACGGTCGAGTCCGGGAAGGCGTCACGGTCCACCAGCGTCCAGGTGCCCACGACCAGCACACCCGCCAGTTCGGCGGCGCAGCACACCTGCGCCGCCCTGCGGGCCGTCTCCCCGCCCCGCACCAGCGAGTACGTGATGAAGCCGTACACGAGACCGGCCGCCGCGGACAGCGAGTACGCCAGCGGCGCCCGGTCGAACTCCGTGGTGATCTGGTACGCCGAGCGCGACACCGCGCCGACCACCATCACGCCGTAGAACCAGACCAGCAGCAGGCCGGGCCCGCCGATCAGCCGTGCCGGCTTCTCCTCCACGGGGGTCACCTCAGCCTGTCCAGATGTCATAGAGCCGCACCTCCAGGACGGCGAGGACGACCCCGCCCGCCGCGACCGTCACCGAGCCCCACCGGGTCCGCTCGCCCAGCGACATGAACCCCGCCGCCGGAACGCACGCGAACGCGCCCAGCAGATACGCCACGAAGATGGTCGTGCCCTGGGCCGGCTCCTCGCCCCGCGCCAACTGCACGATCCCGACGATCAGCTGGACCAGCGCCAGCACGGAGACCACGGCCATCCCGATGAAGTGCCAGTCCTTCGTCGGCTGGTCGCGGTAGGCCGCCCAGCCGCACCAGGCGGCCAGTAGCAGCGCGGCGACACCGGTCACCAGCGTCAGGACATCAAGCATGCGGTGACCCTATTACGGCCGTATGCGGCCCCCGCGACCGGGCCCGGATGGTGACGCGCCCCGGTGACGGTGACGGTGACGGTGACCGTGGCGTTGGCCACAACCCACCCCGTCCGTGGACCTGACGTCCGCCCACCGAAGAAGCCCTGTCAGTGTTGTCCGCACTGGTCACGAGCGGGGGAACGCGGCCTTCCGCATGTGTGCGGACATTGTCCACGGCTGTCCATCATGTGGACGGCCCGGCTTTGTCAGGACCGTAGGTCTGCTTTACTGATCGCATGACCACGACGAGCAGCCGCACCTTTGCGACCGAGGCGACCCTGACGCCCGGTGCTCGTTGTATGTGTCGAATGTGCGCCTTCTAGAGGGCCCCCGCACCACCCCAGAGCTCGCGCCCCGAAGCGAGACGCCGTGGCACGTCCGTGCGCCCCGCGTACGGACGAGACGCCTCCCCACCGCCTGAACGGCGCGGGGAGACCCCCATCGCGCACATGTTCTCCCCCCGGTTCCTTCGCCACCGCGAGAACCGTGTCGCGTCCTGACCGAATGCACCCGTGCCGGGCACGCCCGCGCACTCGACAGTGACGGAAACCCACGTGATCACCACCACGGGCCTGAGCAAGGTCTACCGCTCGCGCGGCCGTGAGGTCACCGCCCTCGACGGCGTCGACCTGCACGTCCGCGAAGGCGAGGTGTACGGCGTCATCGGCCAGTCCGGCGCCGGCAAGTCCTCGCTGATCCGCTGCATCAACCTCCTGGAACGCCCCACCTCCGGCACGGTCACCGTGGCAGGCCAGGACCTCACCGCCCTCGCAGGGCGCGGTCCGCGGGCGGGCCGGGA
>NZ_MUBA01000442.1 GCF_002154575.1 Streptomyces bobili
GGGAAGGAGGACGGGTGGGGGAGGGCCGGCGGATGCCGGCCGGGGCGTGCGGCAGGCGTGGCTCGGGTTGTTGCCGTCCACTCGGGTGCGGGTGACGGGGCGGCTGGCGCCCGCGCTGACGGGTGGGGACCGGAACGCGGCCGTGCTGCGGCTGCGGGACCGAGGTGGGCGTGCGGTGCCGTCGGTCGTGCGGCAGCCGTCGGCGGCGCAGCGCATCGCGGGCCGCTTACGGGCGGGACTGCGGGAAGCCACCGACGGGCTGCCGGCGGACGCTCGGGCGCTGTTGCCGGGGCTGGTCGTCGGCGACACCTCACGGATCACCCCCGAGCTGGACGAGGCATTCAAGGAGACGGACCTGGCCCACACCCTGGCCGTGTCGGGGAGCAACCTCACGATCATGCTGGCCCTCCTCCTCGGACCACCCGGCCTGGCACAGCAGGTGGAGCGGCGTGGCCTGGCACCCCGCCTGGGCATCCCGCTGCGGACGACCGCGTTGCTCGGCGGGATGCTCACGCTCGGCTTCGTCGTGGTGTGCCGGCCCGACCCGAGTGTGCTGCGGGCGGCGGCCTGCGGAGCCGTCGTACTGCTCGCGCTGGCGACCGGTCGCCGCAGATCCCTGATCCCGGCGCTGGCGACGGCGGTTCTGCTCCTGGTCCTGTACGACCCCTGGCTGGCCCGGAGTTACGGGTTTCTGCTGTCGGTGCTGGCCACCGGGGCCCTGTTGACGCTGGCGCCGCGCTGGAGTGCCGCTCTGCGGCGGCGCGGGGTGCCGCCGCGGCTGGCGGAGGCGTTGGCGGCGGCGGGAGCCGCGCAGGCCCTGTGCGCGCCGGTCGTGGCGGTGCTGTCGGCCCGGGTGAGCCTCGTGGCGGTGCCGTGCAACCTGCTCGTGGAGTTCGCCGTGGCACCGGCCACGGTGCTGGGGTTCGCCACCCTGGCGACGGCGCCCTGGGCGATGCCGGTGGCCAAGGCGCTGGCCTGGTCCGCGAGTTGGCCGGCCGAGTGGATCGCGGGTGTCGCACGGACCGGGGCTGCGCTGCCCGGCGCGGGAGTGGACTGGCCGGGCGGTTGGGGCGGGGCGCTGTTGCTCGCCCTCGCCACCTCGGTGGCGGTGCTGCTGGGGAGACGGCTGCTGCGGAGGCCCTGGCTGTGCGCGGCCTGCGCGGCACTGCTCCTCCTCGCGGTGGTGCGCCCGCCTCCGCTGACCCGGGTGCTCACGGGCTGGCCGCCGCCGGGGTGGCGGCTGGCGATGTGCGACGTGGGCCAGGGCGACGCAACGGTACTCGCGGCCGGTGACGGCACCGGAGTGGTGGTGGACGCGGGTCCGGACCCGGCCCTGGTCGACCGGTGCCTGAGCAGGCTGGGCATCACCCGGATCCCGCTCGTCGTCCTGACCCACTTCCACGCCGATCACGTGGCCGGTCTGCCCGGTGTGCTGCGGGGCCGGGCGGTGGGCGCCATCGAGACGACGGGGTTCGCCGAACCGGTGGACCAGGTGGCGTTCGTACGCAGGGAGGCCGAGGCCCGAGGGGTTCCCCTGGTGCGGGCGGCGGCCGGGGAGCGGCGTCGGCTCGGTCCCCTCGACTGGGAGGTGTTGTGGCCGCCGGCCCGGCAGGTGCCGGAACCGGAGGGGCCGAACGACGCGAGCGTGACGCTGCTCGTGCGGTCCGCCGGGATACGGATGCTGCTCCTCGGGGACCTCGAACCACCCGCCCAGCAGGCGCTGGTGCGGTCGCCGGCGGCGGCACGGTTGGGCCGGGTGGACGTGCTGAAGGTCGCCCATCACGGTTCGGCCTATCAGGACCCGGATCTCCTGCGCGCATTGGCGCCCCGCCTGGCGTTGATCTCAGCGGGGGCGGACAACCCGTACGGACATCCGGCTCCCGGCACCGTCGCGGCGTTGGAGGCCACGGGGGCGGTGGTGCTGCGCACCGACCGGGACGGAGCGCTGGCCGTCGCGGGTACGGGCACGGAGCTGAGGGTGGCGGGAGACTGAGGGCATGGATTCCGCGCAGACCGATTCCGCCCAGCCCGACTCGGCACGGTCCGATTCCGCCCAGCCCGACTCGGCACCGTCCGATTCGGCACGGGCCGCTTCTGTGAAGGCCGCTTCTGTGCAGGCCGCCACGGCACGGGCCGACTCCGCGCAGGCCGTCACCGCCGCGTCCGCTCTCGACGCGCCGCTCGTCGAGGCCTACCTGCGCCGGCTCGGCGTCGAGTACTCGGCGTGGCCCACCGCCGACGTCCTGCGGGAGCTGCATCTGAGGCACCTGCGGACCGTGCCCTTCGAGAACCTGTCGGTGCATCTGGGAGAGGAGATCGTGCTGGAGGAGAGACGGCTGGTCGAGAAGGTCGCCATGACGGGGAGGGGAGGGTTCTGTTACGAGCTGAACGGCGCCTTCGGCGCTCTGCTCAGGGCACTGGGCTTCGACGTGACACCCCTCGCCGGCCGGGTCTACGGCGACGAGGGGTGTCACGTCGAAGC
>NZ_MUBA01000443.1 GCF_002154575.1 Streptomyces bobili
ACGAACGAACCGACGCCGTGGTCGAGTTCCCGGGATGTCGGGGGAACTCGGCCACGGCGTCGGTTCGTTCGTGCGGCAGGGGGCCGCTGCGAAGGGGAGGTCTAGCGGTTGCCCCCGTCGGCGTTGGGGCCGGTGTAGTCCTCGCCGTAGGCGCCCTTGGCGGGGCGGCGGCGGCGCATGGGCGGCTCGACGCCGTCGGCGAGGCGGCGGGCGGTGAGGAGGAAGCCGGTGTGGCCGATCATGCGGTGGTCCGGGCGGACGGCGAGGCCCTCGACGTGCCAGTTGCGGATCATCGATTCCCAGGAGGTCGGCTCGTTGAAGGAGCCGATCTCGCGGATGGACTCGACGGTGCGCGCGAGCTGGGTGGTGGTCGCCACGTAGCAGCAGAGGATGCCGCCGGGGACGAGTGCCTTGGAGACGGCCTCCAGGCACTCCCAGGGGGCGAGCATGTCGAGGATGACGCGGTCGACGTCGGTGTCGCTCAGGTTGTCCTGGAGGTCACCGACGGTGAGCTGCCAGGCGGGGTGGGGGCCGCCGAAGTAGCGCTCCACGTTCTGCTGGGCGATCTCCGCGAAGTCCTCGCGGCGCTCGTAGCTGTGCAGCATGCCCTGGTCGCCGATGGCGCGCAGCAGGAAGCTGCTGAGTGAGCCGGAGCCGACGCCCGCCTCCACGACGCGTGCGCCGGGGAAGATGTCGGCGAAGGCGAGGATCTGCCCCGCGTCCTTGGGGTAGACCACGGCGGCGCCGCGGGGCATGGACAGGACGTAGTCGGGGAGCAGGGGGCGCAGCGCGAGGTAGGCGACGTTCCCGGTGGTGCGGACAACGCTGCCCTCGGGAGCACCGATCAGTTCGTCGTGCGGGAAGGAACCCTTGTGGGTGTGGAAGTTCTTCCCGGCTTCGAGCGTGAACGTGTAGTGGCGGCCCTTGGGGTCGGTCAGCTGAACCTGGTCCCCGACCTTGAAGGGCCCGCGCCTGCGGGCGGCACCGGTCGGTTCGGACATGTGACCACCCTACCGGGGTTTGTGCGGGGTGCCGACCATGGGGGCGGCGTCTACGAGGGCCTGGCCATGGCCTTCACGAAGGCGCGCTCGACGTCGGCCGCGGAGAGGACGCCGTAGATCTCGCCGGTCTCCTCGATGACCAGGTACTCGGTGGCGGGGGTGGCGCGCAGGGCGTCGAGGAGGTCTTCGCCGGCGAGTTCGGCGGAGACCCGCATGCCTTCGGTGAGGTCCTGGGCGAGGCCGCTGACGGCGACCCAGGGGCGGCGGTGTTCGGGTACGCCGACGATGGCGGCCTCGCGGACCAGGGAGACGGGTTCGCCGTGGGCGTCGACGACGACGAGTGCGCGGGCGCCGGCGTCGTTGGCGCGGCGCAGTGCCTCGGAGAGCGGGGTGTTCGTCTCGACGGGGACGGCGCGGCGGGTGAGGTTGCGGGCGCGCAGTTCGGGGAGGTGTTCGCGCAGGCGGGCCATGCGCAGGCTGTTTCCGGCGCCGGTCCAGATGATGGCGGCGAGGATGGCGGCGAGCAGGGCGTCCAGGACGGTGTCCATGCCGACGCTGTCCTCGGCCTCGGAGCCGAGTGCTCCGGACTGGGTGAGCAGTGGCAGGCCGATGAGGACGGAGACGGCGAGGGCGCGGCCGACCCAGGCGGCGGCGATGGTGCCGGTCATGGGTTTGCCGGTGATCTTCCAGACGACGGCGCGGAGCATGCGGCCGCCGTCGAGGGGGAGTCCGGGCAGGAGGTTGAAGATCGCCACGATGAGGTTGGAGATCATGAGTCCGGCCAGCAGGACGCCGGGGACGGTGCCGGGCTCGACGGTCTGCATGGCGAGGTAGAAGAGGCCGGCCAGGACGAGGGAGAGGAGCGGGCCGACGAAGGCGAGGACGAACTCGCGGCCGGGGGTCTCGGCCTCTTTTTCGATCTCGGAGACGCCGCCGAAGAACTGGAGCTGGATGCGGCGGACCGGGAGTTTGAAGCGGAGGGCGGCGATGGTGTGCGCGAGTTCGTGGACGAGTACGGAGGCGTAGAAGGCGACCGCGAAGAAGAGGGCGACGAGGTAGCGGGTGGCGCCGAGTTCGGGGAGTACGCGGTCGAGCTGGCCGCCGAACACCCAGGTGATCAGGGCGGCGACGAGGAACCAGCTGGGGGCCACGTAGACGGGGACGCCGAAGGGGCGGCCCATGAGCAGGCCGCC
>NZ_MUBA01000444.1 GCF_002154575.1 Streptomyces bobili
GTCCTCGCGGGTGTGGCCGCCGCGCGACTCGGTGCGCTCCAGGGCGGCCACACCCGCGAGGACCATCCGTCGATGGACCGGGGCTGGCGCAACGTCAACCTGCTCTGCTCGCTGACCGACCCGGCCGACGGGTTGTCGGCCGGCGACCCGGCACAGGGCCGGATCACCCTCACCCGCGAGACCACCGAGCCCATCCGCCCCGACCTGCTCGCCCTCTTCGAGAAGGAGGAGCTGGTCAAGTACCTCGCCGAAGAGGAGCTGTACGAGTGAGCAGCTACGAGGCCCGTTTCAAGGTGTGGCGGGGTGACGACCGGGGCGGCGGCCTGGCGGACTTCCGGGTGGAGGTCAACGACGGCGAGGTCGTCCTCGACATCGTCCACCGGCTCCAGGCCACCCAGGCGCCAGACCTGGCCGTCCGCTGGAACTGCAAGGCGGGCAAGTGCGGTTCGTGCTCGGCGGAGATCAACGGCCGCCCGCGGCTGCTGTGCATGACCCGCATGTCGGTGTTCGACCGGGACGAGACGATCACCGTGACCCCGCTGCGGGCCTTCCCGGTGATCCGCGATCTGGTGACGGACGTCGGCTTCAACTACCGCAAGGCCAGGGAGGTCCCGGCCTTCGTGCCGCCCGAGGGGGTGGGCCCCGGCGAGTACCGCATGTTCCAGGAGGACGTGGACCGGCCGCAGGAGTTCCGCAAGTGCATCGAGTGCTTCCTGTGCCAGGACACCTGCCATGTGGTCCGCGACCACGAGGAGAACAAGGCGGCCTTCGCCGGCCCCCGGTTCCTCATGCGGGTCGCGGAGCTGGACATGCATCCGCTGGACGCGGCCGAGGAGAGCGGCCTGGACCGCAAGCGCGCGGCCCAGGACGAACACGGCCTCGGTTACTGCAACATCACCAAGTGCTGCACGGAGGTCTGCCCCGAGGGCATCAAGATCACGGACAACGCGCTGATCCCCCTGAAGGAGCGGGCCGTGGACCGCAAGTACGACCCGCTCGTCTGGCTCGGGAACAAGATCAGGCGGCGGACCTCGCCGGAGTGAGGGCCGCTGCGGACGGGGTCAGGAGGAGGCCCGCAGGTACCCCGAGTGCGCCACACTGCCGAGGAACGTGAACCGGGTGTCGGTGGTCATGTGCTTGTCGAACGCCTCCTTGATGCCCGGCCACTTGGGATGCCCGAAGTCGTCCAGGACGACGATGCCGCCCGGTGCGACGATCTTCTCGGCCCATTCCAGGTCGGCCGCGACACCGGCGGCCGAGTGGTCGCCGTCGACGATGATCACGCCGTAGGAGCGGTCGGAGACCAGGGCGCGCACCTCGGGGTCCTCGGAGAAGCCCTGCTGGATCCGGGTCGCGGCGCCGGCCGCGCCCGCCAGGGAGAGGTTGGTGCGCACGGCGGCCTCCCGCACGGGCGTGCCCGAGGCGTCGTCCGACATGGTGGTGCCGGGCTGCAACTGGGTCCCGGCGAGCGGGTCGACGATCGTCAGCCGGGGGTCGCGGCCCGCCCGCTCCATCATGCGGACGAGGGCCGCGCCGAACATCCCGTACAGGGTTCCGATCTCCAGCATGTCGTCGTTCGGCGGATCGAGCAGCGGTACGGCGGACAGCTTGCCGACGATGTTCATCGTGCCGCCGGCGATCCGGCCGACGCCGAGCGCCTCCAGCGCGATGAGCAGCCGGAACGCCTGGGCGGCGGTGCGCTCGGCGTCGTCCCGGTCTCCGGTCACCGCGGCGAGTTCGTCGATGAGTTGGTTCAGGTGGGTCGCGGACGGCATGCGCGCCATGCCGCGCCCGGTGCCGTCGAAGAGGAGTTCCAGGGGGCGCTGGCGGTTGCGGAGCGTCTGGAGTTCCCGCTGTACCGCTTCGAGCGAGACGTCCGGAGTGACGCCGCGCTCGTCGCGGACGGCGCGGCGCACTTGGCGCTCGATGCGCTGGTCGATGAGTTCGGCCACCGGGCGCAGGGCTCGACGGACGGCCTTACTGGTGAGTAGCGATCGCATCAGAGTGTGACCCTTACAGGGATAGGAGATCTGGACGCTAGGGCGCTCACCCGACCACGCACAACCAACACTGGCAGCCTGGGAAGCAAAGCTCGCGTGACGTCCCGGCGACCGTTCGATGGCGTCCCAGGTGACGGGCCGAAAGGCCGCGCGTGCCGGGACGCCGGAGCCGGTGTCAGCGCACCCAGCCCTCGCGGTACGCCGTCCAGTCCGCCTCCTCCGCCGCGAAGTCCACGTACAGCGCGACTCCGAAGTTCGCGCGGTCGGCGTCCGTGCGGGACAGGCCGAGGCGGACGCCCCGGACGCCGGCGGGGACGGTCTCGGCGTGATTCCAGTGGCCGAAGCGGTTCTCGTGGTAGAAGGGCAGGCCCATCAGCAGGTCGGTGGAGGGCGGGGTGACCTCCAGGGCGAGCGAGGTCTGCTGGGCGACATAGCCGCCGTAGGTGCCCTCCAGCGGCTGGATGGTGTCGTAGGACATGACGGCGATCTGGTCGACGCGGCGGGCGACCTCGCCGAAGAACTTCTGCGACCACCACTTCGGGTGGCCGGTGGTGGTGCCCCAGAAGGAGTGGAAGCCGGGCACCGGGTCGATCTGGTGGGCGGCGACGGACAGGGGCGCGTCCTGGGCGGCGGTGACGCGGTGCAGGGCGTCGAGGAGGGTCAGGTAGTCCTGGTCGCCCGAGTGCAGGGGTTCCAGGTCGAAGTGGACGCCGTCGAAGCCGGTGGCGAGGATCTCGCGCGTGGACCTTACGACCGCCTCGCGCGTCGCCGCGCGCTCCAGCCGCATGCCGTGCGGGCTCTCGCTGGCGAGCACGTCACCGAGCCAGGCCTGGACCCGGATCTGCGGCATCTCCCGGTGGACGGCGGCGATGAACCAACGGGCGTTCGGGTACGACGCCGCCGGGAGCGTGCCGTCGTGCTCCAGGGGCCCGGAGTGGACGTACAGGTCGCGGATGCCGGTGTCCTTGAGCCGGGCGGCCAGGGCCGTCACGTCGGCGTCCTTCTTGCGGCCGTCCACCCAGGCGTGGCCGAGCCAGATGGCGTCCTTGCCACGGGTGTACGTGCCGTCGGCCGGGTCGCCCATGTAGTTGATCCGCAGGGCGGTGAGGGCGACGAGGACCGGCAGCACGAGGAGGAGGACGGGGACGGCCAGGGCGATCCGTATCCTGCGGCGGACGCGGCGGCGCCGCAGCAGGGCCGCCGCCTCCTCGGGCGTCACGTCCTTCTCCGCCTCGGCCTCCGCCTCCGCGGCCGTGCCGGGCGTCTCCCCGGCCTCCGCGCCGGGCGTCTCCTCCGCCTCCGTGTGCGGCTCCTGCGCGTCCGTGCGGGGCGTCTCCTCCGCGTCCGTACCGGTGGACTGGTCCGTCACTGTTCCCCCTCTGTGTCGCCCGCCCCACGGGTCCCGGTCCGGGTGCATCCCGCTCGCGTGGCCGCATCGGCGGCCATACGCTCCCAAATGTGACGTCGTCCAAGCTCCGAGGCCGGTCGCGGCGGGCCGGTCCGCAGATGTCCGCGCGGGTGGTGCTCGCCGTGCTGGGCGGAACCACGGGGTTCGTGTGGCTGGTGTTGCCGGGGATGACGACGCGGACGGACGCTCCGGTTGCGATCACCAGTCCCGCGGCCTCCTCTCCGGCCGCCGCGGCACCCACGGAGGACGGCGCGTCGACCGCCGACCTGGTCCTGCCGCTCGTCGCGGCCGGCGCGGCCGGGGCGCTCGCGGGGTACGGCTACGTCCGCCGGGTCCGCCGCGCCCGCACCCGGACGACACCGGGCGGCGCCGCCCTCTCCCCACCGCCCGTGGAACCCCGCGTCCCGGACGACCGGGCCCGCGCGGCCCTCGTCGCGGCCGACGACCGCGTCCGGGCCGCCCGCGACGAACTCGGCTTCCCGCGCGAGCTGTTCGGCGAGGAGGCGATGGCGCCCTTCGCCGGTGCGCTGCGCGAGGCCGAGCGGGAACTGGCCGCCGCGTTCCGCATGCGGCAGCGCTACGACGACGGCGTACCGCAGGACCCGGCGGCCCGGCGGCAGGCGCTCGCCGGGATCGTCGGGCGGTGCGCCGAGGCCGAACGGCGGCTGGACGCGGCGGCCGACGGTTTCCGGCGGCTGCGGGGGCTGAAGCAGGGGGTCGGTGCGGCGCTGGGGGTCGCGGAGGCGCGGTTCCGGGAACTGACCGGGCGCACGGCCGCGGCCGAGGCGGTCCTCGGCGAGCTGCGTGAGCGGTACGCGGCCACGGCGAGCGCCTCCGTCACCGGGTACGTCGAACAGGCCAAGGACCGGCTGGTGTTCGCCACCGTCCGGCTCAACCAGGCCCGCCAGGCGGACGACACGGGCCACCCGGAGGAGGCGGCCCGGCAACTGCGTACCGCCGAGGGCGCCGTCGCCCAGGCCGCCGTCCTCGTCGACGCCGTGGAGCGGACCGCCGGCGAACTGCGGGAGGCGGCCGGGCTGATCCCGGCCGTGCTGACCGGCGCGGAGGCCGCACTGGCCCCGCTGCGCGACACGGCCGGCACCGGCGGCGAGGCTCTGGCCCACGTCCTGCACGCCGACTCGGTCCTGTCCTCCGTACGCCAGGAGCTGACGTCGGGCCGGCCGTACGACCCGGTCGGCGTGCTCCGCCGCGTCGTGCGCGCGATCGCGGTGCCGGACGCGGCACGGGCCGCGGTGCTCACGGCCGCCGCCCGGCTCACCGCCCGCAGTTCCACGGCCGCGGCGGCCGGCTTCGTCGCGACGCACCGGGGCGCGGTCGGCGCCGAAGCCCGCACCCGCCTCGCGGAGGCCCACCGCCTCCTGACCGCCGGCGACAGCGTGGAGGCCGACGCCCTGGCCCTGGAGGCCCGCGCCCTGGCCGAACAGGACGTACGCGTCCGGGGCAACCCCTACACCGAGGCGCCCGTCCCCGCGGCGGCACACACGGCAGGCACGGCGGGCGCCGTCCTGGGCGGCATCGTCCCCGCGCAGGACCCGGAGAACGCCCACCCGGCCGGATTCACCGGCCGACCGGGCGCGTCCGAGGCACCACCGGGGGCCTAGGGCCTGTCAGAACAGGCTCAGCAGCGCCTCCGCCGGGTCCGCGAGACCGCTCTCGCCGTCGGGCAGGGGGAGTTCGAACCAGACCGTCTTGCCGCGGGGGGTGCGGCGGGAGCCCCAGGCGGCGGAGAGCAGGCCGACGAGCTGGAGGCCCCGCCCGCCCTCGTCGGTGTCGCGGGCGCGGCGGCGGCGCGGCTGGACGAGGCCGGAGTCCCACACCTCGCAGACCAGGGTGCGGTCGAGCAGCAGCCGCAGTCTGATCTCGCCCTCGCCGTAGCGGAGCGCGTTCGTCACCAGTTCGCTGACGAGGAGTTCCGTGGTGTCGACGAGGGGTTCCATGTCCCAGCTGAGCAACTGCCCGCGGGCGTACTCGCGGGCACGGCCCACGCTGCGCGGCTCGCGCGGCAGCGTCCAGTCGCCGACGGAGTCGGCGGGCAGACCCTGGACGCGGGCCATCAGCAGCGCGATGTCGTCCTCGCCGTGGTGGGTGTCGAGGGTGTTGAGGACGTGGTCGCAGACGTCCTCCAGGGGGCTCGTGGGGTCCGTCAGGGCTCCCACGAAGGCCTGGAGGCCCTCGTCGAGGGGGTGGTCGCGGGATTCGACCAGTCCATCCGTGTAGAGCGCGAGCAGCGCGCCCTCGGGGAGTTCGACCTCGACCTCCTCGAAGGGCTCCCCGCCGACGCCGAGCGGCATGCCCGGCGGTACGTCGAGCATCAGCGCGGGCTCGCCGGGTTCGACCAGCACGGGCGGCAGATGGCCGGCGTTGGCGAAGGTGCACCTGCGGGTCACCGAGTCGTACACCGCGTACACACAGGTCGCCAGGTACACCTCGGACAGGTCGGCCTCGCGGGGCCGGCGGGCGGCACGGGTGGCCTGCTGGACGCCGCCGGGGGTGCCGAGGCCGCGCGCGATCTCGTCCAACGCGGAGAGGACCTCCGCCGGTTCGAGGTCGAGCAGGGCGAGGGTCCGTACGGCGGTGCGCAGTTCGCCCATGGCGACCGCCGCCCGCAGTCCGCGTCCCATCACGTCGCCGACCACCAACGCCGTACGGTGCCCCGGCAGTTCGATGACGTCGAACCAGTCGCCGCCGACCTCGCTGGGGCGTCCCGAGGCGACGCTGCCCGGCAGGTAGCGGCAGGCGATGTCCAGGCCGGAGGCGACCGGGTCGCCCGGCGGCAGCAGCGACCGCTGGAGCATCAACGCCCGCTCGTGCTCGCGCCGGTACAGCCGCGCGTTGTCGATACAGACCGCCGCCCGCGCCGCCAGCTCCACCGCGAGATCCCGGTCCCGGTCCCCGAACGGCTCGCTGCCCTTCGTCCGCGAGAACTGCGCGAGTCCTACGACGGTGTCGTGAGCGACCATCGGAATGGCGAGGGTGGACTGCACGAGGCCGCCCTCCTCGCCGGGGATGCTTGCCGGGCGGGCGGTGCGCAGGGCGTCCGCGTGGGGCGAGTTGAACGGGAAGTGGTGCACCGCGCCGACCGCCACGTCCGTACCGCTCCCGGTCAGGGGCCCGTCGGACACGGCGGACGAGAAGGCCACCCGGCGCAGCTCGGCGCTGCCGTCGGCGAGTCCCGGCGGGGTCTCGTCGCCTGCCAGGAGGCCCTGGTAGAGGTCGACGGTGGCCAGGTCGCAGAACCCGGGCACGACGACGTCGAGGAGTTCGCGCGCGGTCGTCTCCAGGTCGAGGGAGTTCCCTATGCGGGCGCCCGCCTCGTTCAGCAGGGCGAGGTTGCGCCGTGCGGCGGCGGCCTCGCGGGCGGCGGCACGGCGGGCGGTGATGTCGGTGCCGAGCCAGGCGATGCCGATGGGCCGGCCGGAACCGCTGTGCACGCGGTACAGGTTGACGGACCAGTGGCGGCGTTCCTCGGAGCCCGGCACGAAGCCCGTGACGTGCATGTCCGTGATGGAGTCGCCGGTTTCCAGGACCCGGCGCAGGACCGCGCTGACCCGCTCGGCCTCGGGCCTCGGCAGGTAGTCATGGACGCCCTTGCCGCGGTGGTCGTCGGGGGTGCCGCCGAAGATGGAAGCGAACCGCTCGTTGGCGCGGCGGACCCGCAGTTCGGGGTCGATCAGCAGGAAGCCGAAAGGGGATTGACCGAATATCGCCTGCGAGGCGGCCAGGTCGGTCTCGATGCTGCGGAGCGTGCGGACGTCCACGACGATGCAGACGGCGGCCTTCTCGCCCTCCTGGGTGCGCGTCGGCATGACGTACACCTCGGCGAGGCCCTGCTCGCCGCGCGCCCCGTCCCCGGCGTCGGGGGAGGCAGGCATCCGGAAGGGGACGACGCCGGTCCACTCGCGGCCGTCGAGGATCTCGGCCATCTTGCGCTGGCCGCGCTCGCGCCGGTCGGGGTCGACGAACGCGTCGATGGGGTCCATGCCGACGGCCCGGTCGGCGCGGATGCCGAAGATCTGCTCGGCGCGCAGGCTCCACTGGTCGACGAGACCGTCGGGGCCGATCGAGAAGGAGGCGACCTTGATGTAGTCGTAGATGGAGCCGGGCGGACTGCTCTGCCACAGGGCGTCGCCGACCGGCACCTCACCCTCGCCGTCGGCAAGGGTGTGTCCGGCGTCGCACGCGAGCGCACTCGCGGTCTCCGCCCTCGCGCCGTCCGACGGGTCCTCGGACTCCGTGGCCTTCGCTGGTATCTCGCTCACGCGAACCGTCCCCTCCAGCTCACCGCGCCCGGCACCGGTCACCGGTTGCGGCTGCCCGCAGTATCCAGCACTACGGCGCCGCACGACACGGTGTTCACGATCACAGCACGGTCCAGGCTTTTTTCGGACCGTCCCGTGACAACACTTCCAGTCTTCTAACCAGCGGACACGTCGTCGAACCACACCTGACGGCACGGGTCGCCGGACTGATGTCCGGACGGACGGGTGCGGGCCGCCGAGGTACCGGTCCCCGGCGCGTTCCGGGCCTGGTTCCCGTCCCCGTTCCCGGCCCCGTCTCGGTCGTTCGTTCCCGGCCTCGGTCGTTCGGTGTCTGTCTCGGTCGTTCGTTCCCGGTCTCGGGACCCGGTGGATCTCAACCGGGGACCGCCAGTTCGAACCACACCGTCTTACCCGGACTGTCGGGCCTGCTCCCCCAGCGGCGCGAGGAGGAGGCGACCAGTTGCAGGCCCCGGCCGCTCTCGTCCTCGGGCCGGGCGGCACGCTCTCGCGGCGGTTCCGAGACCGGGTCGGACACCTCGACGAGGAGCACCTCGGGCAGACCGGCGGGCCGGACCAGGCGGACCCCGATGGGACCGGTGGCGTGCCGCAGGGCGTTCGTCACGAGTTCGCTGA
>NZ_MUBA01000445.1:0-13053 GCF_002154575.1 Streptomyces bobili
CCAAGGACCTCGGCACCGGCAGGGAACAGAAGATGACCGTCACCGGCGGCTCCTCGCTGCCCAAGGACGACATCGACCGCATGATGCGGGAGGCCGAGCAGCATGCCGAGGAGGACCGGCGCAGGCGTGAGGCCGCCGAGACCCTCAACCACGCCGAGCAGGTCGCGTACCAGACCGAGAAGCTGCTCACCGACAACGCCGACAACATCCCCGCGGAGGTCCGCGGCGAGGTCGACAGCGCGCTGGCGGAACTGAAGCAGGCGCTGCGGGAGGAACCGGGCGACGGCGATCGGACCGCCGTGCTGCGACAGGCCGCCGACAAGGTCACCGCCGCCGCGCAGAAGGTCGGTACCGCCATGTACGCCCAGGCGCGGGCTCAGGGGCAGGAGCAGGGTCAGGGCGCGCAGTCTGCCGGCGGCGCCGGTGGGGCGGACCAGGACGAGGAGGTCGTCGACGCGGAGATCGTCGACGAGGACAAGCGGCGGGAGGGCACCGGATGACCGGTCCCACCGGCCCCCGCCGCGCCGGCGAGCGCGCGCTGACCGTCGTCCCGGAGCGGCCCAGGAACGCTGTCGGGCTCGAACCGCGTCGCCGGGCGGAACTGGAGCCCGCCCGGCAGAGCGGGCCTGCTCACGGCGACACCGACGTGTCGCGCGCCCGGCTGCGGGAGCAGGCGGCGGAGCTGCGGCGGGTGAAGGACGAGTACGACAGCTTTCGTCGCCGGGTCCGCCGGGAGCGCCGGTCGGTGGGCGGCGTCGCGGTCGCCAACGTACTCACCGGTCTCCTGCCGGTCCTCGACGCCGTCGACGAGGCCCGCAGGCACCATGACGTCGTCGGCGGTTTCGAGCAGGTCGTCAACCTGCTGGAGGGTCAACTGACCGCGCTGGGCCTGGAGTCCTTCGGCGCACCCGGCGACCCCTTCGATCCCGCCCGGCACGAAGCGGTCTCCTTCCGATGCACGGATCAGGTGGAACGTCCTACGTGCTCGGTGGTCCTGCGGCCCGGCTACCGCGTCGGCGAACACCTCCTGCGGCCCGCCGAGGTGGAGGTGACCGGACCTCCGGCTCGTCCGTGAGTGGCGCTCGCCCGGTGGGGACCGGCCGGAGGTCCGTCGAGGCGAGTGCGCGCACCCTCACCGCTCGGTTCCCGTGCGCCACCCTCACACGGGGTCCAGGAGGTGGGGGCCGTTGTTGCCGACGTTGTTGACGGCCGGGGATACGGGACGGACGTCGAGGTGTCCGTCCGCGGGGCTGCCCAGCAGGGAGCGCAGTTCGTCGGGGTCCTGGTGGGCCGGGTCGAGCCACGCGTCGTAGTGGTCGTCGGTGAGGGCGAGCGGCATGCGCGGGTGCACGCGGCCGGCCGCATCCGTGGCGTCGGTGGTGATGATGGTGCAGGTCATCAGCCAGGCGGCGGGATCGTCGTCCCGCTCCACCCGCGGGTCGCGCCAGTACTCGTACAGGCCGGCGAGGGCCATGACCTGGCCGTCCTCGGGGTGGATGAAGTAGGGCTGCTTGCGTGTCCTGCCCGTGCCGTCGTCCTTGACCTGCTGCCACTCGTAGAAGCCGTCCGCGGGGAGCAGGCAGCGGTGCCGGGTGAACGCGCGGCGGAAGGCGGGTTTCTCGTGCAGGGTCTCCACCCTGGCGTTGATCATCCGTGCGCCGGTCTTCACGTCCTTGGCCCATGACGGCACCAGGCCCCAGCGCAGCGCCCGCAGCTCACGCCGTGCCACGGCGTCGTCGTCCGCGCCGCGCGGTGTGCGTTCGAGGACGGCCCACACGTCGTCGGTCGGGGCGACGTTCCAGCTCGGCGCGAGCGTCTCCTCGACCCGTAGGTCGTCGACGCGGAAGTGCTGGACGAGGTCCTCGGGACCGCGGGTGGAAGCGTAGCGACCGCACATGTGGTCCACTCTGCCACCGGGCCGCTCGTCGCGGGCGCCGACGAGGCGAGGGCACCCTCAGGACGCGGAGAAGGGCCGGTGCCCGAAGGCACCGGCCCTTCTCCGTCACGTCGGCGACGGCAGGCTGTGCGGCCTGCGCGTGTGATGCCTTGTGTGCTTACAGGGGGCGGACGCGCGAAGCCTGCGGGCCCTTCGGGCCCTGCACGATGTCGAACTCCACCTGCTGGTTCTCCTCCAGACTACGGAAGCCGGAGCTGTCGATCTCCGAGTAGTGCACGAAGACGTCCGGTCCGCCGTCGGTCTGGGCGATGAAGCCGAAGCCCTTTTCGGCGTTGAACCACTTGACGGTTCCCTGAGTCATTGCTGCTCCTTACAGGGGCTGGGTGGGATGCTCACACCGTGTGAGCATCCGGGCCGGTTAACGACGCGGCTGCTCCAGCACAACCTGGAAAACAAGCTTCGCGCCCGCAACATCGTTCTCTGCGAGCATGCGACTGGCACAAACACACAAGTAAAACTGCGACCGGCTTCTACAACCAGGCTACCGCCGGAATCATTCCGGTTCGCGTCCACCGTCCCGACGGCGTGGTCCTCGCGCGGCTCAGATCGTGAGGACGAGCTTGCCGCGTGTGTGGCCCTTGCCCCAGTGCCGCACGGCGTCGGCCGCCTCGGCGAGGGGATATGTCCGGTCGATCACCGGGGTGACCTGACCGGCCGCGATGTACCCGGCCAGCGGCTCCAGGACGTCGCGCGTGGGCTCCTTCACGAAGGGTGCGCGCAGGGTGTGGCCCACGAACGGGGACAGGGCCAGTGCCGCCATGGTGCGGTGCATGCCTCCGAACCAGCGTCCTCCGCCTTCGCCACCGACGATGACGAGGGTTCCCCGCGCGGTGAGGGCACGCCGCAGGTGGGAGAGCGGGCGGTTGCCCGCGGTGTCGAGGACGAGGTCGTAGCGAGGGCCGCCGGCGGTGAAGTCCTCGCGGGTGTAGTCGATGACGTGATCCGCGCCGATCGAGCGGACCAGTTCCACCTTGTCGGTGCCGCAGACGCCGGTGACCTCCGCCCCGAAGACCTTGGCCAGCTGTACGGCGTACGTCCCCACGCCGCCGCCCGCCCCGATGACCAGGACCTTCTGTCCCGGCTGGACACGGCCCTGCTCCCGCAGCGAGTACAGGGCGGTGTAGGCGGAGATCGGCACGGCCGCGACCTGCTCGAAGCCGGCGTTCGGCGGCTTCGCCGCGAGCCTGCCCTCGCCCGTGCACGCGTACTCCGCGAAGGAGCCCTCGCAGGTGCCGAAGACCTCGTCGCCGGGCCGGAACCGGGTCACGTTGCGTCCGACCGACTCGACGGTGCCGGCCACGTCCCAGCCGCGTATCCGCAGCTTGGGTCTGCGCAGGCCGAAGCCCATGATGCGGACGGGGTACGGCAGGCCTGTCATGAGGTGCCAGACGCTCGGGTCCACCCCGGCCGCGCGCACCCGGACGAGCACGTCGTCGTCACCGGCCACCGGCTTGTCGACGTCCCTCAGCTCCAGCACCTCGGCGGGGCCGTAGACGTCCTGGACGATCGCCTTCATGTGGTGTCTCCTTCTTCTTCGTCCACGTACTGGAACACCTTGTCGAGCGGGACTCCGAACACGCGGGCGATCTGGAAGGCCATCTCCAAGGAGGGCGAGTAGCGGCCCTTCTCGATGGCGATGACGGTCTGCCGCGTCACGCCGATCCGGTCGGCCAGTTCCGCCTGTGTCATCTCCCCCTGCGCGAACCGCAGGGCCCTGATCGAGTTGGTGACCCTGGTCGGCTCCCTCACCAAGGCTGGAACCCCCAGCGGTAGGCGGCGATCTTCGCCGTGCAGCCGAGGATCGCCGAGAGGGTGAACCCGGCGTAGATCACATTGGCGATCCAGAAGGGGTCCGCCTCGGCCATGGCCAGCACCAGGGCCGCCACCCCGCCGATGACGACGAACGACTGGCCGATGTACTCGCCGAACCGGTGGATCTCCCGGTCTCGCTGGTCCCGCGTCCTCGCGCCCTTGGGCGTACCGATCGAGACGAGGACGCTCAGCACGATCGACGCCCCGATCGAGACGCCGACCGCCCACAGCAACGGCGACGCGTACGCCACGTCGCCCACGGGCGTGCCGGCGGCCCGCCCCAGCACGACGGCGAGGTAGGCCGCATAGGTACCGACAGCGAGGATCCCGATGATCCACGCGCGCTTCTCTTCGTGTGTCACACGAGGAATGTAAAGCAGACCAGACATCGAGTAAAGGATTTTTGACACTTCTCCAGGACCTGGAGCCGCGTACGCCCCCGCTGACCGTGCTGCGTCGTTACCTCGGCCGCGTCACGGGAACCCGGTCGGCAGGGCAGCCGTATCCGCGGAGGTGAAGTCGCATGCCCGGACGACAGGAGCTGCCGTCGACCCTCGAACGCTCCTCGCGGGACGCCCAGCGCACCTGGATCAAGGCCCACGACTCGGCCGTCGACCAGTACGGGGAGGGCGAGCGGGCCCACCGGGTCGCCTACGGGGCGCTCAAGCACACGCACGAGAAGGTCGGCGACCACTGGGAGCGCAAGGAGGGCGGCCGCAAGGGTCCCTCGGATCCGCAGTCGGCCCGCCCCCGTCAGCAGCCTGGACGCAGCGGGGAGGGCGTCGACGAGCAGGCCACGAAGGAGCATCTCTACGATCTCGCACGGCAGCTGGACATCGACGGGCGCTCACGCATGTCGAAGCCCGAACTGCTCGACGCGATCCGCAGGGCCAACCGGTCCCGCACACGCGAAGCCCGTACGAGCTGACCCCGCTATGACGAGCTGACCCGCAGCCGGGAGGGGTCCGGTCAGCCTTGCTTTCCGCGGCCGGAGAGCATGTCGCGGAGGCGGTCGACCATGCCGGCGCCGGGATCGAGGATCTTGTTCGCCGGAGGGGTGTCCGGTGCGGACGGGTGCGGGCGGGTGGGGGCGTTCTTCTTGGCGGCGCGGACCTTCTCGCCCAGGTCCGCCAGCGCGGTGCCGGAACAGACCTCGGCGAGCATCGGGAAGAGCCGGTTCTCCTCGCCGCCGACATGCGCCGTGACGGAGTTCTTCAGCTCCGTGATCAGCGCGTCGAAGCGGCCGTCACCGGGCCGGCAGTCTTCGAGTTCCTTGAGCATGCGCTCCACCTCGGCGTGCTCGGCGATCTCCTCGTCGGCGAGGTCGTCCCCGTCGTCGACGTACCGGCGGACCGTCGGGTACAGGTACTGCTCCTCGGCCACCGAGTGGCGGACCAGCTCCATGGTGAGCCGGTCCGCCAGTTCGCGTCGCTGGGGGTCGGTCGCCGGCAGCGCCTCGATCTGCTCGAAGAGGGCGTCCACCTCGCGGTGGTCCGCGGTCAGTTCCTGGATGACGTCGCCGCCGTGTGCCATGGGTTCTCCACTCCTTGTCGTGCTGAAGCCGGGTGCCGATCGGCCGTCCCTCGCGTGTGCGGAGGCGCCGTCCGCGTCCTCCTCCGGCGGAGGCGGGAACGGCCGCAGTCCCGAGCGCCCCGCCTGCTCGGCACCCAGGACCTATCCCTCCCCCGCGTGCTCCCGCTGCCTCGCGATGCTCCGCCCCTTCACTCCGGCGGCCGACAGGATCCTTCGTGTCGGGTGTGCGCGGGACTCACCCGGCGGGGCCGGAGCGGAGCGCGTCGACGATCTCGGTGGCGTTGGCGTACCGGCCGCCGTCGTCCGGCAGCCGGCGCGCCGCCTCCAGCACGGGCTCGGGCGCGTGGTGCGCCTCCAGGCCGTCCAGCACGGTGCGCCGGTCGGCCGGGAAGGAGGTCCGTTCGAGGTGGCGTGCGAATTCGACGCGCAGGGTGTCCGCCTCGGTCTCCGCCTGTGCCCGTTCTCGCGCCTCGCCGGGCGGAGGGACCGGTCCGCCCGGGTCGACGCGGATGTCGTCGTCCGCGGGGGGCTCGGGCTCGTAGGCCTCCTCCGCGTGCGTGGGCCTGCCGGACCGCAGCTGGCCTTCGAGTTCGTGCTTCAGCTCGTCGTCCTTGCGAGGACTGACGGGATTGCCGCCTCGCTCCACCATGTCCATACTTCCCTTCCTCGGTGTGCGCGGCCGTCACGCGGGGGCCGGCTCGTAGGTCCAGCGCAGCAGTGCGCCCAGGCCGCCCGTCGGAACGTCGGTACCGTCGCCGTCGCCGTCCGGCGGAGGGACGATCAGCACGTCGGCGGCGGTGACGGCCGCCGCCCGCAGCAGGGCGTCGTCGGCGCGTACCGGCAGGGGTTCGCTCTCCCCCAGGGTCCGGGCCTCGGTGCGGCGCACCGCCACCTGATCGGGATCGGCTCCGATCCAGGTCTCGCGTGCCAGATCCGCCCCGTCGGGCCGGATGAGCAGGGTTTCGACGCGGTGCTCCCGGACGGCTTCCACCAGGGCGGGTACGCCCTCGACGGCGTCCGTCGGCTTGTCGGGGACGCCGACCCGTCCGGCGCGGAAGCGGTCGAGCGCCTGCTCGATGCGACGGCGGTTGTGCTGCCGGCGGGCCTCTTCGACGGCCTCCTCCAGGGCGGGAGAGGAGGAGCCGGCGGCACGCGCGCCGTGCTCGGTCTCCGTGGTGACCTGGCGAACGGCCTCGGGGAGCCGCTCGTGTACGGCGGCACGCTCACGGGGGTCGCCGACCAGGACGACCAGGTCCGCGCCGGACTCCTCGTACGCCGTGTTCAGGGCTCCGGCGATCTCGGCGGCGTTCTGCTCCCAGGTGTTCTCCACCTTGAGCTGGAAGTGCCGCTCGGACCAGTCCGCCGTCGCCGTACGGTGCACCGGGTGCTGCCGGCCCTCGACCTGCCCGGCGTCCTGCGGTCCGGCCGCGCCGCGCCGTTCGAAGTCCGCGCCGGTGCGGTCGATGTAGGCGACCAGGCACACCGGGTCCTGGCTGGACAGTTCCAGCAGCGGAGTCAGCCGGGGCAGCGGGGCCCAGCCGGCGATGAGCCGCTGCGGCGGCCGGGAGAGGCGATGGCTGAGCACGACTTCCCCGCCGGCGGCGAAGACCACCCGGCCCGACGGGTCCTCGGCGGGGCCGATGTCCATGAGGGTGTCACGAACCGCCCGCACGGTCGCCGCGTCGGCTCCCTCGACCTCCAGTGTCCGGCAGGCTTCCCGTACGGACAGCTCCCGGCGTTTGGCCCCGGACTCGTCGTTCTGAGCGGGGTCGAAGTACACGGTGGCCCACGGGCCACGACGGTCGAACAGTGGTGTCAGGAATGAGAGCTGCACGCTTCCTCCTTATTCGTCCCCTTCCCCGGCCGAGTGCCCGGAGGACGACGAGGGACACGCGGCGGTTCGGCTGCTTCGCCGTCCCCGGGGAGCATGCGGTGCCGCCGTGAGTACGGCTACGGCACCCGCGCGTACGGCGTCGGCCGCGCGCCGCATCACGCGGCCGGGACGGGGTAGTCCGGATGTGAACCGTTCGACAGCAGAGGAGATGGACGACCGTGACGATGTCTCACGTACTCGAACAGGACGTGCTCGTCATCACGGTGCACGACGACCCCGGCATCGGCGGTCGGGCCGCACTGCTCGCCGAGATCGGCGATCTCATCGAGGGACTCCTGCCGGCCTCCGTCGTCATCGTCCTCGACGAGGCGGCGACGACCGAGGCGACGGTCGGCGTGGTCCTGCGGGCGCATCGCCTCTGCGACCGTCTCGGCCTGGTGATGTCCGTGGCGACCCACAGCGCCCCCGCGCGACGCCTCCTCGACGAGGCCAACTCCGAGACCGGCGGGATCCGCCTGATCGTCCACGCCCGCGCCGACATCGCCATCGCGACGGCCACCGCACTGATCACGGCCGCGTGAGGCTCCGCCGCCTCCGAAGCCGTACGTGCGAGCGTGCGTGCGTGTGGGGGGTGTTTCCCCTACGGACCTCAGTCGCTTATCTCGAAGCCGCCCCGGCCGTCGAGGCTCACCTCGCGCACCGCGTCGAAGCCGTCCGCCGGTGACGGTTCACGCAGCCGCTTCAGCGTGGCCAGGACGCCGATGTCCGGGACGCGCGCGCGGCCCTCGCGGGCGGCGTTGCGACGCAGCGAGCCCGCCACGTCAGGCGGGAACCAGTAGGCCGTGACCGTGGCTCCGCGGGCGTGGGCTGCCTCCACCAGCGGGCCCCACTCCTGCGGCGACGGGTTGGTGTTGTCCACCGCCACCGAGCGTCCGGCCGCCAGGTGGTCCTCCACCAGACGCGTCTGCCGCCGCTGCTTGTTCTTGGCGCCGCGTGGGAACAGGTCCTTGCTGACGAGCGCGTACCGGCCGGAGAGCCGCTGCGCGTAGAACGTGGACTTGCCGGAGGCCTGGAGCCCGACCAGCACGGCCACGTCCACTTCGGTCGCCGCGAAACTCATGACACCCATGACGCCACGATGGCACGCGGACGGCGAGCGGACGTGAATCCCGTGGCGAGCCGGGTCCGGCCCGCCGCACTCCGACAGGGCAGCCGGGGCACGGTACGGAAGCAGCAAAACGGGCACCTGGCAGGGGTTCGCCCTCCAGCTTCGCGCACTCGAAAACTGGAGGAGTACGGCCAGTGGACGTGGTGAGGGGTCGGTCATGGGCGGTGCGGAGCGGGTGACCGTAGGCGTACTGGGTTCCTACGGGGGCCGCAACGTGGGCGACGAGGCCATCCTCACCGCCTTGCTGGACCGGGTGCGGGCCGGGCGGCCGCAAGCGCACCTCGTCGTCTTCTCCCGAAATCCGGAGCACACCCGCCGCGTCCATCCGGACGTCGAGGTCGTCCGCTGGGAGGGCGTGTGCCGGGACGGCATCTCCGCACATCTGCGCCGGCTGAACGTGCTCGTGCTCGGCGGGGGCGGCATCCTGTACGACACCGAGGCACGTCGCTATCTGCGGATGGCCCGGACCTCCCAGGACCTCGGGGTGCCCGTCTTCACCTACGCGGTGGGCGCCGGTCCGCTCACCGACGAGACGGACTGCGCGTGGGTGCGCACGGCGCTCTCCGACGCGGTCCAGGTGACGGTCCGCGACGAGGAGTCCAAGCTCGTCCTCGAAGAGGCCGGACTCACCCGGCCCGTCACCGTCACCGCCGATCCGGCGCTGCTGCTCGAACCCGGCGACGGCGGTGAGGCGCTGCTGCGGGCGGAGGCCGTGCCGCCCGGAGTCCGGCTGGTGGGCATGAGCGTGCGCGAGCCGGGACGCGCGGCCGAACACCTCGACGAAGAGGGATATCACCAACTCCTCGCCAATGTGGGGGACTTCCTCGTCCACCGACTCGACGCCCATGTCGTCTTCGTGTCGATGGAACGCGGTGACATCCGGCATGCGCACGCCGTGGCGTCCCGCATGGCCGCGGCGGACCACTGCACGGTGCTGCACGGCGACCACGGGCCGCAGGAGGTCCTCGACATCGTCAGCCGGCTGGACCTGGCCGTCGGCATGCGGCTGCACTTCCTGATCTTCGCCGCGCTGGCGGGCATTCCGCTGCTGCCCCTGCCCTACGCGGGCAAGGTCTTCGACTTCGCCGAGCAGATCGGCGCGCCCGCCCTGCGCGGGGTCGTCAGGGAGACTACGGGGCTGCTGCTCGCGGAGGTGGACCGGCTGTGGGACGAACGGCCCGCCCGCCGGGCCGACACCGCCATCCGCACGGCGTCGATGCAGGCGCGGGCGGCCCGCACCGGCGACCGGCTGCTCGCCTGTCTGGACGACATCGCGCCGGACCACGCCGTCCACCGGCCCACGCCGGTGCCCGCGTCCGCCGCCGGCTGAGGCCGGCGGCCACCGGTCCCCGAGGGAGTCGAACATGTCCTACCTGAAGCCGCCCCGCACCCCCCGGAGCGTGGAGCTCCCGCCCCGCCAGGCCCTGCACGCGGGCACCACGCAGGTACTGGTGGTCGGCGGCGGTCCGGCCGGCATCGGCGCCGCCCTGGGAGCGGCGAACGCCGGCGCGGAGGTGATCCTCGTCGAGCGGTACGGGTTCCTCGGCGGCAATGCCACCGCCGCCCTGGTGATGCCGCTGATGAGCTTCCACAACGAGGTCAAGCAGGCCGTGTCCGGGGACACCGGACGTCTGCTGCCGCCCGACCACGGCGAGGGCGAGCCGGTCGTCGGCGGGGTGCTGTGGGTGCTGCTCGAACAGCTCGTGCGCGCGGGAGCGGCGATCAGGCCCTCGCTCGAAACCGGTTACACGGTGCCCTTCGACGCGGAGCTGTTCAAGCTGGTGACGTACGACCTGCTGGAGAACCACGAGGTGCGTACGCTGTTGCACGCGTTCGCCTCCGGCGTCCTCGGCCTGCCGGACCGGACGCGGGTGGTGTTCGAGACGAAGTCGGGGCCCCTCGTCATCGACGCCGACGTGATCGTCGACTGCACCGGCGACGGCGATGTCGCCGCGGCGGCCGGGGCGGCGTACGACATCGGGCGGCCGGAGGACGGCTGGACCCAGCCCATGACGCTGATGTTCCGCATGGTCCGCTTCGACCAGGAGGAGTTCGCGTCCTACACCCACGCCAACCCGGACCAGTGGAGGGGCGTGCACGGGCTGTGGGACCTGGTCCGTGCGGCGACGGACGCCGGGGAACTGGATCTGCCGCGCGAGGACATCCTCTTCTTCGCCACCCCCAACCCGGGTGAGCTGGCGGTCAATTCCACCCGGGTCACCGAGGTGCTCGGCACCAGCGTCTGGGACCTCACCCGCGCGGAGTTCACCGCTCACCGTCAGATGGCGCAGATCGCCCGGTTCCTGCGCGACCGGGTGCCTGGCTTCGCCGATTCCTACGTCGTACAGAGCGGCGTCCAGGTCGGGGTGCGGGAGACGCGCCGCATCGTGGGCGAGTACCGGCTGACGGGCGAAGACGTGCTCACCGCCCGGCAGTTCGGCGACGCCGTCGCCCGCGGCGCCTACCCGGTGGACATCCACAACCCGAGCGGTCGTGGCACCACGCTCAAGCGGCTGCCGCGCGGCGAGTCGTACGACATCCCGCTGCGCTGTCTCCTCCCCCGCGGGCTGGACCGGATCCTGGTCGCGGGCCGGTGCATCTCCGGCGACCATGTGGCCCACTCCTCCTACCGTGTGATGCCGATCTCCATGGCGACCGGACAGGCGGCGGGTGTCTGCGCGGCGCTCGCGGCGACGGAGGGCCGGCAGCCACGGGACGTCCCGGCGAGTGCGGTCCAGCGGGAACTGCGGTCGCAGGGGGCCAGCCTGCGCTGACCTCTGCCCGAGTCGCAGGGCCGGGACCGGGGAAGGCTGTCCAGGTGTCGGAAGTCGCCGCCAGGCCTTTGGCGTTCGACAGCCGGGGCAGCGTGCTGGTCTCGTTCTCGCGGGGTGAGGAAGGGGTGTTTCCTTTCGAGGCCGACCACGAGATCGGCGAGGCTCGCCGGCCGCGTCTCGGGCATCGACGTGCACCTCGCCCGGCTCACTCGCGGCGCTGTCCCGTACCGAACGCCCGCCGCAGGCGCCCGTCGGTCGCGCCGCGCGCCGCGAAAATGCCGGACCCCGGCGCAGGCCCCCGTGCGAAGGTGAGGCACATGGGCAACTCACGGGCGTATCCCGTCTTCCGGACCGCCGACGCCGTCGACGCATTGACGCAGGCACTGCGTCTGAACGCTCTGCTGGCGGAGCGGGACGACGAAGTGACGCTGATGGCCGATCTGCTGACCGTCGAGGACGCACGGCGGATGGCGGCCGCTCTGCCCGATGCCCGATTCCACCACGCCAAGGGCCACAGGGACCCAGCGACGGGTGACCACCTGGACTTCGACCTGGACATCGCCACCGCCGGGCATGCCGCACTGGAGACGGAACTGCCTCTGAGCGTCCTGCACTACGTCCCGCGGGGCACCGTGGAGCAGCGGTTCATGCGGGCCGTGGGCCGGGGCATGGCTTCGATCGGCCTGGGCGGCAGGTGGCCGGACGACCCAGAGACGAATTCCCGCGGTTCCGCCACGTACGACGGCGTGGAGGTCATGTTCAACTGCGCCGATGTGAACTGGTCACAGCCGGCCGACCACCACACCGTCTTCGTCCACGTCGACAAATTCGGCGACCTGCCCCGTGCCGAGAAGCTCGCCGCGTACCTCGGCAGCACCGTGCTGGGAGCGGCTCAGTCCGGCTGGTGAGCGGACCGGCCGGACTCCTGACAGGCGGCCCGCGTCAGCGGATCGGCACGGCGTCGCGGCTTTCCGAGCCGATGGCACGTTCGATCCTGCCCGCCAGTTCCTCGTCGAACGTCGACTCCTGTGCCACCGGCACCGGGAAGGCGGTCACGCCCCGTTCACCCCTCAGGCCCGCCCACCGGTCACCGCTGTTCCGGAACCTGCCGGGGCAGGGGGACGGCTGTGCGGCGGGCGAGCGGCAGGAGTACGGCCGACACCGTCAGGGTGGCGAAGCCGAGCAGGGCGACGGCGGAGGCGAGGCTGCCGAGCGCGCCCTTGCCGCCGAGGAGGACCAGGGGGCAGACGAACTCGCCGAGGAAGAACGCCGCCGTCCACAGTCCGATGCCGCGCCCCCGGTCGGCGTACTCCAGCCGCGACATCGCCAGCGTCAGCAGCGACGGCAGGAGCAGCCCCGTACCGAAGCAGTTCAGCACGGCGCCCGCGATCAGCAGGGGCAGGCCGTCCGCGACCCCCATGACGAGGAATCCGGCGGCGCACGGCAGGAGGAGAACGGGCAGCCGGCGGCGCGGATCCCCGGTGAGGCGGGTGAAGACGAGGGAGCCGAGGACGGTGGCGGCGCTGGCCACCGCCGTGACGGCGCCGATGACGCCGGTGGAGTCCACGTCGAGGTCGTCGAGGAGGTACGACATCTCGACGGGCACGGTGTAGAAGACGACGGCGCCGAAGACGGTGAGGAGGCAGAGGCCCGCCATGCGCCGCACGGGGAAGGGCCGCGGGCCGGGGCCGGAATCGGTGGACACCCCGAGCCCGGCCGTGGTCGGGTTCGGCAGCGCCCCGAAACCGGCCGTGGTCGGGTTCGGCAGCGCCCCGAGACCGGCCGTGGTCGGGTTCGGCAGNNCAGCACGAAGAAGAGGGTGGCGGACGCGGACGCGCACATGGTCTGCAGGGCCAGATAGCGGTCGCGGACGCGGCCGGAGTAGTAGTCGCCGATCAGTGTGGTGCAGGCGGTCATGATCGCCGCCTCGGCGACGCCCACCAGGACGCGGCTGAGCAGGATGCCGTGCAGCGAG
>NZ_MUBA01000445.1:13072-13294 GCF_002154575.1 Streptomyces bobili
CCCGCGAACGGCGCGAGCAGGGCCAGTGACAGGGCCGGGACGGTCAGCACGAGGGGTACCAGGGCCGCGCTGCCCGTGACGCCCTCGAAATGGTCCTGCATGCGGGGCAGTACCGGCGCGAGGAGTACCGCGCCGAGGACGGGCAGACAGCTGCCGGTCATCAACAGCACGGCGGGCAGTCTCCCCCGTACGGCCGGGAATCCGGGATGGTCGCGGGTGGGC
>NZ_MUBA01000446.1 GCF_002154575.1 Streptomyces bobili
CCGTGCACCCTGCGCCCGCGCGGACCGGCTGGCGCGGGCGCAGGGTGCACGGCTGGTGCGGTGCGTGGTCGTGGGGGAGGTGTCGGACGTGACGGCGGCGGCGGGGCGAGGGCCGTTCACAGTCGAGGTGAGGGCACGGGCGGGGCCTGGTGCACCGGCACCGGTGCCACCGGTGGTGTCGGACACACCGTCGCTGGTGCCGGAGACGGGCGGCTGACCGGGATCGCGTCGCCTCGCCGTCAGCCGCGCCCAGGGCCATGCGCTCGTCGGCGACTCGCCCGGCTCTCGGACCACTTGGGGCGCCGAGCTTCTTCTCGCCCCAAGTGGTCCCCGCCGTCGACAACTGGTCAGGTTCCGTCGATCAACTGGTCAGGTTCCCCGGAGCGGACCCATTCGCCCTGGCCGGGCCGCATCCCTGCAAGCGCCGCTCGCCACGTCCCTGAGCGCCTCACAGGGCCCCTCCAGCCTCCGTGGCCCGGTCATCGCCACAGCCCGCTCCTACGCCCCCGCAGCCTCCTCCTGTGCACCCCACCCCTTCAGCCCTCTACTTCCTTCCCCCGCTCCTCCGACTCCTCCGCGTCCACCGTCCCGGCGGCCTTCACCACGGCGTCGTCGTCCTCCTCCGGCGCTCCTCGCAGCAACTCGGTCAGGAGTCTGATCGCGCCTCTCTTGTGCAAGGGATCGTTGCCGTTGCCGCACTTGGGGGACTGGATGCAGGACGGGCAGCCGGCCTCGCACTCGCAGGAGGCGATGGCCTCACGGGTGGCGGTCAGCCAGGAGCGGGCCGTGTGGAAGGCGCGTTCCGCGAAGCCCGCGCCGCCGGGATGGCCGTCGTAGACGAAGACCGTGGGGAGGAGGGTGTCGGGGTGCAGGGGGATCGAGACGCCCCCGATGTCCCAGCGGTCGCAGGTGGCGAAGAGGGGCAGCATGCCGATGGACGCGTGTTCCGCGGCGTGCAGGGCTCCGCCGAGGATCTCGGGGTTGATGCGGGCGGCGTCCAGTTGGTCCTCGGTGACCGTCCACCACACGGCACGGGTGCGCAGCGTACGAGGAGGGAGATCGAGCTTCGACTCGCCCAGTACTTCACCGGTGATGACACGGCGACGCAGGAAGGAGACCACCTGGTTGGTGACTTCGACGGAGCCGTAGCACAACCGGCCGTCGCCCCAGGGGATTTCGACGTCCGTCTCCAGGACGGCGATCGCTGTCGTGTCGCGGGCGACCGTCGAATACGGCGGGTCGGCCTCCTCGACGAGAGCCGCCGAGTCCTCCAGGTCCAGCGACCGCACCAGGTAGGTGCGGCCCTGGTGCAGATGAACCGCTCCCTCGTGGACGGTCGAGTGTGCGGCACCCTCGTCGACCGTGCCGAGCAGTCGGCCGGTGCCGGACTCGACGATCTGGACCGGCCGGCCGCCCCCGCCGCGGATGTCGGTGAGGTCGGCGGCACGCTCGCGGCGGGTCCAGTGCCAGGCCTTCGTGCGGCGGCGCAGCAGCTTCGCGGCCTCCAGCTGCGGGAGGAGAGCCTCGGTCTCGGGTCCGAACAGCGCCAGGTCGGCCTCGGTGAGAGGGAGTTCGGCAGCGGCCGCGCACAGGTGCGGGGCGAGTACGTAGGGGTTGTCGGGGTCGAGGACGGTCGATTCCACCGGGCGGTCGAACAGGGCCTCCGGGTGGTGGACCAGGAAGGTGTCCAGCGGGTCGTCGCGGGCGATCAACACGGCCAGCGCGCCCTGTCCTGACCGTCCCGCCCGTCCCGCCTGCTGCCACAGCGAGGCGCGGGTGCCCGGGTATCCGGCGATGAGGACGGCGTCCAGGCCGGAGACGTCGATGCCCAGTTCGAGTGCGGTCGTGGCGGCCAGGCCGAGGAGTTCACCGGAGTGCAGGGCCTGTTCGAGGGCGCGGCGTTCCTCGGGGAGGTAGCCACCTCGGTAGGCCGCGACACGCCGGGCCAGCGAGCGGTCGATCTCGGCGAGGCGCTCCTGGGCGATGAGGGAGATCAGCTCCGCGCCGCGCCGGGAGCGGACGAAGGCGACCGTACGGACGCCCTGGACGGCGAGGTCGGTGAGCAGGTCGGCGGTCTCGGCGGTGGCGGTGCGGCGGACGGGAGCGCCCTTCTCGCCCCGCATCTCGGTGAGCGGGGGTTCCCAGAGGGCGAACACCAGTTCACCGCGGGGTGAGGCGTCGTCGGCCACCTCGACCACCGGGAGGCCGGTGAGGCGGCCGGCTGCCACCGAGGGCTCGGCGGCCGTCGCGGAGGCCAGCAGGAAGACGGGGGAGGCGCCGTAGCGGGCGCACAGGCGGCGCAGACGGCGCAGCACCTGGGCCACATGGGAGCCGAACACACCGCGGTAGGTGTGGCACTCGTCGATGACGACGTACTTCAGGGATCTGAGGAAGGAGGACCAGCGGGGGTGGGACGGGAGGATCCCGCGGTGCAGCATGTCGGGGTTGGTGAGGACGTAGTTGGCGTACTGGCGGATCCACTCGCGTGCCTCGACCGGGGTGTCGCCGTCGTACACGGCCGGGCGTACCGCGGTGCCCAGGGGTTGTGAAAGTTCCTTCACGGATCGGCACTGGTCCGCTGCCAGGGCCTTGGTGGGCGCGAGGTAGAGCGCGGTGGCGCCGCGGCCGTTCGGGGCCTGTGAGCCGTCCAGGAGGGCCGACAGGACCGGCACGAGGTATGCCAGCGACTTGCCGGAGGCCGTGCCGGTCGCGACGACCACCGACTCGCCGTCCAGGGCGTGCTCGGCGGCGGCGGCCTGGTGAGCCCAGGGGTGCTCGATGCCGCAGGCTTGCACGGCCGCGATGACCTCCGAACGAATCCGGTCAGGCCAGACGGCATGGCGACCCGCGCGCGGGGGCACATGCTCCGTATGAGTGATGCGCGACGCCCGGCTCGGTCCCGGGGCGAGCCGGTCCAGGATCTGGCCCGGCGACAGGCGGGACGCGGGCTGCGCCGAGGGTCGATCGGATCGGTGATTCTTGGCCATCGGCACCGAGTGTGTCACTGGCGTGACGGACAATGGAGCCAAGGCGTCGTGCACGCCTGCCGGTAAGTGATTGAATGCCATCGCGGCTGGCGTACCGTCCCGGGGGCTCCTGCCCAGGTGTTCCGAGGGACGACCGCTCGATAGCAAGGTGCTGGAGGATCCGTGGACCTGTCCCTGTCGACCCGTACCGTCGGCGATCGTACGGTCGTCGAGGTCGGTGGCGAAATCGACGTATATACCGCGCCCAAGTTGCGCGAGCAGCTGGTCGAGCTGGTGAACGATGGCAATTTCCATCTTGTCGTCGATATGGAGGGCGTGGACTTCCTCGACTCCACCGGACTCGGCGTGCTGGTCGGTGGCTTGAAGCGGGTGCGTGCCCATGAGGGCTCGCTGCGCCTGGTCTGCAACCAGGAGCGCATTCTGAAGATCTTCCGCATCACCGGTCTGACCAAGGTGTTCCCGATTCACACCTCGGTCGACGAAGCGGTCCCAGCCACCGACTGACACACTCCGTCCGGGCCCTTGTGGCCCGGACGGCCCAGTTGAACTCCGGGGTACCGGGCTCTCGGCAGCCCGGCCCCCCGACAGCACGCCCGTAGTTCCGAGGGGGATGCATGGCCACCGTTGAACTCCGCTTCAGCGCGCTGCCCGAGCACGTCAGGACCGCCCGGCTGGTGGCGGCGGCGGTGGCGCGCAGGTCCGGAGTGGACGAGGCCGTGCTCGACGAGGTCAGGCTCGCCGTCGGCGAGGCCTGCACTCGTGCCGTCGGACTCCATCAGAGCGGCGGCATCACCGCACCGGTGAAGGTGTCGCTCATCGAGGAGGAGAAACAGTTCTCCATCGAGGTGGGGGACGAGGCCCCGCGGATCGCACCCGGTGACCGGGTGCCGGGTTCCGGCGGCATCGACGTGGACGCCGAGGAGGACGAAATGGGCCTCGCGGTCATCAGCGGCCTCGTCGACGACGTGGAGGTCACCGCCGGCGAACACGGCGGGCTGATCCGTATGACCTGGCCGACGACTCCGCCGGCCACGGCGCTCGGCTGACCCCGGCGTCACCCGTCCGGTCCCACCGGACAGACACGTACCCGAAGGGCCCCACTCCGGTGGGGCCCTTCGGCATGTGCGCAGGTGCGAGGGCGCGCTTACAGTGGTCCCAGGAAGTGAATCTTGAAGAAGTAAATCTTGTCGCGCGGGGAAGTGAATCTTGCCGCGAATTAGTGAATTCGTTCACGAACGACAATGCCTCGGAAGCATTACTGTGACGGATTTGCGCGCGAAGGCAAATTCCGTTTACCGCCCACTGTTTTGATCAGGTTCCGGTACCTACAATCCGTCCACATCTTGAGCTCAGCCCAAGCGTCAAGGAGGACGAATGGCGGGGCTTTCTACCCCTCATCGGTTGGACCACTCCACAACCTTCGCGGCCGCAGTGCTGACCGACGGCAACCGACTCCTCGTGGTGGTCATCGGGGTCGTCGCACTGGCCGCGCTCGTGGTCGCGGGCGTGCTGCTGCGCCAGGTGCTCGCGGCGGGCGAGGGCACCGACAGCATGAAGAAGATCGCGGCGGCGATCCAGGAGGGCGCCAACGCCTATCTCACCCGGCAGTTGCGCACACTCGGCGTATTCGCCGTCGTGGTGTTCTTCCTGCTCATGCTGCTGCCCGCGGACGACTGGAATCAACGCGCCGGACGATCGATCTTCTTCCTGGTCGGCGCGGTGTTCTCGGCGGGTACCGGCTATATCGGCATGTGGCTCGCCGTGCGCAGCAATGTGCGTGTCGCCGCGGCGGCCCGGGAAGCGACTCCGGCGGAAGGCGAACCGGAAAAGGATCTCACCGCCGTTTCGCACAAGGCGATGAAGATCGCATTTCGCACGGGCGGCGTGGTCGGCATGTTCACGGTGGGGCTCGGTCTGCTCGGCGCTTCCTGCGTGGTGCTGGTGTACGCGGCCGACGCGCCGAAGGTCCTGGAGGGCTTCGGTCTCGGCGCGGCGCTCATCGCGATGTTCATGAGGGTCGGCGGCGGCATCTTCACCAAGGCCGCCGACGTCGGCGCCGACCTGGTCGGCAAGGTCGAGAAGGGCATCCCGGAGGACGATCCGCGCAATGCCGCGACCATCGCCGACAACGTGGGCGACAACGTCGGCGACTGCGCGGGCATGGCGGCCGACCTCTTCGAGTCGTACGCCGTGACGCTGGTCGCCGCGCTGATCCTCGGCAAGGTGGCCTTCGGCGACGCCGGACTCGCGTTTCCGCTGCTCGTGCCCGCGATCGGTGTGATCACGGCCATGATCGGCATCTTCGCGGTCGCGCCGCGCCGCTCCGACCGCAGCGGCATGTCCGCGATCAACCGGGGCTTCTTCATCTCCGCGGTGATCTCGCTCGTGCTGGTCGCCGTGGCCGTGTTCGTCTATCTCCCCGCGAAGTACGCCGACCTCGACGGCGTCACCGACGCGGCGATCCAGGGCAAGAGCGGCGACCCGCGCATCCTCGCCCTCGTCGCGGTGGTGATCGGCATCCTCCTGGCCGCCGTCATCCAGCAACTCACCGGCTACTTCACCGAGACCACGCGCCGCCCGGTGCGCGACATCGGCAAGTCCTCGCTCACCGGCCCGGCCACCGTCGTCCTCGCCGGAATCTCCATCGGCCTCGAATCGGCCGTCTACACGGCCCTGTTGATCGGCCTGAGCGTGTACGGGGCGTTCCTGCTCGGCGGCACGTCCATCATGCTGGCGCTGTTCGCGGTGGCCCTGGCCGGCACCGGCCTGCTCACCACGGTCGGCGTGATCGTCGCGATGGACACCTTCGGACCGGTCTCGGACAACGCTCAGGGCATCGCCGAGATGTCCGGCGATGTGCAGGGGGCCGGCGCTCAGGTGCTCACCGACCTCGACGCCGTCGGCAACACCACCAAGGCCATCACCAAGGGCATCGCCATCGCCACGGCCGTGCTGGCGGCGTCGGCGCTCTTCGGGTCGTACCGCGACGCCATCACCACCGGTGCGCACGACGTCGGCGAGAAGCTCTCCGGGGACGGCGCGCCGATGACGCTGATGATGGACATCTCGCAGCCCAACAACCTGGTCGGCCTGATCGCGGGCGCGGCGGTCGTCTTCCTGTTCTCGGGACTGGCGATCAACGCGGTGTCGCGGTCGGCGGGTTCGGTGGTCTACGAGGTGCGGCGGCAGTTCCGGGAGCGGCCCGGAATCATGGACTACAGCGAGACGCCGGAGTACGGCAAGGTCGTCGACATCTGCACCAGGGACGCTCTGCGGGAGCTGGCCACGCCGGGACTGCTCGCGGTGCTGGCGCCGGTCTTCATCGGGTTCACGCTCGGCGTCGGCGCGCTCGGCTCGTTCCTCGCGGGCGCGATCGGCACGGGCACGCTGATGGCCGTGTTCCTCGCCAACTCCGGCGGCGCCTGGGACAACGCCAAGAAGCTCGTGGAGGACGGCCACCACGGCGGGAAGGGCAGCGAGGCCCATGCGGCGACCGTCATCGGCGACACCGTCGGTGACCCCTTCAAGGACACCGCGGGACCTGCGATCAACCCGCTCCTGAAGGTCATGAACCTGGTGGCGCTGCTCATCGCGCCCGCGGTGATCCAGTTCAGTTACGGCGAGGACGAGAGCCTCGGCGTACGGATCGCGATCGCGGTCCTCGCGCTCGCGGTGATCGTCGGCGCGGTCTACGTCTCCAAGCGGCGCGGCATCGCCATGGGGGACGAAGGCGACGCCGACGAGTCGGCCAAGTCGACGGATCCCGCGGTGGTTTCGTAGGAGCTGGGTCGAGCTCGCAGATCAAAGGGCGGGCGGACGGCGCGTGTTGACGCGTCGGCCGCCCGCTTGCTGTGTGTGGGCCATGGCCGTGAGCCTTCTCTCTCTTGGTTCAAACAGTCATAAATATATGTAAAGCGGATATCGCGTCTGGGGTTGTCACCTGGTCGGCGTGTATGTTCCGGGGCCGAGAGCCATGGAAGGGGCCAAACCGGTGAACAAGAAGCTCGCGGCCGCACTGTCCGGCGGTGCGGTACTCGTGGTGGCGCTGTCGGGATGCAGCGAGGAGAAGGACAACAAGGAGCTGGACGCCTGGGCCAAGCAGGTCTGCCAGACCGTCCCGGCCCAGCAGGCGAAGATCGTGGCCGCCTATGACGCGCTGGCGAAGGTTGCCAAGAACGGCGCGCCGGAGGACCTCCAGAAGACCGACTCCCAGGCCTTCCAGGACCTGTCCGACGGCTTCAAGGGGCGCGCGACCGCGCTCAAGAGCGCCGGTGCGCCTCCGGGCGTCGAGGGCAGCGCGAAGAAGCAGCAGGACGCCGTCCAGAAGCTCACGGTCCTCTCCGACTCCTACGCCGACCTGAAGAAGCAGGTCGACGCGCTCGACACGAAGGACCAGGGGAAGTTCGCCACCGGTCTGGACGACGTCTCGAAGCAGATGAAGGACGTCTCCCAGCAGTACAAGGGCGCGGTCGCCGCACTGCGGAGTCTGGAGCAGGGCGAGGTCAAGGAGGCCGTGGCCAAGCAGGCCGGCTGCAAGAAGGCCGCCGCGTCCGCGTCGGCCACCGACAGCTGAGCCGGTCACGGAGGGACACAATGGGGGCGTGAGTAACGCCACCCAGTCCCCCCTGCCCTCCGCCGGCCACCCGGACGTCGCCGCCAGGCTGCGCGAGGCCCTGCTCGCGGCCTCCTTCACCGCCGACGGTCTCCTCGATCTGCTCGGCGCCCCCGCCTACGCGGCCCTCGCGCGCAGCGAGACCGTGCCGGCGCTGCGCGCGACCCGCGGGGACACGCCGCTGGAGACCCTTGTCCGTCTCTTCCTGCTCCAGCAGCCGGTTCCCCACGCGCGCGTGGAGCACGTGCTGCCCGTGCACGCGTGCGTGGAGACCGGCTGGCTGACGCGCGCGGGCGAGGACGACGTCGCCGCCACCGTCGACGTCCGGCCCTTCGGCGGCCCGGACGGCGAGGACTGGTTCATCGTGTCCGACCTGGGCTGCGCCGTCGGCGGGGCCGGCGGAATCGGCAGCAGCGCCGAGGGCGTCGTCCTGGGCGTCGGCGGGGCGTCCACGACGCTCGCCGGGATCACCGTCCGCACCCCCGTCTCCGCCGCCCTGGACCTCGGTACCGGCTCCGGGATCCAGGCGCTGCACGCCGCTCGGCACGCCACGCGCGTGACGGCGACCGACCTCAACCCGCGCGCCCTGCACATCACCGCGCTCACCCTGGCACTGTCCGGCGCGCCCGCCGCCGAGCTGCGCGAGGGCTCGCTGTTCGAACCCGTCCGCGACGACGAGACGTTCGACCTGATCGTGTCCAACCCGCCGTTCGTCATCTCGCCCGGCGCTCGGCTGACGTACCGCGACGGCGGGATGGGCGGGGACGATCTGTGCCGCTCGCTCGTTCAAGGGGCGGGGGAACGGCTGAACGTGGGCGGGTTCGCGCAGTTCCTCGCCAACTGGCAGCACGTCGAGGGGGAGGACTGGCAGGACAGACTCAGGTCCTGGGTGCCGCGCGGCTGCGACGCGTGGATCGTGCAGCGCGAGGTACAGGACATCACCCAGTACGCCGAGCTGTGGCTCAGGGACGCCGGTGACCACCAGGGCGACCCGGCGGAGTACCGCGCGCGGTACGACGCGTGGCTCGACGAGTTCGAGGCGCGCAAGGTGAAGGCCGTCGGCTTCGGCTGGATCACCCTGCGCAGGACCGGGTCCGACGAGCCCACCATCACCGTGGAGGAGTGGCCGCACCCCGTCGAGCAGCCGCTCGGCGACACGGTGAGGGCCCACTTCGAGCGCGTCGACTATCTCCGCGGGCACGATGACGCGGCCCTGCTCGCGGCGAACTTCAGGCTCGCCGCGGAGGTCGTGCAGGAGCAGGTCGGGCTGCCCGGAGCCGAGGACCCGGAGCATGTCGTGCTGCGCCAGAACCGTGGCATGCGCCGGGCGACCAAGGTGGACACGATCGGGGCGGGGTTCGCCGGCGTGTGCGACGGCTCGCTGAGCGCGGGCCGGATCCTGGACGCCATCGCGCAGCTCGTCGGCGAGGACCCGGTCCTGCTGCGCGACCGTACGCCCGCGCAGATCCGGTTGCTGGTGGAGCAGGGGTTCCTGGAGCCTGCCTGAGAGCGAAACAGGCCAACATCCTTCCCGTACCGGTGCGTCACAGCCTCTTACCGGTGCCTCACGACAGGACGCCCGTAAAACCGCCCGCACGCATTGCGAAAAGGCGGCGGGAGCGGTGAGAGAAGGATGCGAGAGAAGGATGTGGGAGAAGAACGACGGGAGAGAACCGCACGGGAGAACACGTCACCGGACGACCGAGATCCGCGGCGCCGAATTCGACGTGGTGCGGGCGCTCACCCCGTTCCGGATGGCACGCCGCCCGGTTCGCTGCCGGTTCGCCGGATGGTTGCCTGCCCGGTTCGCCGGACGGCGACGACGGCCGCGTGCCAGGCGTGGTGTGAGCCCCGTCGCATGGGCCGCGCGTGCCGGACGCCAGCGCCCGGCGCCGTATCGCCTGCCGGTGGCCCGCCGACCCCGCTGATAGGCCCGGCGTTCACCTCGGGTTCGTCCGGTCGCCGTCCGTGCGTGTCAGTCTCCCGGCGACGGGACAGGCGCGGGTGGAGAAAAGGGGCGCGGGCGATCATGGAGAGTGGGCCGGCGATCTTCGCCGGAATGATGTTCGCGCTGTTCGGAGGCGGTCTGCTGGTGTGGACCGCGGTACGCATGCGGCAGCGGCAGCCCGTCGCCGACGGTGTGAGCCCTGTCGCATCGGCGACCGTCGCGACGCTCGCCGCGGTCGCCGCGCTGGCCGTCGGCGCGTGGTGCTTCACCCGCCTCTGAACCGTCCCCGGGGATCTTGCCCGGACCTTGTGAGAACTGCGCCCGGGGATCGGAGCGGATAATTGAGAGGCGCCGCTCCGGGGAGGCGAAAAAGAGCCGGTGGACACTCCGGGCGGCAGGAATGGCGGTAGTCGGGTTACCGTTCGAGTGGCCGTTGCGGGCTTTTCCCGTTTGACACGGGGGCGGGATGTACCGTCACACTCCGCAGCGTCAGCATGACCCGACCCCGGGAGCCAAGGCCTGGGGAGACACCCCAGCGTCGACCGGAGAGAAGAGCGAAGTTGTCCCCGACCAGCGACACCGCACACGGCGGCCGCCGACTCGTCATCGTCGAGTCGCCTGCCAAGGCGAAGACGATCAAGGGCTATCTCGGCCCCGGCTACGTCGTCGAAGCGAGCGTCGGGCACATCCGCGACCTCCCCAACGGCGCCGCGGAGGTGCCCGAGAAGTACACCGGCGAGGTGCGCCGCCTCGGGGTGGACGTCGACAACGACTTCCAGCCCGTCTACGTCGTCAACGCCGACAAGAGGGCCCAGGTCAAGAAGCTCAAGGACCTGCTGAAGGACTCCGACGAACTCTTCCTGGCCACCGATGAGGACCGCGAGGGCGAGGCGATCGCCTGGCATCTCCAGGAGGTGCTCAAGCCCAAGGTCCCGGTCAAGCGGATGGTCTTCCACGAGATCACCAAGGCCGCGATCCAGGCCGCCGTCGCCAACCCGCGCGAGCTGAACCAGAAGCTGGTCGACGCCCAGGAGACCCGCCGCATCCTCGACCGCCTCTACGGCTACGAGGTCTCGCCGGTCCTGTGGAAGAAGGTCATGCCGAAGCTGTCGGCGGGCCGTGTCCAGTCGGTCGCGACCCGACTTGTGGTGGAACGGGAACGTGAGCGCGTCGCTTTCCGTTCAGCTGAGTACTGGGACCTGACGGGCACTTTCGCGACCGGCCGTGCGGGGGACGCGTCGGACCCGTCGTCGCTGGTCGCCCGCCTCCAGACCGTCGACGGCAGGCGGGTCGCGCAGGGCCGCGACTTCGACTCCCTGGGACAGATCAAGAGCGCGAACACCCTTCACCTCGACGAGGCCAGTGCCCGCGCGCTGGCCGCCGCCCTGGACAGCACCCGGTTCTCGGTGCGGTCCGTCGAGTCGAAGCCGTACCGCCGCTCGCCGTATGCCCCGTTCCGTACGACGACGCTTCAGCAGGAGGCCTCGCGCAAGCTCGGCTTCGGTGCGAAGGCGACCATGCAAGTGGCTCAGAAGCTGTACGAGAACGGCTTCATCACCTATATGCGTACGGACTCCACGACCCTGTCGGAGACGGCGATCACCGCCGCCCGCGCCCAGGTCACGCAGCTGTACGGCGCCGACTACCTGCCGCCGCAGCCGCGCACGTACGCCGGGAAGGTCAAGAACGCGCAGGAGGCGCACGAGGCGATCCGCCCCTCAGGTGATCGTTTCCGCACCCCCGCCGAGACCGGCCTTACCGGCGACCAGTTCCGTCTGTACGAGCTGATCTGGAAGCGGACCGTCGCCTCCCAGATGAAGGACGCGACCGGTAACAGCGTCACGGTGAAGATCGGTGGCACCGCCACCGACGGCCGCGACGTCGAGTTCAGCGCCTCCGGCAAGACGATCACCTTCCACGGCTTCCTGAAGGCCTACGTGGAAGGCGCCGACGACCCGAACGCCGAGCTGGACGACCGCGAGCGTCGTCTCCCCCAGGTCGCCGAGGGCGATGCGCTCGGCGTCGAGGAGATCACGGTCGACGGGCACGCCACCAAGCCCCCGGCCCGCTACACCGAGGCCTCGCTGGTCAAGGAGCTGGAAGAGCGCGAGATCGGCCGCCCGTCGACGTACGCGTCGATCATCGGCACCATCCTCGACCGCGGTTACGTCTTCAAGAAGGGCACGGCGCTCGTCCCGTCCTTCCTCTCCTTCGCCGTGGTCAACCTCCTGGAGAAGCACTTCGGGCGGCTCGTCGACTACGACTTCACCGCCAGGATGGAGGACGACCTCGACCGCATCGCCCGCGGTGAGGCGAAGGCCGTGCCGTGGCTGAAGCGTTTCTACTTCGGCGAGGGCGCGGCGGGTCCGGCCGTCGGCGGAGCCGCCGAGGCGGGCAACGGCGACGGGGACCACCTCGGTGGCCTCAAGGAACTGGTGACCGACCTGGGCGCGATCGACGCGCGCGAGGTCTCGTCGTTCCCGGTGGGCAACGACATCATGCTGCGCGTCGGCCGATACGGCCCGTACGTCGAACGCGGCGAGAAGGACGCGGAGAACCACCAGCGCGCGGACGTGCCGGAGGACCTGGCCCCCGACGAGCTGTCCGTCGAGTACGCGGAGGAACTGCTCGCCAAGCCGAGCGGCGACTTCGAGCTGGGCGCCGATCCGTCGACGGGCCACCAGATCATCGCCCGTGACGGCCGCTACGGCCCCTACGTCACCGAGGTGCTCCCCGAGGGCACCCCGAAGACCGGCAAGAACGCCGTAAAGCCGCGTACGGCCTCGCTGTTCAAGTCGATGTCGCTGGACACGGTCACGCTCGAGGACGCCCTCAGGCTGATGTCGCTGCCGCGTGTCGTCGGCACGGACGCCGAGGGCGTGGAGATCACCGCGCAGAACGGCCGCTACGGCCCGTACCTGAAGAAGGGCACGGACTCGCGGTCGCTCCAGACCGAGGACCAGCTCTTCACGATCACGCTCGAAGAGGCGCTGGAGATCTACTCCCAGCCCAAGCAGCGCGGCCGGGCCGCGGCCAAGCCGCCGCTGAAGGAGCTGGGCGAGGACCCGGTCAGCCAGAAGCCGGTCGTCGTCAAGGACGGCCGCTTCGGGCCGTACGTCACCGACGGGGAGACCAACGCGACGCTGCGTTCCGACGACAGCGTCGAGGAGATCACCCCCGAGCGCGGCTACGAGCTGCTCGCCGAGAAGCGGGCGAAGTCGCCCGCCAAGAAGACGGCGAAGAAGGCACCCGCGAAGAAGGCGGCGGCGAAGAAGGCCGCGCCGGCCAAGAAGGCGGCTGCGAAGAAGACCGCCGCGAAGACGACCACGGCCGCGAAGAAGACCACGACCAAGACCGCGGCCAAGGCCACGACGAAGAAGGCGACTGCTTCCAAGGCGACCGCTTCGAAGGCGGCTGCCGAGGACTGAGCCGCGCCGCGGTTCCCCGGTACCGGATCACAAAACGCACGCCCCGGCATCACTTTGATGTCGGGGCGTGCGTACGTATGGACGGGCGCTCCGGGCTGTCAGTCGCTGCCGATAGGCTGAAAGCATGACGCGAGCCGAGCAGCCAACGGCCCACCACCCGGCCCCGGACGACGCCCTGGTGGTGGACTCCCGCGAGCGCGCCGTGCGCGCCCTGTTGCGTGAGCCCCAGCTGAGGCGCCTGTGGAGCGCACAGTTGGTGAGCGGCGTCGGCGACGCCCTCGCCCTCCTGGTGCTGGTCCTCCTCGCCCTCCAGGCGGCCATCGCCGAGGGCTCCTTCGGAGGCGGCTACCGGGGCGTGGCGTTCGCGGTCGCGATCGTCTTCGCGGTCCGGGTGCTCGCCACCGTGCTCTTCGGTGCCGTCCTCCTCGGCCCGCTGACCTCCCTGACCTCGCCGGACGGCCCGCTGGACCGCCGCTGGACCATGGTCGGCGCGGACGGTGTGCGGGCTGCCCTGCTGCTCGTCGCGCCCCTGTGGATCGACTGGATGCCCGACGACGCGCTGGCGCTGCTGCTGGTCACCGTCTTCGTGACCGGCGTGGCCGAGCGGTTCTGGACGGTCGCCCGCGAGAGCGCCGCCCCCGCGCTGCTGCCCGCCCCGCCCCTGGAGGGCGCGACCGTACGGCCACTGCCCGACCACATGGACGCCCTGCGCCGGCTGTCCCTGCGGACGACCTTCCTCGCGATCCCGCTGGCGGCAGCCACCCTGGTCGTCGCGGCCCTGTTCAACAACCTCCTGGGCGCCGGCATCGACTGGTTCGGCCAGCACCAGGCGGCCCTCGCCTCGTACGTGGCGGGCGGGCTGTTCGCCGGTTCCTTGTCCGTCGCGGTCTTCCTCGACCTGCCCGGCACCCGCACCCCGCGCGCGCGATCCCCGCTCGAGGGCTTGCGCCGCCCGCGGACGGCCGCCGGTGTCGAAGCGGGCCGCACGGGCGTCATCCCGGTCCTGGTGCTGGCCTGCGCGGCCGTGGCCGGGGCGATCGCCGCAGCCGTCGCCGTGGCGGTGCTGCACGCCAAGGACCTCGGCGGCGGCCCGGTGACGTACGGCCTGCTGGTGCTCGCGCTGACCGGCGGGGTCGCCGTAGGCGTCCGTACGGCGCCGAAGGTGCTGGTGACGCTGTCGCGGCGTCGGCTGCTCGCGCTGGCGATCGCCTTCACCGGCGTGGCCCTGCTCGCGGCCGGGCTGGTCCCGGACGTCACCACCGTGCTGCTGATCACGGCCCTGGCCGGCGTCGGCGCGGGCGTCGCCGCCAACACCGGGCACGCGTTGCTCGACCAGGAGACCGAGGACCAGCGCCGCACACGCGTCACGGAGCACCTGCACGCGGTCGTACGGGTCCTGGTGGCGCTCGGCGCCCTGATCGCCCCGCTGGTGGCTGCGCTCATCGGGCCGCACCGCCTGGAGAACGGCAAGTTCGTCTTCGCCCACGGCGGCGCCGCGTTCACGCTGATGCTGGTCGGCGCGCTGCTGCTGCCGGTGGCCGCGCTGGTGCTCGCCAAGGTCGACGACCGTTCCGGCGTTCCCCTGCGCAACGACCTGCGGGACGCGCTGCTCGGCGGCGACGACCCGGAGCAGGCGCCGATGCCGACCGGCTTCTTCATCGCCCTGGAGGGCGGCGACGGCGCCGGGAAGTCCACCCAGGCCGAGGCGCTCGCCGACTGGATCAGGGCCAAGGGCCACGAGGTCGTCCTCACCCGCGAGCCGGGGGCCACGCCCGTGGGCAAGCGGCTGCGGTCGATCCTGCTCGACGTCTCCAGCGCCGGTCTGTCGCACCGCGCGGAGGCGCTGCTGTACGCCGCGGACCGCGCGGAGCACGTCGACACCGTCGTGCGGCCCGCCCTGGAGCGCGGCGCGGTGGTCATCACCGACCGGTACATCGACTCGTCCGTGGCCTACCAGGGTGCGGGCCGCGACCTCTCCCCGACCGAGATCGCGAGGATCTCGCGCTGGGCGACGGACGGGCTCGTACCGCATCTGACGATCCTGCTGGACGTCTCCCCCGAGACGGCCCGCGAGCGGTTCACCGAGGCGCCGGACCGACTGGAGTCGGAGCCCGCCGAGTTCCACACGCGCGTGCGCTCCGGTTTCCTCACGTTGGCCGCCGCCGACCCCGGCCGCTACCTCGTCGTCGACGCCGGCCAGGAGCCGGAGGCCGTCACCACCGTGGTCCGCCACCGGCTCGACCGGATGCTGCCGCTCTCCGAGGCCGAGATCAAGGCCCAGGAAGAGGCGCGGAAGAAGGCCGAGGAAGAGGCCCGCCGCAAGGCCGAGGAGGAGGCTGCCCGCAAGGCCGAGGAGGAGCGCCTCGAGCGGGAGCGCGAGGAGCAGCTCGCCAAGCTGCGGGCCGAGGAGGAGGAGCGCAAGCGCCGCGAGCTGGAGGAGGCGCAGCGCCGCGAGGCCGAGCGGCAGGCGGAGGAGGCCCGGCTGCGCGCCGAGGAGGCACGCAGGCGGGCGGAGGAGGAGCGCGTGCGGCTCCTCGCGGAGGAGAAGGCCCGCGCCGAGGAGGAGGCCCGCCGC
>NZ_MUBA01000447.1 GCF_002154575.1 Streptomyces bobili
GGCCAGCCGCGGAATGTCCCGCTCCACGGCGATCCCGCCCACCCGTTTCGCGGCCCACGCCAACGGCCTCACCCCCGCCAGCGCGTTGACGAGCGGCGCCGTGCGCGTACGGCTCACCCAGCGCAGCCAGACCGGCAGGCGGCCCATGCTGTAGTGGGCGGCCGGGCGGCGGCGGCCCGCGTAGTGGTGGTGGAGGAACTCCGCCTTGTACGTGGCCATGTCGACCTCGACGGGGCAGTCCGAGCGGCAGCCCTTGCAGGAGAGGCAGAGGTCGAGCGCCTCCCGCACCTCCTCCGACCGCCAGCCGTCGGTGACCACCTCTCCGGCGAGCATCTCGTGCAGCAGGCGGGCGCGCCCGCGCGTGGAGTGCCGTTCCTCGCCCGTGGCCCGGTAGGAGGGGCACATGACGGCGGGCCCGGACGCCGTCGTCGTACGGCATTTGGCGACGCCGACGCAGCGGCGGACGGCGGCGGTGAAGTCGCCGCCGTCGCCGGGGTAGCCGAAGGCCACGTCGACGGGTTCGCGGGGCAGGACGGCGAAGCGCAGGCCGGAGTCGAGGGGGGCCGGGCGGACCAGCATGCCGGGGTTGAGGAGGTCGTCGGGGTCCCAGACGGCTTTCGCCCGTTCGAAGAGGGCGACCGTCTCGTCGCCGTACATCCGGGGCAGGAGTTCGGCGCGGGCCTGCCCGTCGCCGTGCTCCCCGGACAGGGAGCCGCCGTACGCGACGACCAGGTCGGCCAGTTCCTCCGAGAAGCGGCGGAAGCGGCCGACGCCCGCCTCGGTGAGCAGGTCGAAGTCGATACGGACGTGGATGCAGCCGTCCCCGAAGTGCCCGTACGGCGCGCCGCGCAGGCCGTGCGCGGTCAGCAGGGCCCGGAAGTCCCGCAGGTACGCGCCGAGCCGGGCGGGCGGCACCGCGCAGTCCTCCCAGCCGGGCCAGGCCTCCGTGCCGTCCGGCATGCGGGTGGCCGTGCCGCTGGCGTCCTCCCGGATGCGCCACAGGGCGCGCTGCGCGGCGCCGTCCGTCACCACGCGCGCGTCGACGACATCGGCGGCGCGCACGATCGTCTCCGCACGCGCGCGTGCCTCACCGGCCGACTCCCCGCCCGTCTCCACGAAGAGCCACGCCCCGCCGCGGGGCAGCTCCGCCGCCGAACGCACCAGGTCGGCGGCCATGCCCTCGACCGTCAGCGGCCCGTACGGCAGCAATCCGGCGGCCGATTCGGCTGCGGCGCCCTCGTCGGCGTAGCCGAGCACGGCGAGCGCCCGCGCGGGGGGCGCCTCTACCAGAGAGACCACCGCCTCCGTCAGCACACCGAGGGTGCCCTCGGAGCCGCAGAACGACCGGGCGACGTCGGCGCCCCGCTCGGGCAGCAGGGCGTCCAGCGCGTAGCCGGAGATACGGCGGGGCAGCGCGGGAAACCCGGTGCGCAGCCGCGCCAGCTCACCCTCCGCCAGCGCCCGCAGCCCGTCGGGCGCGCCGGCCCACCCCTGTCCGAGCCGCAGCCGCTCCCCGCGCGCGGTGAGGACGTCCAGCTCGCGCACGTTGTCCGCCGTCGTCCCCCAGGCGACCGAGTGCGAGCCGCAGGAGTTGTTGCCGATCATCCCGCCGAGCGTGCAGCGGCTGTGCGTGGACGGATCGGGCCCGAAGCGGAGCCCGTGCGGGGCGGCGGCCTCCTGGAGCCGGTCGAGCACCAGCCCCGGCTGCACGACGGCCGTGCGGGCACCGGCGTCCAGTGCGACCAGCCGGTTCATGTACCGGGTGAAGTCCAGGACGACACCCGTACCGGTGGCCTGCCCCGCGATCGACGTCCCCCCGCCCCGCGCCACGACCGGCACCCCGTGCGCCCGGCACACCTCCAGTACGGCCGCCACGTCCTCGGCGTCCCGAGGGGCGACCACCCCCACGGGGACCCGCCGGTAGTTGGACGCGTCCATGGTGACGAGGGCCCGCGAGGTCACGTCGAAGCCGACATCACCCCGGACGGCTTTGCGCAGTTCGGCCTCAAGATCCGACATGGGTCCAGCAAACCAGCTCGTACGGCCGACCGACATGGGACGCCCGCTCGCCGTCCTTGTCCCGGTCCGCCCCCGAACGGCGTCTCATCGGACGGACGACGTTTCGAGCACGTTTCTCCACCGGATACGCTCGCCTCGTGGCTGAGATCCGGATTCCTGCTGACATCAAGCCCGCCGACGGTCGATTCGGCGCTGGCCCCTCCAAGGTGCGGGTGGAGGCGCTGGACGCCTTGGCCGCCACCGGCACGTCGCTGCTCGGCACGTCCCACCGACAGGCCCCGGTCAAGAACCTGGTCGGCCAGGTGCGCGAGGGCATCTCCCAGCTGTTCCAGCTCCCCGAGGGCTACGAGGTGATCCTCGGCAACGGCGGCTCCACCGCCTTCTGGGACGTCGCGACGCACGGCCTGATCGAGAACAAGTCGCAGCACCTCAACTTCGGCGAGTTCAGCTCCAAGTTCGCCAAGGCGGCCAAGCTGGCGCCGTGGCTGGCGGAGCCGACCGTCATCGCCTCCGACCCGGGGACGCACCCCGACCCCCGCGCCGAGGCGGGCGTCGACGTGTACGCCTTCACGCACAACGAGACCTCGACCGGTGTCGCGGCCCCGGTCAAGCGGGTCGCGGGCGCCGACGAGGGCTCGCTGGTCCTGGTCGACGCGACGTCGGGCGCCGGCGGCCTGCCGGTCGACATCGCCGAGACGGACGTCTACTACTTCGCCCCGCAGAAGTCCTTCGCCTCCGACGGCGGCCTGTGGATCGGCGTGTTCTCCCCGGCCGCGATCGAGCGCGCGGAGCGCGTCCACGCGTCCGGCCGCCACATCCCGGAGTTCTTCTCGCTCCCGACGGCGATCGACAACTCGCGCAAGAACCAGACGTACAACACGCCCGCCCTCTCCACCCTCTTCCTGCTGAACCAGCAGCTGGAGTGGATCAACAGCCAGGGCGGCCTCGCCTGGTCCACGGCCCGCACGAAGGACTCCTCGACCCGCCTCTACGGCTGGGCCGAGGAGAGCAAGCACGCGGCCCCGTTCGTCACCGACCCGGCCAAGCGATCGCAGGTCATCGGCACGATCGACTTCACCGACGAGGTGGACGCGGCGGCCGTCGCCAAGGTCCTGCGCGCCAACGGCATCGTCGACACCGAGCCCTACCGCAAGCTCGGCCGCAACCAGCTCCGCGTCGCCATGTTCCCGGCGATCGACCCGGCGGACGTCGAGGCTCTCACGACGTGCATCGACTACGTCATCGAGCAGTTGTAGTACGTCCCGCACGACAGCGAAGGGCGCCCGGTGTCACACCGGGCGCCCTTCGTACGTCCTGCTCCGACAGCCACCTACGCGAACTGGCGGACAAAAGACTGCCAGGTCTGACGGACCTCGCAAGCGAGGTGCGGACACCCGACCCCTACGTCTGGCGGCTGCCGGACCCCCACGACGCCCGCTGGCGCCGCTGGTCCAAGCGCTCCCGCGCGGTCGGCCACCGGCTGCCGTTCCCGTGCCGGGAGGAGTGCTGGGAGGCCGCGACTCGGCCTCGGTCGGCCTCTTGGTCGACGGACGATGACGTGGTGCGGCCGTACGTCCTCAGACCTTGATGCTCCGGCGCACCCGCGCGATCACCTGCTGGGCGTCGGGCCCGTAGACGGCGGCCTCGGCGAAGGTGTCCCAGACGCGGCGGTAGAGGGCAATCGTTTCAGCGTCGTCGAGCCAGAGTTCGGCGTGCCAGTCCTCGGCGACGACCAGTCGGGCGTCGAGGATCCAGAACGGGTTCCCCGGCACCAGACGCAGGGCCGTATCCAGGGGCACGATGCCCAGACGGACGGTGTCCATGCCCACCACCCCCAGAAGCCGGTCCAGTTGTGCGGCCAGCACGTCGGGAGGGCACGCTCGTGAATAGAGTGCCCCCTCCCACATGAGCAGGTTCAGCTGTTTCCCCCGTCGGTACAACCACTCCTGCCGTTTCATACGGACCCGGACAGCTTCCTCCGTGTCCCGCGGAGACTTCTGGAGTTCGGCATGGCCTTCGAAGATGTGGCGGGCGTAGTCAGCTGTCTGAAGCAAGCCGCAGATGACGCTGTTCTCCCACACATGCAGGGTCTGAGAATCGGAGACGAGGGTGTTCCATGTTTCCTGGACCGGGCGATGTCCCGCCGCCAGCTGGCGCCGCCAGGAGCGGATCTGGCTCTCGAAGCCCTTGAGGCGTGCGCGCAGTTCACCTACGACTGCGGGCTGCCCAGTGGCATCGGCCCAGGCCCGCAGGTCGTCATCCGTGGGCGTCTGTCTGCCGTTCTCAAGTTTGCTGACCTTCGACTGCTGCCATCCCAGTCTGCGGGCCAGTTGCGTACCAGTGAGACGGCCGAGAGGGCCGTCGACCCGAAGTTCCCGGAGCCGACGCCCCAGTTCCTCGCGTGCCCTCTGATAGTCCGTGCTCACCGGTACCCGCTCTTGCCCTTACCTGCCGCTACCCATTCCTGCCGCGAACTGCTCCCGCAGTACAGCGTGATGCCAAGCAGCATCGCGCACCATGGAGCAACGCACCTCCTCTGCTGGTTCGGTGATCAGATCCACGTGTGTGAGCTGATCGTCGCCATCGAACCGCAGGAGCGCGATGAGGCGGCTGTCGAACAGCCAGAAGTCCTCGGCGGGAAGCTGAAACCGGTCCGCGTCGGCTCGCCACATGTTGCGGATGTCCTCGCCATTGCGAATGTTCCACTTGGCGCTTTCGAAGAGGTAGCGCTGACCGGTGGTCGCGGGCCGGTCCACGATGCGTACCCGCTCGATCCGTTTTCCCTGCGCGACCTGGGCGCGGATCGTGTCCCCCCACCGCCTGGCCGCCCGGCTTTCGACCCAGTCATCGTCAACCCTTCCGGTCTCGACGAACTGCGTCCAGCGGTCACCGGCCTCATCGCTCGCGTACCGCTGCCGCGTCTCCAGTCGCCACGCGGTGTGCTCGAATTTGTCGAACAGATCGGCGAACTCGTCGAGTCCGATCGTCTTCACCTGACGTTTCTGCTCCTTCGGGGACCAGTCCACAAGCAGGTCTCGGGGCACTACCACCGCAACCTCCCCCTGTGAGAGGTGCTGGAGCTGTGCGACGTCCTCGGGATCGGTCAGCGGCGGGCCATGCACGATCACCTCACCGCTATCCAGATCCTCATGCACCGACGGGCACCCGCCCCCAACACTCCCGGTCCCGTTGAACCGCAACCTGCGTGCCATACGCCACAACCCCTCTGGTTCTCGACGACGTTGCACGCTCAGCATGTCGGTGCCTCTGAGTGAATGTCCATGCATGCAGAGTGACCGAACGAGAATAACGGAGAATATTCTCCCTCCTGCTCCGGTCCCGCTCCCTACGGTCGTCCCGAAGCCACAACGAACAGGAAGGGACAGCAATGCCGAACCGAAATGACCTGTACCGGCTCGACCTCTCCGACGCCTCGTTCATGAAGGCGTGCGGCGGCAACACCCACCCGGACGGCGAGTCGTGCGTGACCCTGGCCCGGATCGGCGAGGACGCCTGGGCTCTCGGCGACAGCAAGCGGCCCGACGCGGCACCGCTGCGGTTCACCACCGAGGAACTGCACGCGGCCGGGATCGACCCGGCACGGTTCCGCCTGACTTCCTGACTCCCCCTCTCCCCTCCTTCCCTCCCCTTCCCTCTCACCGGCCGCTCCTGGCCTGCCCCTGAACAAGCCCGGAGCGGCCGACCTCACGATCACCGTGATCACCGTGATCAGCGTGATCAGCGTGATCACCGTGATCAGCGTGGTCAGACACCGAACTGGACGTCCCGTGCACCACCACGGTTACCTCTGGACGGGCCCGAAGGCTCGCTTCGACCAGGAAGCGCTGCGCCGTCCGCCCCACCCCGAACCACCC
>NZ_MUBA01000448.1 GCF_002154575.1 Streptomyces bobili
GAGCGGCACCGGGCCGGGTGGGGAGCCCGACGTTGGTGCGGGTGCCGGTGACGACGTAGCCCTTGACGCCGCCGGCGAGGGCGTTGCGTACGGCGCCGATGTCGTCGGCCGCGGAGAGGGCGAGCCCGTTGGGCCAGCCCGCGGCGCGGGTCTCCGACAGGAGGGTCAGGCCGGAGCCGTCGGGAAGGTGGACGTCTGCGACGCAGATGTCGCGGGGGTTGCCGATGCGGGGACGAGCCTCCGCGACGGACGAGGCCTCGATGACGTCGCGTACACCGAGCGCCCACAGGTGGCGGGTGACGGTGGAGCGGACGCGCGGGTCGGCCACGACCACCATGGCGGTGGGCTTGTTCGGGCGGTAGGCGACCAGGCTTGCGGGCTGCTCGAGGAGAACGGACACCAGGCCTCCTGGGTGGGGGACGACGGGGCCGGTTCGCGGGGGATGAAGCCGGGACGAACCGTGCTTTCAAGGTCACAGTCGTCTTCGGCACCGAAGCCTTGGTCCTTTAGAAAATGATCACGATCTAGTGAGTAACAATCCGTGCAATTCGGACGCGTGATCGATCATCCGAAGATCGAATCGGTTTGAGCGGGGGTCGTATGAGATCGAAAGTGGCCGTATCGACAAAGAGATGGTCAATGGAGGCGGCCGTTCGAGGGAGTCGGCGGTTATCGGAGCCGAACACGGCGTGTGAGCGCGGCCGACCGGCCGCCGGGGGTCGATGAGGCGGAGGCGGAGGGGCCGAAGCGGCCGAGGCGGCTGAGCCGGGAAAACAGATCCGCGGGGCCCCTGGACAGGGACCCCGCGGAATGTCTTCGATGCGCGTGGTCAGCGCGACTGCGGCCCCCGTCGTTGCGGCAGTGTCACGACCGACGCGTCCCCCGGGCCGGCCGGCGGCAGCCCCGCGACCTGGGCCAGCAGATCGCACCAGGACGCCAGATGCGCCGCCGTGTCCGGCACGCCCCCCAGCCCCTCGCGGGGCGTCCAGGAGGCCCGGATCTCGATCTGCGAGGACGCCGGACGCTCCGACAGTCCGCCGAAGTAGTGCGAACTCGCGCGCGTGACCGTGCCGCTCGGCTCGCCGTACATCAGGCCGCGTGTCTGGAGCGCCCCGGTCAGCCAGGACCAGCACACGTCCGGCAGCAGCGGGTCGACGGCCATCTCCTGCTCCAGCTCCGCCCGCACGAGGGTGACCAGCCGGAAGGTGCCGCGCCAGGCGTCGTGCCCGGCCGGATCGTGCAGCAGCACCAGACGGCCGTCGGCCAGGTCCTGGTCGCCGTCCACGACCGTCGCCTCCAGCGCGTACGCGTACGGCGCGAGGCGCCGTGGCGCCGGTGTCGGCTCGACCTCGATCTGGGGCCGCAGTCGCGCCGCCCTCAGTGCGTCGACGGCGGCCCGGAAGGGCGGCGGAGCCGCCCTGCTCGCCTCCAGGTCCTCCTCGTTCGCGTCATCCATCCCGCCCGTGCCGTCCGACAGTCGTCCCTGAGCCGCAGCCATGCGGGGAAGATTAAGGGGAACGGGAGCTTCGCGCAGGGCAAGACACCCAGGGGCGGACCTCGGACGGCTGCGCGCTGGGCGAACACGCGCACGGCCAGGGGGCGTCGGCGGGCGTGCCGCCGACGGTGCGGGGTCGGTGAGCAGGCGCTGAGGGCGCGGCCCCCGCCGGTTTCCGCACGGTTTCCGCGTCATGGGAGACTTGCCGTCGTGAGCGTGAACGAGAGCCCCGCGGGCCGGCAGCCGACAGCGACGTACGACAGCCCCTTCATGAAGGCGTGCCGGCGTGAACCGGTGCCGCACACGCCCGTGTGGTTCATGCGCCAGGCCGGGCGCTCCCTGCCGGAGTACCGCAAGGTGCGCGAGGGCATCCCGATGCTCGAGTCCTGCATGCGGCCCGAGCTGGTCACCGAGATCACCCTCCAGCCGGTGCGGCGGCACGGCGTGGACGCGGCGATCTACTTCAGCGACATCGTCGTCCCGCTCAAGGCCATCGGCCTCGACCTCGACATCAAGCCCGGCGTCGGCCCGGTCGTCGCGGAGCCGATCCGCACCCGCGCCGACCTCGCCCGGCTGCGCGACCTGACCCCCGAGGACGTCTCCTACGTCACCGAGGCGATCGGCCTGCTGACCCGCGAGCTGGGCCCGACCCCCCTCATCGGTTTCGCCGGCGCGCCTTTCACCCTCGCGAGCTACCTCGTCGAGGGCGGCCCGTCGCGCACGTACGAGAACGCCAAGGCGATGATGTACGGCGACCCCGAGCTGTGGGCCGACCTGCTGGACCGCCTCGCGGACATCACGGCCGCCTTCCTGAAGGTGCAGATCGAGGCGGGCGCCTCGGCGGTGCAGTTGTTCGACTCCTGGGTGGGCGCGCTCGCCCCGGCCGACTACCGCCGCTCGGTGATGCCCGCCTCGGTGAAGGTCTTCGAGGCCGTCGCCGGGTACGGCGTCCCCCGCATCCACTTCGGCGTCGGCACCGGCGAACTGCTCGGCCTGATGGGCGAGGCCGGCGCGGACGTCGTCGGCGTCGACTGGCGGGTGCCCCTCGACGAGGCCGCCCGCCGCGTCGGCCCCGGCAAGGCGCTCCAGGGCAACCTCGACCCGACCGTGCTGTTCGCCTCCACCGAGGCCGTCGAGACCAAGACCCGTGAGGTCCTCGACGCCGCCGAGGGACTGGAGGGCCACATCTTCAACCTCGGCCACGGCGTCATGCCGTCCACCGACCCGGACGCGCTGACCCGCCTCGTCGACCACGTCCACGCCCGGACGGCCCGCTGATCCGCCTCGCACGCCGCAGGCGCAGACGGGGGCGCCCTCAGCGTCGTACGGCCCGGTAGACGTCGGTGATACGGGGCCGGGTGTGGTCGTCGGGGCACTGGAGGGTGTCGGTGGCCATCACGTCGAAGCCGTGCCGGTCCAGGAGCTGGTGCCAGGCCGCGGTGTCCCGGGG
>NZ_MUBA01000449.1:0-488 GCF_002154575.1 Streptomyces bobili
GGGGGGAGGGGGAGGGAGAAAGCGGCTGATGGGAGGGTTGTCAGCAGTCCGTCAGGACGGGCTTGACCGCCCCGTCCGCGATGCCGGCGGCCCCGGCGGCTCCCGGCAGGATGAGGGGTCCCTCGACGAGTTCCGAGGCGACGAAGTTCTTCTCCGGGGAGGGGTTCACGGCGAAGCTTCCGGGATCGGCGTCGAGCCGCACCCGCCATTCGCCGGTCATGCGCTGCATCTTCGGCGTGAACTCCATGTGCAGGACCTTGCCGACCGGAACTTCCCTGTTCTCCGTGTCACCCGCGGTCACCGACCTGACCGTCATGTCGGTCGTGCCCTTGTGCTTGAGCCAGGCCCCGCTCAGAAAGCCGAAGAGTCCGCCGCTGGCCCCCTGTTGGGTCGCGGTGTACTTGCCCGAGCCCTGGCCCACGGTGGCCTTCCAGGTGATCGACACCTTCGCCGGTTCGGTGGCGTTCGGCTCGCAGTTCGGGAAGTCG
>NZ_MUBA01000449.1:509-7192 GCF_002154575.1 Streptomyces bobili
CCAGGGCCGCGCCGATGGCGGCATAGCGGACCTTCTTGTTCTTCAGTCTCCTCTTGGCCACGACTGCTCCGTTCTTGGGAGTGGCTTTACCTCTCGATGGGGAATTATCGAAGTCCAGGAGGCGCCACCGACAGAGTCAAATGTCCCTACGCGACGGTCACTTCGTGTGTGCTTGTGCAATGGATCATGTAGATCACGCCGGCGTGCGCCGCACGTATCTGACGTTCCGTCAGTTACGGCGGTACGATGCCGGACTCCATCGATGTGAAGGGGGTCCGCATGGGCAAGCTCGACGGACGCGTCGTCCTCGTCACCGGCGCCGCGCGGGGCCAGGGCGAACAGGAGGCGCGACTCTTCGCCGAGGAAGGCGCACGGGTCGTCGTGGCCGACGTCCTCGACGACCAGGGCGCCGCCCTCGCCGAGGAGATCGGCGCGCTCTACGTCCACCTCGACGTCGGCGAGGAGGCGCAGTGGCGGGAGGCGGTGGACGCGGCCGGGCAGGCGTACGGGCGCCTCGACGGTCTGGTCAACAACGCCGGCATCCTGCGCTTCAACGCTCTCACCGACACGCCTCTCGACGAGTTCATGCAGGTGGTGCGGGTCAATCAGGTCGGCTGCTTCCTGGGGATCAGGACGGTCGCCCCGGCGCTGGCCGACGGTGGCACGATCGTCAACACGGCCTCGTACACGGGCCTGACCGGGATGGCGGCGGTGGGGGCGTACGCGGCGAGCAAGCACGCGGTCGTCGGGCTCACCCGGGTCGCCGCCCTGGAGCTCGCGCCGCGCGGGATCAGGGTCAACGCCGTGTGCCCCGGCGCGATCGACACCGCGATGTCGAACCCGGCCGCGCTGGACCCGGAGGCGGACGCCGAGGAGACGGCGAAGGCCCTGGACGGCCTGTACCGGGGGCTCGTGCCGCTGGGCCGCATCGGCCGCCCGGAGGAGGTGGCCCGGCTGGCCCTGTTCCTCACCTCGGACGACTCCTCCTACATCACCGGGCAGCCGTTCGTGATCGACGGGGGATGGCTCGCCGGGGTCTCCGTGATCTGACGGACCGTCAGCTATTGACGCCTTCGGCGGGCGGTGCCACAGTCGGCGATCTGACGGGACATCAGATATCTAGGGAACCGGGGACGGTGAACCTCCTTGGAATTCGGGCTCTTTGTACAGGGATACGTCGGCAAGCGGGCCGAGACCGACCCCCTCGCCGAGCACAAGGCACTGATGGAGGAGACCGAGTACGTCATCCAGGCGGACCGGTCCGGCTTCAAGTACGCCTGGGCGTCGGAGCACCACTTCCTGGAGGAGTACTCCCACCTCTCCGCCAACGACGTCTTCCTCGGCTACCTGGCCCACGCCACCGAACGCATCCACCTCGGCTCCGGCATCTTCAACCCGCTCGCCCAGGTCAACCACCCGGTGAAGGTCGCCGAGAAGGTCGCCATGCTCGACCACCTCACCGACAACCGCTTCGAGTTCGGCAGCGGACGCGGCGCCGGCTCGCACGAGATCCTCGGCTTCCTCCCCGGCATCACCGACATGAACTACACGAAGGAGATCTGGGAGGAGACCATCGCCGAGTTCCCCAAGATGTGGCTCCAGGACGAGTACGTCGGCTTCCAGGGCAAGCACTGGCAGCTTCCGCCCAGGAAGGTGCTGCCCAAGCCGCACGGCGGCAGCCATCCCGCGATGTGGTACGCCGCCGGGTCGCCGCCGTCGTACGCGATGGCCGCCCGCAAGGGGCTCGGCGTGCTCGGGTTCAGCATCCAGAAGGTCGCCGACATGGAGTGGGTGCTGGAGCAGTACAAGACGGCGATCGTGAACGCCGAACCGATCGGCGACTTCGTCAACGACAACGTGATGGTGACGACCACGGCGATCTGCGCGCCCACGCACGACGAGGCGATCCGGATCGCGGTCAGCGGCGGGCTGCACTACCTGCCGTCGCTGGTGTTCCGGTACCACGACACGTTCCCCCGCCCCGAGGGGTTCCCCGAGTGGCCGGAGACGCTGCCCGAGTACACCCCCGAGTTCGTCGAACTCCTCGTCGAGGAGGAGCTGCTGATCTGCGGCGACCCGGACGAGGTGCTGCGGCAGTGCAAGCGCTGGGAGCAGGCCGGAGCCGATCAGCTGAGCTTCGGACTCCCTGTCGGGGTGCCGAAGGAGGAGACGCTGCAGACGATCCGGCTGATCGGGGAGCACGTCATCCCCAAGATCGACACGGATCCCGTGCACCGGACCACGAGGTTCCGCCGAGCCGGCGCCTGACCACCCACGCCGATCGCCGATCGCCGTCGATCCCCCGGAGTCGAGGAGGCAGCACCCCATGCTCGATCACGTCATCACCGGCGCGACCGTCGTCGACGGGACGGGGGCGCCGGCCCGTATCGCCGACGTCGGGGTCCGGGACGGCCGTATCGCCGCCGTGGGGCGGATCACCGAGGCGGCGCGCACCAGCGAGGACGCCGCCGGACTGGTCCTCGCGCCCGGGTTCGTCGACCCCCACACGCACTACGACGCCCAGCTGTTCTGGGACCCCTACGCCACCCCGTCCCTGAACCACGGGGTGACGACCGTCGCCGCCGGGAACTGCGGCTTCACCCTCGCCCCCCTGAACCCCTCCCGTCCCGACGACGCCGACTACACCCGCCGGATGATGTCCAAGGTGGAGGGGATGTCGCTGGTGGCGCTGGAGGAGGGGGCGCCGTGGAACTGGCACTCCTTCGGGGAGTACCTGGACGCCCTGGAGGGGCGGATCGCGGTCAACGCCGGTTTCATGGTGGGGCATTGCGCGCTGCGGCGGTACGTGATGGGCCCGGACGCCGTCGGCGGGCAGCCGACCGCGGAGCAGCTCGCCCGGATCGTGGGGCTGCTGCACGAGGCGATGGACGCCGGCGCCTGGGGCTTCTCCACCACGCAGTCCTCCACCCACTCCGACGGCGACGGGCGGCCGGTCGCCTCCCGGCACGCGCGCCCGGCGGAGCTGCTGGCGATGGCGAAGGCCGTCGGGGAGCACGAGGGCACTCAGATCGAGGCGATCGTCGCGGGCTGCCTGGACCAGTTCAGCGACGCCGAGATCGACCTGTTCGCCGAGCTGAGCGCGGCGGCCGGACGCCCCCTGAACTGGAACGTCCTCACCATCGACGCGTCCGTACCCGAACGCGTGCCCAGGCAGCTCGCGGCGAGCGAGCGGGCACGGAAGGCGGGCGGCCGGGTGGTCGCCCTGACCATGCCGATCCTCACGCCGATGAACATGTCCCTCGGCACCTTCTGCGCCCTGAACCTGATCCCCGGCTGGGGCCCGGTCCTCGGCCTGCCGGTCCCGGAGCGCATCGCCCGCCTGCGCGACCCGCAGGTCCGGGCGGAGCTGCTCGGACGCGCGGACTCCAAGGAGGCGGGCGTGTTCCGGCGGCTGGCCGACTTCGGGCGGTACGTCATCGGCGACACCTACAGCGAGGCGAACCGCGGCCTGTCCGGCCGGGTCGTCAAGGACATCGCGGCGGAACGCGGCCAGGACCCCTTCAGCTGCCTGGTGGAGATCTGCGCGGCCGACGAACTGCGTACGGTCCTGTGGCCCATGCCGCCGGACAACGACCCCGCGTCCTGGGCGCTGCGCGCCGAGACCTGGCGGCACGAGGACGTGCTGCTCGGCGGCTCCGACGCCGGCGCGCACCTGGACCGCATGTGCGGGGCGCCGTACACGACCCGGTTCCTCGGGGACTGTCTGCGCGGGCGGAGACTCGTCGGGCTCGAACAGGCGGTGAAGATGCTGACGGACGATCCGGCGCGGCTGTTCGGGCTGCGCGGGCGGGGCCGGATCGAGGAGGGCTTCCACGCCGACCTCGTCCTCTTCGACCCCGAGCGGATCGAGGCGGGCCCGGCGACCCTCGTGCACGACCTGCCCGGCGACAGTCCGCGGCTGGACTCCAGGGCGCTCGGCGTGCGGGCGGTCTGGGTCAACGGGGTGGCGGCGATCCGCGACGACGTGGTGACCGGTGCCGTACCGGGGAAGGTGCTGCGCTCGGGGCGGGACACGCGGACGGTGGGCACCCGGTGAACGAGCACGGTGCGTATCCGGTGAACGAGCACGGCCGGCACCCCGTGCGCCAGCGGCTGTTCGTCGGCGGCCGGTGGACCGAGCCGGACGGCGGTCACTACGAGGTGACCGATCCGGCGACCGAGGAAACCGTCGGATGGGCGCCGGAGGCCTCGCGGGACCAGGTGCTGGCGGCCTGCGCCGCGGCCCGCGAGGCCTTCGGTCCGTGGTCGCGTACGGCACCCGGTGAGCGGGCGGCGGTGCTGGCGCGGGCGGCGGACGTCATCCGCGGCCACCTCGTGTCGTACGCCGGCCTCGCGCAGGCCGAGACCGGCGCCACGACGGCGACCGCGCGGGCCATGCAGGTCGGCGTCGGCGCCGCCCGTTTCCGGCGCTACGCGCGCGTGGAGCCCGCCGAGTGGGCGATCGAACCGCAGATCAACGAGGCGAGCCGATCCGGCGGGGCGGGCGTGATGGGCGCGCTCGCCGTCCGCCAGCCCGTCGGCGTCGTCGCCTGCATCACGTCGTACAACAACCCGTGGGCGAACCCGGCGGGCAAGATCGCTCCGGCGCTCGCCATGGGCAACACGGTCGTCGTCAAGCCCGCCCCGCAGGACCCGCTGTCCGTCTACCGGATGGCGGAGGCGCTGGAGACGGCGGGCGTGCCGCGCGGGGTCGTGAACGTGGTCTCCGGACGCTCGGTCGAGGTGGGGGAGACGCTGGTGGCGTCCCCGGACGTCGACATGGTGAGCTTCACCGGCTCCACGGCGGTCGGACAGCGCATCGCCGAGGTGTGCGGGCGGTCGATGAAACGCCAGCTCATGGAACTCGGCGGCAAGGGTGCGGCCCTGGTCCTCGACGACGCCGACATCGGCTCGGCCGTGGCCGGCATCGGGACGACGTTCTCCTTCTACAGCGGCCAGATCTGCACCGCCCCGACCCGCGTACTGGCCCAACGGGGCGTTTACGACCGTCTGGTGGACGGCCTCACGGCGTACGCCCGCCGCCTGAAGGTCGGCGACCCGCGCGACCCGGCCACGGTGGTCGGCCCGCTGATCTCGGCGGCCCACCGGGACCGGGTGGAGTCGTACGTGGAACTGGGGCGCAAGGAGGGCGCGGTGCTGGTGACGGGGGGCGAACGCCCGCCGCTGGACCGGGGTTTCCACTTCACCCCCACCCTCCTCGCCGACTGCACCAACGACATGCGGGTGGCCCGCGAGGAGATCTTCGGCCCGGTCGTCGTCGTCATCCCCTTCGACGACGAGGAGGAAGGCGTCACCCTGGCCAACGACAGCGACTACGGCCTCATCGACTACGTCTGGTCCGGCGACATCGCGCGCGCCTTCCGCCTCGCCCGGCGTCTGCGCGCCGGAGGCGTCGGCATCAACACGGTCGGCCGCAACATGGAGGCCCCGTTCGGCGGCTTCAAGAGGAGCGGGGTGGGCCGCGATGTCGGCTCGTACGCGCTGCACGCGTACAGCGAGGTGCAGTCGCTCGTGTGGCCGGGGTGAGGGTTTCCTGGCAGGTGCCCTGACAACAACCGCTACCCGTCCAGATCCACCCGCACCGTCAACAGATTCGTGCCCAGGGCCCGCACCGCCGTGCTGTTGAACCGTGGCAGGCCGCGCAGGCGGGCGACCGCGTCGTCGTCGGGCAGGAGATGCGCCGTGCCTGCGTGCCACCGCCCGCCGATCCGCACCCGCACGCGCGGATCGGCCTTGATGTTGCGGACGTACTGGGACAGCTCCCCGAACTCCGACACCAGCCAGAACGCGTTCCCGACCCGTCGCCCTCCCACCGGTGTCTGCCGCGGCAGCCCGGACGTGCGGCCGGTCGTCTCGATGACGGTCTGGAAGGGGAGGCGGCGCAGCAGCGGGTTGAGACGGCGCTGGACGGCGGTGGTGGCGCGGAATCGGCGGTCGTTGAGGCGGGACATCGGCGGTGCGACTCCTTCACACAAAGGGCTCGAACTGTTGCTTCAATGGTCTCGGACGCGCGAGCGACGACGACGGGTGGCTGCGGATGCGGGTCGTGACCTGGAACCTGTGGTGGCGTTTCGGGCCGTGGGAGGCCCGGCAGAAGGCCATCCTGTCGGTCCTGCGGGACCTGGACCCCGATGTCGTCGGCCTTCAGGAGGTGTGGGCCGCCGGTGGGGAGAACCTCGCCGAGTGGCTCGCCGGAGAGCTGGGCCTGCACGCGGCCTGGGCGCCGTCCCACGCCCCCGAACGGTGGCAACGGCGGATCGGCGACGCGTCGGTGGGCATCGGCAACGCGGTACTCAGCCGCTGGCCGGTGGTGGCCCAGGACGTCCTCCCCCTCCCGGCGCCCACCGAGGTCGCCGACGGCCGCCTGGCCCTCTACACCCGCCTCGCGGCCCCCGCCCACGACATCCCCTTCTTCACCACCCACCCCACCTCCCACCCCCACGCCTCCGCGGTGCGCTGCCGCCAGGTCACCGCTCTAGCCGAGTTCATCGCCCGGCACCGCGGAGGCGTGGAGCTGGGAGGTGAGGTGGGTGGTGAAGAAGGGGATGTCGTGGGGGCCGCGAGGCGGGTGTAGAGGGCCAGGCGGCCGTCGGCGACCTCGGTGGGCGCCGGGAGGGGGAGGACGTCCTGGGCCACCACCGGCCAGCGGCTGAGTACCGCGT
>NZ_MUBA01000045.1 GCF_002154575.1 Streptomyces bobili
CTCCCCACCCCCACCACCCCCCCCGGCCCCGAGGCCCCCGCCGCGATCCCGGCCGAGCCGCGCGGCGCCGTCGTCGGGCTCGACTTCGACGGGACGCTCGCGCCGATCGTCGAGAACCCGGAGGACGCGCGGGCCCATCCGCAGGCGCTGTCCGTGCTGGCGGAGCTGGCGCCGAAGGTGGCCTCCGTCGCCGTCGTGACCGGGCGGCCCGCCGAGGTGGCCGTGCGGAACGGGGGGTTCGCCGGGGTGGCGGGACTGGAGCGGCTCGCCGTGCTGGGGCATTACGGGGCCGAGCGGTGGGACGCCCGTACCGGGACCGTTTCCGCGCCCGCCCCGCATCCGGGGGTCGCGGCCGTGCGGGCCGGGCTGCCCGCCGTGCTGGAGGCGGCCGGCGCGGGGCCCGGGATCTGGGTCGAGGAGAAGGGGCGGGCCGTCGCCGTGCACACGCGCCGCGCGCAGGACCCGCAGGCCGCGTTCGAGGCGCTGCGCCGGCCGCTCGCCGAGCTGGCCGCCCGCCACGGGCTGATCGTCGAGCCGGGCCGGATGGTGCTGGAGCTTCGGCCGCCGGGCATGGACAAGGGCGTGGCCCTGACCGAGTACGTCCGTGAGATCGGCGCCGAGGCGGTGCTCTACGCCGGCGACGACCTCGGTGACCTGCCCGCCTTCGCCGCCGTGGAGAAGCTCCGCTCCGACGGGGTCCCCGGTCTCCTGGTGGCCAGCGGCAGCTCCGAGGTGACCGAACTGTCGGCCCGCGCGGACCTGGTCGTCGACGGTCCCGCCGGGGTCGTGGGGCTCCTGCGGGCGTTGTCGGGCCGGCTGGGCTGACGGGTTCGGGGTGCGCGGAGGCTGCCGATGGTCCCGCCGGGGTCGTGGGGCTTGCGGGTGTTCGCCGGTCAGTCGCGCTGAAGGGACTGGAGTGCCTGCAACTGCTCCAGGAACCATCGGGCCGGAGGCAGCGCGGTCGCGGCCTCCGTCAGCCTCTTGGCGCGCGCCACCCGCTCCTCCGGGGCCATGGTCAGCGCCTCGTGGAGGGCGCGGGCGGTCTCCAGGACGTCGTACGGGTTCACCACGATCGCGTCCTCGCCCAGCTCCCAGTACGCCCCGGCCTCCCGTGACAGGACCAGCGCGCAGCCCTGGTCGGAGACGATCGGAACCTCCTTGGCGACCAGGTTCATGCCGTCCCGGACGGGGTTGACCAGGGCCACGTCGGCGAGACGGTACGCGGCCAGGGAGCGGGCGAAGTCGTCCTTGACGTGCAGGACGACGGGGGTCCAGCCGGGGGTGCCGTACCGCTCGTTGATCTCGCGCGCGACCCGCTGCACCTCGGCCGTGTAGTCGCGGTAGACGGCGAGATCCTGGCGGGAGGGGTAGGCGAACGCCACGTGGACGACCCGTTCGCGCCACTCGGGGCGGTCGTCGAGGAGCTGCCGGTAGGCGAGCAGACCGCGCACGATGTTCTTCGACAGCTCGGTGCGGTCGACGCGCACGATGGCCTTGCGGCCCTCGCCGATCTCCTCGCGCAGGGCGACGATGCGCTCCTCGACGTCGTTCTCGTGGGAGCGGGCACGCAGGAAGTCGGCGTCGGCGCCGAGGCCGTGGACGCCGATCTCCGTGCCGCCCAGGCCTCCCACGAACTCCGTGCAGCAGGCGCTGAAGGCGTCCGCCCAGCGCCTGGTCAGGAAGCCGAGCCGGTCCGCGCCGAGCATGCCGCGCAGCAGTTGCGCACGGATGTCGGTGGGGAGCAGCGCGAAGTAGTCCACCGGCGCCCACGGCGTGTGCGAGAAGTGGCCGATGCGCAGATCGGGGCGCAGCTCGCGGAGCATGCCGGGGACCAGACACAGGTGGTAGTCCTGCACGAGGACCGCCGCACCCTCCGCGGCCTCCTCGGCCAGCGCCTCCGCGAACGCGCGGTTGTACGTCTCGTACGACGCCCACTGGCGCCGGAACTCCGCGTCGAAGACCGGCTCCAGCGGGGTCTGGTACAGCAGGTGGTGGATGAACCAGAGCACGGAGTTGGCGATGCCGTTGTACGCGTCGGCGTGCACGTCGGCCGGGACGGCGAGCATCCGGACCCCGTCCTCGCCGACCCCGCGCCGCACCGCCTCGCGGTCGCCGTCGGTCAGCGCCGAACACACCCACAGGGCGCCGGCGTCCGGCCCGATCGCCGACAGGCCCGAGACCAGTCCGCCGCCGCCCCGCCTCGCATGCAGCGAACCGTCCTCGCGCACCTGGTAGGAGACCGGGCCGCGGTTGGACGCGACCAGCACCTGAGCACCCTCAGCAGCAGCACCACGCGTGGAAGCCATACGCCACAACCTAGCCCGGTCCGGAAACGCTCAAACGTACGGTTACGGTCCGTGGGCGGGCGTATCCAGCCATCTGGCGGGCGGCCTAGGCGACCTTGCGTTCCGCGTACTCCGCGATCTCCGCCATCGGCGGACGCTCCTCGGTGTCCACGGAGTAGGTGCGCGGCTCGAAGCCGTCCGCGCCCCGCTCGAACTGGGTCAGGGCGGGGCGGATCATGTGCCCGCGGGCCAGCCGGAGCTGCGCGGTGCGGTAGATCGCCGCCGCCATCCGGCCGAGCGCCTGCCCGTCCTGGTGGCGGTGCTTGCGCACGCCGACGTCGACCTGGGCGAGGGCGTCCAGGCCCACCAGGTGCAGGGCGTCGACCAGCATGCCCAGCTCCACGCCGTAGCCGACGGGGAACGGAAGCTGCTCCAGCAGGCTGCGGCGGGCCGCGTACTCGCCGCCCAGCGGCTGCACGAAGCCGGCCAGCTGCGGCCAGTGCATGTTGAGCAGCGGGCGGGCCATGAGTTCGGTGACCCGGCCGCCCTGGCCCGCGGCGCCGCCGAGCGGGCGGTCGTACATGGCCTTGACCAGGTCCACGCCGGGGTCGGTGAGCAGCGGGCCCACGATGCCCGAGACAAAGTCGGAGGAGAACTCCTTGAGGTCGGCGTCGATGAAACAGACGATGTCCCCGGTCGTGACGAGCAGCGATCGCCACAGCACCTCGCCCTTGCCGGGCACGGTCGGTATCCGGGGCAGGATGTCGTCCCGGTGCACGACCCGCGCCCCGGCCGCCGCGGCGACCTCGGACGTACGGTCCGTGGAGCCCGAGTCGACGACGACGATCTCGTCGACCAGCGGGACCTGCTGCATCAGGTCGTGGCGGATGATCGCGACGATGTCGCCGACCGTCTCCTGCTCGTTCAGGGCGGGCAGCACCACGGAGACCGTCTGACCCGAGGCACGTTTCGCGGCCAGGACGCGGTGCAGCGGGCGGTCGGTCACGGACCAGGAGCGGGTGGCCAGCCAGGCTTCAGCTTCTTTCAGCACGGTCTGCGGCTCCTCACTGTCGTGATCACACCTCGTGCACGTGGGGTGACGGTGTGATCCATCTCGCGGTTCGGACGTCTATCTCAACTGTCCTGGCCTTCGGTTACAGTCTTGAACAACGCGGATGACCATCGCATGTCCGAGGTGGTCTCCGTTCACAACCCACAACTTCATACCGCTCATCCAGAGGGGCAGAGGGATACGGCCCGATGAAGCCCCGGCAACCCTCCAGCTGGTCCTGTCACGTTGTTGTGGCGAGGCTCCCGGCTCGGGAAGGTGCCAAATCCGTCTCACGGCGAAATGCGTCGTGAGGAAGATGAGGAAGGGCCTCGCCTCACATGGCTGCGCAGACAGATGTAAGCAACACGGTTGCAAGCACCACCGACTCCGTCGACCTCGGTCCCGCCGCGGCGCTCTCCTGCCGCGAGTGCGGACACCGCGTGCCTCTCGGCCCGGTCTTCGCCTGCCAAGAGTGTTTCGGCCCGCTGGAGATCGCGTACGACTTCTCGTCCTATGACACCGAGGAGCTCCGCAAGCGCATCGAGGCGGGCCCCGCGAACATCTGGCGCTACGCGCCGCTGCTGCCCGTCCCGGCCGACGTGGCGGACAAGCCGAACATCAACCCCGGCTGGACCAAGCTCGTCCAGGCCGACAACCTCGCCCGCGAGCTGGGCGTCGACCCCGGCAAGCTGTTCGTCAAGGACGACTCCGGCAACCCGACGCACTCCTTCAAGGACCGCGTCGTCGCCCAGGCCATCGAGGCCGCCCGCGCCTTCGGCTTCACGACCCTCTCCTGCTCCTCCACGGGCAACCTGGCCGGTGCCGTCGGCGCCGCCGCCGCCCGCGCCGGCTTCCGCTCCTGCGTGTTCATCCCGCACGACCTGGAGCAGGGCAAGATCGTCATGGCCGCGATCTACGGCGGCGAACTCGTCGGCATCGAGGGCAACTACGACGACGTGAACCGCTTCTGCTCCGAGCTGATCGGCGACCCGGCCGGCGAGGGCTGGGGCTTCGTCAACGTCAACCTGCGGCCGTACTACGCCGAGGGCTCCAAGACGCTGGCGTACGAGATCTGCGAGCAGCTCGGCTGGCGGCTGCCCGACCAGCTCGTCGTGCCGATCGCCTCCGGCTCACAGCTCACGAAGATCGACAAGGGGCTGCAGGAGCTGATCAAGCTCGGGCTCGTCGAGGACCGGCCGTACAAGATCTTCGGTGCGCAGGCCGAGGGCTGCTCGCCGGTGTCCGTCGCCTACAAGGCCGGCCACGACGTCGTGCGGCCGCAGAAGCCGAACACCATCGCCAAGTCCCTCGCCATCGGCAACCCGGCGGACGGGCCGTACGTCCTGGACATCGCGCGCCGCACGGGTGGCGCGGTGGAGGACGTGAACGACGAGCAGGTGGTCGACGCGATCAAGCTGCTGGCGCGGACCGAGGGCATCTTCGCGGAGACCGCCGGTGGCGTGACCGTCGGTGTGGCGAGGAAGCTGATCGAGAACGGTCTTCTCGACCCGACGAAGACCACGGTCGTGCTCAACACCGGGGACGGCCTCAAGACCCTCGACGCGGTGGCCGGCACCGGCCTCAGCGCCACCATCCGTCCGACCCTGGACTCCTTCCGAGAGGCTGGCCTCGCATGAGCGTGACCGTCCGCATCCCGACCATCCTGCGCACCTACACCGGTGGCAAGGCGGAGGTCCCGGCCGAGGGCGCGACCCTCGGCGAGATCATCGCCGACCTGGAGAAGAACCACACGGGCATCGCCGCCCGCGTCCTCGACGACCAGGGCAAGCTGCGCCGCTTCGTCAACGTGTACGTCAACGACGACGACGTCCGCTTCGAGAAGGGGCTGGACACGGTGACGCCCGACGGCGCCGGCGTCTCCATCATCCCTGCCGTGGCCGGCGGCTGACCCAGGTTCAGTACCCGCCGGTAGTAACCGTCGGTAACGGTAATTACCGAGAGTTCATCCCGCGGCGGAGCCCGCTAATGGATATGTGCCCCCTCCGTGAGAGAAGCGGAGGGGGCAATTCAGTGTGGTTGAGCGCGGTACAGTTGGGGAACGCGCCCGCCAATGCATGCCAGCCGCATATGAGTTCCGTCGGCGCAGGCGATGAGAAGCAGCCAAAGTGCGCATCTGTTTTGCGCCTTTCATTCCCTTTGTGGGGCCCGACTTGCCCTGAATTCGGGCGAATTCTCACTCTTCTCCGGACCGTTCGCGTCCGGAATTCTCGTCCGATTGACCTGTTGCAGACGGCAGTTGGACAGATACATTCAGCCGCGGTCGACGCGTTCCGGCGCACGCCCCCAACGAACTTGGGGGGTGAGGTCTGACCCGGATCCGCGAAGTGCGGATCTGTGCAAGGGCCAGTAATAGGGGAGTTAGGCATGGCTCAGGGCACCGTCAAGTGGTTCAACGCGGAGAAGGGGTACGGCTTCATCGCGGTCGACGGTGGTGCGGATGTTTTCGTCCACTACAGCGCGATCCAGATGGACGGATACCGCACCCTGGAAGAGGGCCAGCGGGTCGATTTCGAGATCTCGCAGGGTCAGAAGGGGCCGCAGGCGGACATGGTCCGGCTCGCGACCAGCTGAAGCACGCGCCGACTTGCAGCGACGTTCTTCTGTTCTATCCGCGAAGGGCTCGCACCTCCAGGGGTGCGGGCCCTTCGTCATGTCCGGAGGGTGGGACCGGGTCCGGGTGTGGGGCCGTTGTTCACCTGCGGATCGAGGGCACCCGCTTGCACTCGGCATGGTCGAGTGCTAATCATTGGCGTTAGCACTCTGATGGTGAGAGTGACAACGAAGGACCGGGTCGGTGAGGCCCGCAGGCCAAGTGGGGCAAGGAACCACGGGGCAGGCGAGCCGTCCGTCGCGGGCGCGGGCGCGGTCCGAAGGAATCACCCCCAGTCCTGGAGGGACCACTTCACATGGCCAAGATCATCGCGTTCGACGAGGAGGCGCGGCGCGGCCTCGAGCGCGGCATGAACCAGCTCGCGGACGCCGTGAAGGTGACGCTCGGCCCCAAGGGCCGCAACGTCGTCCTCGAGAAGAAGTGGGGCGCCCCCACGATCACCAACGATGGTGTCTCCATCGCCAAGGAGATCGAGCTCGAGGACCCGTACGAGAAGATCGGCGCCGAGCTGGTCAAGGAAGTCGCCAAGAAGACGGACGACGTCGCCGGTGACGGTACGACCACCGCGACCGTTCTCGCCCAGGCGCTGGTCCGCGAGGGCCTGCGCAACGTGGCGGCCGGCGCCAACCCGATGGCTCTGAAGCGCGGCATCGAGAAGGCCGTCGAGGCCGTCTCCGGTGCCCTCCTCGAGCAGGCGAAGGATGTCGAGACCAAGGAGCAGATCGCTTCGACGGCCTCCATCTCCGCCGCCGACACCCAGATCGGCGAGCTCATCGCCGAGGCGATGGACAAGGTCGGCAAGGAAGGCGTCATCACGGTCGAGGAGTCGCAGACCTTCGGTCTCGAACTCGAGCTCACCGAGGGCATGCGCTTCGACAAGGGCTACATCTCGGCGTACTTCGCGACCGACATGGAGCGTATGGAGGCCGTCCTCGACGACCCGTACATCCTGATCGCGAACTCCAAGATCGCCAACGTCAAGGACCTGCTCCCGCTCCTGGAGAAGGTCATGCAGTCGGGCAAGCCGCTGCTGATCATCGCCGAGGACGTCGAGGGCGAGGCCCTGTCGACCCTGGTCGTCAACAAGATCCGCGGCACCTTCAAGTCCGTCGCGGTCAAGGCCCCGGGCTTCGGTGACCGCCGCAAGGCGATGCTGAACGACATCGCCATCCTCACCGGTGGCGAGGTCATCTCCGAGGAGGTCGGTCTCAAGCTCGAGAACACCTCCCTGGACCTGCTCGGCAAGGCCCGCAAGGTCGTCATCACCAAGGACGAGACGACCATCGTCGACGGGTCCGGTTCCTCGGACCAGGTCGCGGGCCGGGTCAACCAGATCCGCGCCGAGATCGAGAACAGCGACTCGGACTACGACCGCGAGAAGCTCCAGGAGCGTCTGGCGAAGCTGGCCGGCGGCGTGGCCGTCATCAAGGCCGGCGCCGCCACCGAGGTGGAGCTCAAGGAGCGCAAGCACCGCATCGAGGACGCCGTTCGCAACGCGAAGGCGGCCGTCGAGGAGGGCATCGTCGCCGGTGGTGGCGTGGCCCTGCTCCAGGCCACCTCGGTCTTCGAGAAGCTCGACCTCGAGGGTGACGAGGCGACCGGCGCCAACGCCGTGAAGCTCGCCCTGGAGGCCCCGCTCAAGCAGATCGCCGTCAACGGTGGTCTCGAGGGTGGCGTCATCGTCGAGAAGGTGCGCAACCTGCCCGTCGGCCACGGCCTGAACGCCGCGACCGGTGAGTACGTCGACATGATCGCCGAGGGCATCATCGACCCGGCGAAGGTGACGCGTTCCGCGCTGCAGAACGCCGCGTCGATCGCCGCGCTGTTCCTCACCACCGAGGCCGTCATCGCCGACAAGCCGGAGAAGGCGGGCGCTGCCCCGGCCGGCGGCGGCATGCCGGGCGGTGACATGGACTTCTGAGCCTGATCGCTGATCAAGCTCGGTC
>NZ_MUBA01000450.1 GCF_002154575.1 Streptomyces bobili
GGGGTCGGGGCGGCCGGCCGGGGCGGCGTCGTGCGTGCGGGCGGTGGGCTGCCCGGAGCCCGGCACGCCGGCCTCGGCACGCGCCTCGGGGCGTACGGCCGTGCCGGCGGGCTCGGTGCCGGCGGGTTCGGTACGTGCGTGCGGCGCGGGCTCCGCCGTACGGTCGTGGACCGTCGGCTCCTCCGCACGCGGGCCGGGGACTGCGACCGTGGAGGACTCGGCATCGGGCTCGGCCGTCTCGCGTCGGGGCACCCTGCGGGGGAGCGGGACCGGTTCCTGGTCCTCCGCCGTGGCCCAGGCCGGCACGGACGCGGCCCGTGAGGGGCCGCCAGCCGCGACAGGGGCCGGGGCCGGCGCGGTGGGGGAGTCCGGTGTACCCGGCAGGGCGGGCGCCGTCGCATCAGGTGTCGTACCGGACGTCGTACCGGACGCCAGGGCGGTCTTCGCGCCGGACGGGAGTGCCGCCGTCGCCGGGGCCGCTCCCCGCAGCGCCGCGCCGCTCAGGGTCAGGAGCAGGGTGGAGGGGATGGAGACTTCCGCCGTCACGCCGCCGCCCGGGGTGCGGGAGAGGGTGACGTCGATGTCCCAGCGGCGGGCCAGCGCGCCGACCACGAACAGGCCGAGCACCTTCGTCGGGACGAGGTCGAGGCGCTCGCGGCGCACGAGACGGGCGTTCTCCTCGGCGATCCGGTCGGCGCTCATGCCCAGGCCGTGGTCGGCGACGGTGATCGTCGCGCCGTCGTCGCCGGGCCGCACCCGTACCTCGACGGGGCTGCCCTCGGGGGAGAACGACACGGCGTTCTCCAGGAGTTCGGCGATCATCAGGGTCAGGTCGCCGATGATGTCGGGCTCGACCAGGACCTCGGTGCCGGCGTACAGCTGCACGCGCTGGAAGCCCTCGATCTGGCCGAGCGCGGCGCGGACCACGTTGGTGAGGGCGGCCGGACCGGAGTCGAGAACGGTTTCGCGAATACCCGCCAGCAGCATCAGGCTGTCGGCGTTGCGGCGCAGCCGGACCGCGATGTGGTCGATGGAGTAGAGGCGTTCGAGCAGCGCGGGGTCGGTCTCGCCGCGTTCCACCGCGTCGATCAGCGAGAGCTGACGCGTCGTCAGGTTGCTGACGCGGCGGCCCACGTTGCCGAACATCTCCGCGACGTTGCGCCGGCTGAGCACCTGGCGTTCCAGCAGCGCCGCCGCCGTCGTCTGGACGTTGTTCAGGGCCTCGGCCAGCGCGCCGATCTCGTCGTCGGCGGTGACCGGCAGCTCGCGCAGCCGCGGCGGCCCGCTCTCCTCGGCGTCGTCGTCGGCCACCCGGGCCAGCTCGCGCCCGGCGACGTCGGCGACCTCCTGCGCCGCCCCGGTCAGGGCCAGCACCGGGCGGATCACGGAGCGGCGCACCAGCGCCGCGAGGCCGATCCAGACGGCGAAGCCCAGCAGCGCCAGGCTCAGCAGCAGACCCGCGCGCCACTGGGCACTCGCGGCGGCGTCGTCGGCGCGGTCGGCGATCTGGTCGATGAGGGAGCCGGTGATGGTCAGCCGGGTCTCGGCCTGCTCGTTGTAGTGGTGGTAGGAGTCCAGCGCCTCGCGGAACGCGACGCGGATCGCGCTCTGGGACTCCGCCTGCAACGCGCTGGGGTCGACGGCGAGTTCGGCGTAGTGCTGGCCGATGACGGCCTGCGCCGCGTTGTGCTCGATGTCGCCGAGGAGGTCGGTCTGCTCCTCGGTGGCGAACCGTGCGAAACGCTCGGCCTGGTAGGTGTACAGCTCGTGCGAGCCGACCGCGCCGGTGAACTCGATGAGCGCGTTGCTGTCGCCGGTCCGTGCGGAGAACACGCCCGTCTCGTAGGCGCCGTGGGCGGCGTCGGCCCGCAGCAGCGAGTCGAGCAGGCTGCCGGTGAAGGTGGTGGCGAGGGCGGCGTTGCGCTCCAGGCCGAGGCCGTCGATGACGCCGTCGGCGGCACCCGAGTACGCCGGGTCGATGTTGTCGGCGGGCAGATAGCCCTGCTCGATGGTGTCCCGAAGGCCGGCCAGGCCCTCGATCTCGTGCAGCGCCTGCGCCTCGGTGTCCGGCAGCCGGTCGCCGAAGGCGTCGCGCACCTTCTGGATCTGCGTGTCCACGGCGAGCTGGGCGATCCGGTAGGCGGAGGTGGAGGGCGTGCCCCCGTCGAAGGACGCCTCGTGACGCACGGAGAGGAGGATCGCCTGCTGGTGCTCGGCCTGTACGTCGGCCACCAACTGGGCGACCTGCGCGCTGTCGCGGACCAGTCGGGCCGCCGACTCCGAGTTGTCGGACTCCTGCACCAGGTCGGCGATGACCCACGTCAGCAGCAGCGCGATCACCGTCAGCGGGACGCCGACGAGAACGTTGAGCTTGCGCTGGAAGGGCCACCGGTCGGCGAATCCCCGCAGGCCCCGGCGGACGGACGAGGCCGCCGCCCGTCGGGGTCCCCCCTGGTCGTGCCGCTCGTGCGAAGCCGAGAGGCGGGGGGAGGTCGCGTCCACCTCGGTCGTGGACACCATGCCTCCTTCATGAAGTCGTGCGCACCGCACGACGCACGCTTCTGTCCGATGATGATCGACGTTTTCAGCAACACGGCCGGGCGCGCGACGGCGCCACGAGTGATGCGTCACGACACCGGAGCAACCCCCGCGCACCGGTGTGACCTACGCCAACTCCGGCGAGACTATCCCCTCTTCGATCGGTCGAGCGCGTCGCCCTACGTCAAGAATCCATTACAAAGCGCCGTCTTGCGGGTGTCGTACTGGCCTTTCCTCCTTCACGAACCGCCACAACCGCTCGCGCATCGAAGCCAATCGGTGACCCGGTGGCACTTGACTGACCAAGAACGCGCTGGATTGGATCAGGTGGAGCGTTCGTTTACTCCACCAACCTCCGAGCCCGGAACGGCAGACGTGACTTCCAACGCCCACAGCAGCAGGTCCTTCAGGAATCACCCAGGCGCGGCGGCCGTCGCGCTCGCCGCGATGACGGCCCTGCTGGCGGGATGTTCCTCCTCCGACGACACCGACCCGCTCTCCGAGGACAAGGCGGCAGGTGACACCGTCGTCGTCGGCTCCAACAACTTCGCCGAGAGCATCCTGCTGGCCGACATCTACGGCGAGGCCCTCAAGGCCAAGGACATCAAGGTGTCCTACAAGCCCAACATCGGCAGCCGTGAGACCACGTACGGCCTGCTCAAGAACGGTTCCATCACGGTCCTGCCCGAGTACAACGGCTCGCTGCTCGCGTACCTCGACGCCAAGGCCGAGCAGAAGTCGCTCGAGGCCGTCAACACCGAGGCCAAGGCGAAGCTCGACCCCAAGCTGACCCTGCTGGAGTCCTCGCCCGCCGAGGACAAGGACTCCGTCACGGTCAACGCGGACACCGCGAAGAAGTACAACCTCACCGCGCAGTCCAGCCTCGCCGACCTCAAGGACATCGCTCCCGAACTGGTCCTCGGCGGTTCGCCCGAGTTCCAGACCCGGCAGCAGGGCATGGTCGGGCTGGAAGCGGTGTACGGGCTGAAGTTCAAGTCCTTCAAGGCCCTGGACGCCGGTGGTCCGCTGACCCAGGCCGCGCTGAAGAAGAACACCGTGCAGGCGGCGGACATCTTCACCACGGACCCGACCATCACCAAGGAGAAGTTCGTCGTCCTCCAGGACCCGGAGAACCTCTTCGGTTTCGCCAACGTGACCCCGCTGGTCTACAAGAGCGGGCTCTCCAAGGAGGGCGTCGACGCGCTCAACGCGGTCTCCGCCAAGCTCGACACGAAGACCCTGCTGGACCTGGACTCCCAGGTGCAGCTGGAGAGCAAGGACCCGCTGGACGTCGCCAAGGCCTGGCTGAAGTCCGTCGGCCTGGGCTGACCCGCCCGCGTTGGACACGACACCACCCCGGGTCGTCCTGAACGGCACCACCCTCACCGTCGGCGAGCTGATCACGCTCGTCGACGGTGCGGCCGTGCCCGAGGTCGCCCCCGAGGCACGCGAGCGGGCGGTACGTTCCTTCCGCACCGGCCGCCGACTGGCCGCCGCCGGACGGCTGTACGGCCGCGGCACCGGTGTCGGCGCCCACCGCGCGGTGTCCGTCGACGCGGACGACGAGAGGGCGCACGGCCTGCGTGTGCTGCGCAGCCACGCGGGTGGCGCGGGCGCGCTGCTGCCCGCCCGCCAGGTCCGCGCGATGCTCGCGATCCGCGCCAACCAGCTCCTCGCCGGCGGCTCCGGCATCCACCCCGGCTTCATCGACGCCCTCACCGAGGCCCTCCGCCTGGGCGTCCACCCGGCCGTCAACGAATACGGCGCGGTCGGCACCGGCGACCTGACGGCCCTGGCCCAGACCGGCCTGACCCTGCTGGGCGAACGGCCTTGGGAGGAAAGCGGGTTGGGCGGGAGGATCGGGTCGAACGGGCTGACCGTGTCGACCGGTTCGGCAGGGCTGGGGGCCGCAGCCGCGCCTGCACCTCCGGAGGCCGTAGCCGCGCCCGCACCTGTCGGGCACGGAGCCGGGTGGCGCGGGCGCGGCGGGGGGCCCGACAGGTGCGGGCG
>NZ_MUBA01000451.1 GCF_002154575.1 Streptomyces bobili
TGAAGGGGCAGGGCCCGCGGGCGACGGGCGGGGAACGGGCCGACGGCCCGACGACGGCGAGGAGCACGGAGACCGTGAACACAGGCGCACCCGCGAACAGAGACGCGCACGGCATGCCCGCCACGGGCGGCGGGGCGGGGCGGCGTGCCTCGGCCGGCCTCGACCTCAGCCAGTGGAAGTACCTGTCCGGCGAGGCACGTGAGCCGCAGATGCACGCCATCGTGACGGTCCGGGCGGACGGCACCGAGAACGGCGGTGGCGCGGGCCCGGTGCTGGCGCAGGTGCTTGCGGTGGACTGCTCCAGTTCGATGGCCTATCCGCAGGAGAAGCTGCGCGCTGCCCACCAGGCCGCCGTGGCGGCGCTGCGGCTGCTCCCCGACGGCACCCCCTTCGCCGTGGTCCGGGGCTCCCATTCGGCGAGCGTCGTCTATCCGGAGACGGAGACCATGGTCCGGGCGGACGCCCGGCATCGCGCGGAGGCGGAGCGGGCCGTGCACCGCCTGATCGCGGGAGGCGGTACCTGCATCGGCAGCTGGCTCGACCTGTCGCGCCGGCTGCTGGCGGACGCGGAGGCGCCCATCGGGCACGTCCTGCTGCTCACCGACGGCAGGAACGAGCACGACCAGCTGATGCCGTTGCCCGACGTCCTGGACGCCTGCGCGGGGCGTTTCGTGTGTGACGCCTGGGGCATCGGCGACGGCTGGGACGGCCGGGAACTGCTGCGCGTCACCAGCCGTCTGCACGGTCGGGCCTCCTCCGTGCAGGAGGAGGCGGCGCTCGCGCGCGAGTACGAGCAGCTGATGCACCGGCTGCTCGCCAAGAGCATTCCCGAGCTGGTGATCTCGGTGACCCCCATGGCCGGGGCCGCCGTGCGCTACCTCAAGCAGGTCTTCCCGACCGAGGTGGAACTCGATGCCCTCGACCCGGGCGGCGAAGCGACGCGGCGGTTCGTCACGCGTGCGTGGGGCGACGAGACCCGCCGCTACCAGCTGTGCCTGTCCGCCGACCCCGCCGGGCGGCCCCGCGGGGAGGATCTCCAACTCGCGGTCGTCTCCCTCGACGTGCCCGGCGGCGAGGTGGAGGTGGCACCGCCCCTGCCGTGCCTGGTGCACTGGACCGACGACGAGGCGCTGTCCGGGTACAGCGACATCCACGTCGAGCACTTCGAGCAGCATCAGCGGCTCGGCGAGGCCGTCGCCGCCGCCACCGACGCCCACCGCGACGGCGAGCGTGACCTGGCGCAGCAGCATCTCGGCACGGCCGTGCGGCTCGCCCACGCCATCGGCGCCGACCAGTCGCTCGGCCGGCTGGAACGGCTCGTGGAGATCGACGACCCCGCCGCGGGGCGGGTCCGGCTCCGTCCCGGCGTGGCGGCCGTCGACTTCGAACATCTCATCACCGCCAGCAGCCACAGCACGTACGGCCCCGCCTCGGGCGTCGCCGATGCCCTGACGCCCGGCTCCCTGACGGCCGGCGGTCCGGGCGCGGCCACCGTGCGGTGCGCCGCCTGCGACGGGAGGGTGCCCTCGGCGGCACGCTTCTGCCCGCTGTGCGGGCACGGACTCGCGGGCCGGCCGTGAGCACCACCGGGCGGGACCTGACCCGCAGACTCCGGTTGCTCCTGGCCCTCGGGGCTCTCACCACCCTCGCGCTGTTCGCCGCCTACCGGGGCGTGCACGACGACACGGTGCCGCTGGCCTCGTCGAGCACTCCGGGGATCCTGGCCGTGGACACCGCGAAGAGCGCGCTGCTGCGGGCGCACGCGGCCGTCGACGGGAGCGGGCCGGCGGGTGACGCGACCGGTGAGTTCCACACGCAGTTGTCGGTCGCCCACCAGAGCATCGCCGTCGCGGCCTCCGAGAACGTGACCGGCCCGGCGGACCGGCACACCCTGCAGACCGTCACCGGGTTGATCACCGTCTACTCGGCCTGGGTGGAGCGAGCCGGCCAAGAGAGCGACGCGTCTCTGCGCGGGGCCTATCTGCACTACGCGCAGCAGGGCCGGGACGACATCGTCGACCGGCTCGACGACCTGCGCGACGAACAGGTGCGGGTCGCCCGCGAGCAGGCGTCGTTCCCCTGGCCGCTCTGGCTGGGCTGGGGGGCGGTCCTGGTGCTGTGTCTGGTGCTGTGCGCGGGGCTGGTGGAGGCTCAGCGGTTCTCGCGGCACCGCTTCCGCACCCCTGTGCATCCGCCCCTGCTCGCCGCCACCGTGCTGTGCGCGAGCGGGGTGGCGGTCCTCGGCTGGTTCACCGTACGGGCGCGTTCGGCGATGCGGGACTCGCTCGCCGAGCTGCGTGTCACGCGGTCCGCCGACGAGATCCCCGGGGCCGGTGCGGACGTGGAGCGGTACATGGCGGACGCCGGGCTCTGGGCGTCGCTGTCCGAATGGATCCTCGTGGGAGGGGCGCTGCTGATGGCACTGACCTGGCTGGGACTGTGGCCGCGCATCGCCGAGTACCGGTTCAGGACGCCGCGATGACGCGCCCTCGCCCTCGGACGCTCGGCATCGTCTGCGTCTGTCTGCTCCTGCTGGTGGCGGGCGTGACCGCGGGGGTGCGCTGGGCGCGGGGCTGGACGGGATCGGTGACCGTGCTCGCCAACTGGAGCGGCGCGGAGAAGGAGCAGTTCGAACGGGCCATGGAGCGGTTCGAGGACGAGTACCGCATCGACGTCGTCTACCAGGGCAGCTCCGCCCTGAGCCAGGTACTGGCCGCCGATCTGGCGGCCGGCACTCAACCCGACGTGGCCGTGCTGCCCGGCCCGGGTGAGCTGATGGCCTACGCGGCCGAGGGCCGGCTGGAGCCGTTGGACGGCCTGTTCGAGGCGGGCGCCTACGACCGGGTGTGGATGCCGCAGGTGGCGGGCGAGGACGGCCGGGAACGCACCTACTGGCTGCCGGTCAAGACGGGCCTGAAAAGCATGGTCTGGCATGCGGGCGGTCTGGCGGGCGACGAGATCGACCGGGTCGCCGGCCGGCCCGACGGCTGGTGCCTGGCCATGGAGTCCGGCGCGACCTCCGGCTGGCCGGGCACCGACTGGGTGGAGGACGTACTGCTCCAGCAGGCCGGCCCCGCGGTGTACGAACAGTGGGCGACCGGGGCTGTCCCGTGGACGGACGCCCGGGTGCGCAAGGCCTGGCAGACCTGGGGCGACATGGTGGGCGCGGGCGACAGGACCCGCGTCGACCACCTGCTCAGGGACAACTTCGCCCAGGGGTGCCCCCGGCAGCGCCTGGAGCACCAGGGGTCGTTCCGGGACGCCCAATGGGAGCCTGTGGCAGGCGACTTCGTGCACTCCGCCGACGTGATCCCCGGGGCTCGGGCGGACTCCGGACACTGGGAGGTCTCCGGCGACCTCGCGGCCCTGCTGAACGCGACCGACGAGGCCCGGCAGTTGATCCGCTTCCTGGCCGACCCCGATGCCGGGCTGCCGGACTTCTCGGCCAACAGGAAGGCGGCGGCGCCGGACGGGGCCGATGACCCGCTGAAGCGGAAGATCAGCTCGATCCTGCGCGGCTCCGAACGCCACCTGTGCTGGGACGCCTCGGACATCATGCCTCCCGCCCTGCGCAACGCCTTCCACCAGGCGGTCCTGCACTTCCTCGTCGCCCCCGGCCGACTGGACGGCCAACTGCGGGCCCTCGAAGCCGTGAACAGCGAACCGCGCCCGACACTGCCGGTGTGCGGCACCGGCCCATCGACGACCTGAGAACCGGCCGGCTGACCGACTCCAGCCCCTGCCTCGTATGGGACGATTTCCCCTCAGTCACACCGTGGGGGGACATCATGCGCACTCGCGCCTCGATCATCGTCGCCGCTGCACTGCTCGCGCTCACCGCCTGCTCCTCCGGCGGGGACGACCGCGGGTCCGCGAGCGACTCCGGACCGGCAAGTACGGGCGCATGGATGTAGCACGGGCCGAACCGCCGGGCGAACTCCGCCGCTTCGGCGGGGGCGACGGTGCTGATGTTGAGCACCGTCGTGTCCGTCCGCAGGGCGTGCTGGACCACGTCGAGGACCTGTCGGCAGGCCGGGCCGTCGAACAGGGCCAGGACCACGAGGTCGGCCTTCGCCACGGCCTCCTTCGGATCCCCGGTCGTCTCCACGGTCCCTGGAGTGCTCCCGGAGCGTGTCCAGCCGAGGACGTCCCGGTTCTGGGCGGTGAGTCGGGTCGCGACGGCTCTGCCCATACGTCCCAGGCCGAGGACAGCGATCGTGTGCGGTGTGGTCATGTCTGCCACGGTGATGCACCACGGTACCTGCGACAAGCGCAAAGCTCGCGGGTCAGCCCTGCGGAATCCGCATATCTGCCGGTCATACTGGTTCCCATGGAACTGACGGTGTGGCGGACCTTTGTGACGGTGTGCCGGCTCGGGTCGCTGTCGGCGGCGGCCACCGAGCTGCATCACACGCAGTCGGCCGTCTCCCGGCAGATCGCCGGTCTTGAGCGGCAGCTCGGCGTGCCGTTGATGGAGCGCCATGCACGGGGCGTACGTCCCACGCCCGCCGGTGAGGTGTTCCGGCGCCACGCGCTGGCCACGCTCCACGAGGCCGACCGCGCCGTGCGCGCCGTACGAGACGCTCATGACGGCGTGGCCGGCCGGCCACTGGCCATCGGTGCGACACCGTCCATGGCGGCGGGGATCGTCCCGGAGGCCGTCCGCGGCCTGCTGGAGCGAACCGGATCCCTCCGGTGGAGCCTGCTGCCCGGTCTCAGTGCGCAGTTGCACCACCGCGTGGTCGCCGGCGATCTCGACATCGCCGTCGTCAGCGACGCACCGCCGGGACTGCCCCACGATCCTCGGGTCGACCGAAGGTTCCTCGGCCTCGACGACATGGTCGTCGTCCTGCCGGTGGGTCATCCGCAGGGCGGGCCCGGCCCGGTCCACATACGGACGCTGGCCGACCAGACCTGGGTCGAGGACAACGACGGCTCGGCCGCGCTGCTGCGTCAGCATGCCGCCCGCGCCGGCGTCAGCGCCCGGATCGACCTCACCGCGGCCGACCTCCCCGGCAAGCTGGCTCTGGTCGCCACCGGCCACGCCGTCGCGCTGATCCCCGGGGTACTCACGCGCGCGCTGCGGAACGACGTCATCGCCGTGCCGCTCGTCGATCCCCCGACCCGTGGCATCTTCACGCTCACACCTCACCGCGACCCGCACCCCGCCACGGCGCAGCTCCTCGACCGGCTCGCCGCAGCCTTCACGTCACTTGTCCCGTCGACGCCGTGACAGCATGCGGCCATGCGATCCGATGTCACACTCCACCCCCTCGACCGCACCCTCCTCACAGAACTGCTGCTTGCCGCGGTCGAGGATGCCGACCCGCTCGAGGTCATGCCGCCCGTGGAGGGACCGCAGGGATGGACACCGGAGCGCCGGTCGGCCTTCTTGAGGTTCCACGAGTCGCGGTCGTTGGCGGCGAATCCGGTGGAGACCACGTTCGCCATCGCCGCTGCGGGGCGGGTGGTCGGAGCGGCACGGCTGTGCCCCGTGAAGACGCGAGCCGGGACGGCGGAGGCCGGGGTGTGGATCGGGCGGTCCCACCGAGGCGCCGGCGTGGGCGGGGCCGTACTGGGGTTGCTTCTGGACCGTGCCCGCGCCGCGGGCTTCACGTCCGTGTACGTGAGCACGACGCCGCACAACCTGGCAGTGCGGGCGCTCATGGCCGGTATCGGCGTGGGGCTCGTCCGTGACGGGGAGGGGCTCACGGCGTACGTGGATCTGAGACCTGGCGTTCAGTAGGCACCGGCGCCGCCGCCGCCGGTCGGCCGGCTAGGGAGCGGCGACGTCGTCGAAGCGCTGTCGGAACAGCACCTCACCGTCTCGCGCGTACGCGGTGATCGTGTAGTCGGTGTCCGCCGTGGAGGTGTCACGGAAGACGTAGTACGTCCCCCACTGCGGATGGCCGGGCAGCGTCAACACCGTGGCGGTCTCCGTGCGTCCGGAGTCGAAGCGGAGCTGGATCCTGGCGGGAGGCGTCTTCGCGCGGAACGCTCCGAAGTACAGGATGTCCGGTCCGTCGACGCTCGTGCCCGAACTGAAGGAGTCGGGGCGGATGTTGTCCCCGAGGGACTCCTTCGCCCGCTCCACCGCCGCGGTGATGTCGCCCGTGCCCACCACATAGTTCTGCCGGCCGTCCGGGAGCAGGGCCATGCTGTGGCCGTGGCCGATGCCGACGGCTTCGTAGGGCGGCACGGTCCGGGGGCCTCGGTGTTCCTCGGACGGCGCGGGGCTGGGCAGAGCCGTGGACGGACGTGACGTGGCCGGTGGGGACGTGGTCCCGGTCCGGGCCAGGTCTGTCAGACCGAGGACAGCCACCAGGCCGATCGCCGCCGTGACCCCACCGGCCGCGACGGCTGTACGGCGGCGGCGCGCGACGCGGCCTCTGCGCAGCACCTCGTCGACGGGAGCCGGGCCGGTGGGGAACATGTCCGCCTCATGGCGCAGGAGTTCGCCGAGTCGCAGGTCGTCGGTCACGGCCGCTGTCCTCCTTGTGTGCCGCGGCCCGCCCCGAGGGTTGCCGCTTCGGACGTAACCGCTTGTTCGCGGAGTTTCTTCAGTGCGCGGGCCGTATGGCTGCGTACCGTACCGACGCCGGTGCCGAGCAGGCGTGCCACCTCGCTCTCGCTGCGGTCCTCCAGGTAGCGCAGCACGACGACCGCTCGTTGCTTCGCCGGCAGCCGGGCCAGCGCGTCGAGCAGCGCGCTCCGGTCGGCGAACGCCTCGTTGTGGTCCGGAGCCGCGGGCTCCGGGAACCGGGTGGTCAGCCATTCCCGGACCTTCATCCGCCGTAGCCGGTCCGCATTGGTGTTGATCATGATGCGCCATACGTAGGCGTCCGGGTCGTCCGTGCGTCGTACGCGTTCCCACTTCACGTAGGCCTTGGCCAGGGCGGCCTGGACCAGGTCCTCCGCGTCCTGGTGATGCCCTGTCAGGAGATGGGCGGTGCGGAGCATTCGGGGCCAGCGGCTGACCATGAACGCCCGGAAGTCCGCCTCCGTGCTCGTCTTCAATCGAGTCCTCGTGTTCTGCCGCCCCACGGTTCGTGTCCCGCTGTCGTGCCCCTCGCGGGTGAGGGGCACGACAGCGGGACATCACCACCGGGTGGGCGCAACGGTCGTCAGCGGCTTGCGGGCGAGGGCTCGTACGCCAGGCCGGCGAGCACCGAGCCGTCCGCGTCGTACGCGGTGACCTCGACCGTCCCCTGCGGGCGGCCCTCTCCGGCTGCGTCGTAGTAGTACGTCCCCCAGCCCGGCGTGCCGGGCAGCCTCAGCATGCCTGCCTCCACCTCGGGGCCCGCGCCGATGCGCAGGGTGATACGCGCCGGCACGGTGTCCGTGCGGAAGGCACCGGTGAACAGCACGTCGTCGCCGTCGACGCCCATCCCACCGCTGATGCTGTTGGGGCGGATGCTGTCGCCTGCGAGGCTCCTGGCCTGCTCGACGGCTTCTTCGTAGTCGTCCCAGGCCACCACGTAGTTCTGCCTGCCCTCGGGCAGGAGCCCCATCTTCGCGCCCTGGCCGATCTCCACCGGCACGTACGGCCGCACGACGCGCGGACCGGTGGCAGCGGCGGCGGCTCGCCCCGGCAGGCGGACGCCTGCCGCCTCTGTGCCTGCCGTCTCGCCGGCCGCCGCTTCCCGCCTGTTTCCGGTGTCCGTGGCTTCGGCCTTGGCCGACGGCGTCAAGCCGTCCACGGCGAGAGCCGTGCCCGCCCCGCCTGCCAGCGCCATCGCCACAACTCCCGCTATGACAAGCTTCTTCGTCTTCATCGTTCCTCCGGTGATCCGTCCGATCGGTGATCGGTCACACGTCTCAGACGGCAGGCGACCCCGGCATCTATGTCACAGCGCAGGGAATTTCTTGCCGACTTCGCGAGGCCGCCGGAGGCCAAGTCGGAGGCCGAAGAGTCCCGATCGGCGTGTGCCCCGGCGGACCGGCTGCGATCGTGGTCACCGCCACTGCGTGCGGAACACGCGACGATCGAAGGAGTCAAGGTGACGTCTCTTGCGGCCTCTGTCGAATCGATGGAGCAACTCGCCACGGTCTGGCGTGACATGGTGCTGGACCGGAACGAGGATGCCGACGTACGCGACCTTCCGGGGATCTCCGTCCGCTGGGCAGACGGCCGCTTCGCCTTCTGGAACTGCGTCACGCTCACCGACGTCGGAGCGGACGCGGCGCTGTTGGAGCGGCGCCTGGCCGAGGCGGCGGACATCATGCGCTCGAAGAAGTACCCGGGGTTTCTGTGGGTCTTCGAGGATCTCCTCCACGCCGAGGCGCGCACGGGCCTCACGGCGGCGGCCGAGCGAGCGGGTCTCACCTACGCCTTCCCCGGCACCGGCATGGCCGGGGACCTGCTGCCCGTCCCCGAGCCGACCCATCCGGACCTCACCTTCGTCCGTGTCAGCACCGACGAACACCTCCGCGCCTACGCCGACCTCAACTCGCGCGCCTACGGCTTCCCCCTGGAAGACGGTCGCGACGGACTCGCCGGATCCGCTCTGTGGAAACGGGAAGTGCACGCCTACCTCGGTTTGCGGGACGGTGTTCCGGTGACATGCGCCGGTGCGGTGGCAGCCGACGGCCGCCTCTTCGTCGTACTCGTCGCGACAGACCCCGAGTGCGAGCGCAGGGGCTACGGCGAAGCCGTGACGCGCAAGGCCCTCCACGAGGGCGCCCGTGCCACAGGCCTGACGCGCGCCACCCTGCACGCGACCGTCGCGGGCGCACCCGTGTACCCGCGTATCGGCTTCGAACCGAACTCACCCCTGCACTTCTACGGTCTGCGGTAGCCGGCCTTCGCCGACGCCTGCCGGCCTGTGGCGGGGCGGCCTCAGGGTGTCGGGCGGCGGCTCCCGGCGGAGGCCATGCCGAGCCAGGTGTGGGGGTTGCCCTCCCAGCACCAGCCGAGCTTGGGGGCCGTCTGGCTGATCCAGATGGCCGGGACGCGACGGTCGCCGGAGCGGGAACCGCCGAGGGAGAAGCACTTGTTCTTGACCAGGGCCTCGGGGAAGTGGGTGATCAGCGCGATGCCTTCCTCGATGGTCAGCAGGGTTCTGCCCCGGCTGTGGACGGTGGCCATGGCATCGTTCGGTACGACACCGCAGAACTCCTCGCCCCGCTCGACGTCCAGCAGCAGATAGGCACGCTGTCCGGCGATCCCGGTCTCCTGGACGGCGACGAACCGTTCCAGGGCGCCGGGCTCGAAGGAGCGGTCGACGAAGCCGGGCTTCGGCTTGCCGTGCAGGGTGGTCCGGGGCATGGTCTCCTCGACGGGCACGACATCGCGGGTGACCACGAGCAGGAACGGCACCCGGCCGGTATCGGCCTCGTGTCCGCCGAGCCCGATGTCGGTGACGAGGTCCCGCAGGGGCGTGACCAGGGCGTCGAACTCCTGCGAGGTCAGGCCCGCTGTCGTCGGATAGTCCCTTTCGACGAGATTGCCGACCTGTCGGTCGAACTCGGTACCCGCGTCGGCCGTCGGCTGGTGGGTCATGTGGTCCTCTCGGGTGCTACGGCTCTTCGGCTGCTTCGGTTGCTTCGGCTCTTCAGTTGTATGGGATTCGATTGCTTCGGATTCGGTTTTTCCGTTGCTTCGGTTGTTTCGGATGCTTCGAGATGCCCCGTGGCACGAAGGTGACCGTGCTCCAGGCCGGCTGGCTGGTCACGGCTCGGCAACACGGCGGTGGACGATCCCGCACCGGCACCGGCACCGGAAAGTCGTGCTTCCCCCAGGGCCCCGCGTCCCACCGGAAGGTGGCCATCCGGTTCCGGGGCCGGGCGTGAGTGCATCAGGAACGTGAGGCGACGTAGTACAGGTTGATCGGGTCTCCCTCGACCGTGTGCGTCTCGACCTTCTCGAAACCCGCCTCGGTCAACATGTGGCGGGCGGTCTGCTCACCCCAGACGGTGCCGAGGCCGGCGCCTCCGGTGCTGAGGGAGGTGGTCATGCAGTAGAAGACGGAGAAGGTGTAGAGCGCGGGCCCGAAGGGGTGCCCGATGTTCTCCTCCAGGTTGCTGGACGCCGCGATGTCGCCCATCACGAACGTTCCGCCCTCCTTGAGCGCAGCGGCGATCGCGGACAGCGTCTCGGCCGGACGGGCCAGGTCGTGGATGACGTCGAAGGCGGTGATCACGTCGTAGGCCCCGGTGATCTCACCGGAGTCGCCGACGGTGAGGCGGACGTTGTCCAGTCCCAGCCGGTCGGCCTCGGCGCGTCCTGCGGCGATGCCCTCCTCGGAACGGTCGAGCCCGTGGAAGCGGCTGTGGGGGAAGGCCTGGGCGAGGACGACGGGCGCATGTCCCTGCCCGGTACCGACGTCCAGGACGTCGGCACCCTCGCGGAGCCGTTCGGTGAGACCGGGCACGAGCGGCACGATCACGTCGACCAACGCGGCGTCGTACACGGCCGCGGTCTCCTGGGCCTGGAGCGCCTGGAACCGCGGATACGCCGAGTACGGGACGCCGCCGCCGTGCCGGAACGCGTCGACGACCTGCTCGTCCACGCTCGCCATGAGGCCCAGGGACACCGTGAGCGTGGCCAGGTTGTCCGGGCCGGCGGCCCTGGTGAGGGAGGCGGCGTGCTCGGGCGGCAGGGTGTACGTGGCCGTGTCGGGGGCGTAGTCGACGAATCCGCCCACGACCATGCCGCCGAGCCATTCCCGTACGTAGCGCACGTCCAGGCCCGCGGCCTTCGCGATGTCGTCGCTGGTCGCGGGAGGGAGCGTGCTCAGGGTGTCGAACAGGCCGGTCTGATGACCGACGCTGGTGAGCAGAGCCAGTGAGGCTCCGTTGAGGACCTCGAGCAGGCGCCCGGCGAACGCCTCCTGCTTCGCGGGGTCCGGTGCCACGGGTTCGGTTGCGGGGTTCGCCATGACCCCTCCTTCAGGGAGTACGGCTCTTCCTCCACGCTACGCCGGGACCGCGGACGGAGATCTTACGAGCCGATGACGGCTGCGGAGGCGGCGACGGGAGGGCCGCTGGAGGGGCCGCGCCACGTGGGTGCGGGTGACCGGCGAGGTCGATGACGGCGTCGGGGAAGCGGAGTTGGCAGCGTCGGGGCAGCCGCCCGTGAGGTGCCGTCCGGAGACGGAGGGCGGTCACCGGAAGGCACCTTGCTCAGTCGGGCGGTGGTGGTGACGCGGACCGCCGCTCGGCTCTGGCGAGGCGTTCCTCGAGGGCCGCGATGCGGTCGTAGAGATCGACCAGGGTCACGCCGTCGGCGACCACGCCAGGGCGCTGCCAGTGCCTTCGTACGAACTGCTCCCGGCTCTCCTGCGACGACTGGTGGAATCCTGCCGGAGCCGCGGCGGTCGGAGCCACGGCTGCAGGAGCCGCCGCCGGCTCGCGTTCACTCCGCCCGATCGAGAGCTTCTGCAGCTTCAGCACGCCGATCGCACCGAGCACGACCACCACGAGAGCGGCGACGGGTATCAGCAACGCCCAGCCGGCCCACATGCGAACCCCCAAGTCCCTGGCAGTGGACCGACACTACCGGTCGTGGGCCGTCGTTCACGAGACGGGCGGCGCCCTGCCGACCGTGCGCCGGCCTGCCAGGCAATATCCGTCGGCCTCACCGCACGAACGGCGTTGCCCGTCTTCGCCACCACCTTCCGGGGAACTGAACCAGTACTAAACTTAACCGGTTTCGTTCGAATGGTTGTCTGCGCAGAAGTCTCCTTCTAGCCTCTCTCCCAACCGCCGATCGGAGGCGTTCGACAACCACCCGTTTCTTTCCTGACCAGAGGAAATCAGGGGTGTCCTCCTCGGTGAACCCAACGTCCCGCTGCCCGGTGCGAGCCGCACGCCCACGCCCCGGACAGCGGGATTCCCGGCAGGAAAGGCAGGCACGCAGTCGCCCTTCCCGGCCCGATCACGGCCGGGAACGGCGATGACGCGTGTCCGCGCCCACGACAACCCTGGGAGCAGCAATGAGAAGAAGACTGGCCACCGCGGCGGGAGCGCTGCTGGCCATCGCGGCCTCACTCCTGGCCACCCCGTCCCCGGCGCAGGCGCAGCCACGGGCGGAGACACAGGCGGCACCCGGTTTCCATGTCACCGACGGCCGCCTGCTGGACGCCAACGGCAAGGACTTCGTCCTGCGCGGCGTCAACCACGCCCACACCTGGTATCCCACCCGGACGCCTCAGGCACTGAAGGACATCAAGGCCCTGGGCGCCAACTCCGTGCGCGTGGTCCTCGCCACGGGCGACCGCTGGACCAGGACCGAAGCCGCCGACGTGGCCGCGATCGTCGCCGAGTGCAAGCGGAACCGCCTGGTCTGCGTCCTGGAGGCGCACGACACCACGGGGTACGGCGAGCAGGCCGGGGCGGTGTCCCTGGCCCGCGCCGTGGACTACTGGCTGAGCATCAAGGACGTACTGCGGGGACAGGAGAAGTACGTCGTCGTCAACCTGGGTAACGAGCCGTACGGCAATTCCGGGTACGGGACGTGGACTTCGGACACGCAGAACGCCATCGCGCGCCTGCGTGACGCCGGATTCGGCCACACCCTGATGGTCGACGCGCCCAACTGGGGCCAGGACTGGACCTTCACCATGCGGGACAACGCCGGCAAGGTGTTCGCGGCCGACCCGGACCGCAACACGGTGTTCTCGATCCACATGTACGGCGTGTTCGACACCGCGACCGAGGTGAACGATTACCTGAACCGGTTCACTTCGCAGCGGCTACCCATCGTGGTGGGCGAATTCGGCAACGACCACTCGGACGGCAACCCGGACGAGGATGCCATCATGGCCGCCGCACAACGGCTCGGCATCGGCTACCTCGGCTGGTCCTGGAGCGGCAACGGCGGCGGTGTCGAATACCTCGACATGGCCACCGACTTCGACGCCTCCCGGCTCAGCACCTGGGGACGGCGCATCTTCGACGGGTCCGACGGCATCAGGCAGACCGCGCGTGAGGCGAGCGTCTTCACCTCCGGCCCGGACGACGGTTCCACCGGGGGAGGCTGCGCGGTCAGCTACCGGCTCAGCGACTGGGGCAACTGGTTCAACGCGGACGTGACCATCCGCAACACCGGCACCACGGCCGTGAAGGGCTGGCGGCTCGACTTCGCCTTCCCCGGCGACCAGAGGCTCAACCAGGCCTGGAACGCGCGGGCCACCCAGCAGGGCAGCCAGGTGCGGGCCGCCAACGAATCCTGGACGGAGACGATCCCGGCCGGCGGCACGGTGAGCTTCGGCTTCAACGGTTCGTCCGCGGGAACCAACGGGGTTCCCGCCTCCTTCGCCCTCAACGGAACCAGCTGCACGACGAGTTGACAGCGGGCGAAAGGGTGCAGGGCCGCGTCCCCGGTGGCGCGGCCCTGCGCCCGCTCACCGCGTCACGCCACCGAAGCCGGCACCGAACCAGGCACCGAACCACGCACCGGGCGGCGCACCCGGCCTACGCACCGGTTCTGGGCGCGCGGGCGGTGGAACCCCGCGGCGTCAGGGTGGGCGTCGGCGCCTGGTGCGGACCGCTGTGCGTCCCGTTGATCACGTCGAACAGGACACGGGTCACCTCGGCGCCGAAGTGGTGCACGTCGTGGCTCATCGCCGACAGGGTCGGATGGGTGATGCGGCACAGTTGCGAGTCGTCCCAGGCGACCAGCGACAGGTCGTCGGGGACGGTGAAGCCCATCTCGGCGGCGACGCCCGCGCCCGCGACCGCCATGATGTCGTTGTCGTAGACGATGGCGGTGGGCCGCTGGGCGGCGAGCAGCAGCGAGCGGGTGGCGCGGGCGCCCTCCTTCTCGTCGAAGCCCGTGGCGATCTGCCGGGCCTCCTCCAGCCCGAGTTCGCGCATGGTGGTCGCGAACGCGCGTGTCCGGATCGCGCTGTGGCCGAGGTCGGCCGGGCCGCCGACGCGGGCGATCCTGCGGTGCCCGAGGGCCGCCAGGTAGCGGACCGCCTCGCCGACCGCGGAGGCGTCGTCGGTCCACACCGCCGGGAAGGGGCCGGTGAGGGAGGGATGGCCGACGGCCACGGCGGGCAGCCCGACGCCCTCCAGGGCCGGCAGCCGGGGGTCGTCCTCGCGGAAGTCCACCAGGATCGCCCCGGCGATCATCCGGCCGCCCCACCACGCCTTGTGCACGGCGATCTCCTCGTCGAGGTCACGGACCAGCCGCAGCAGCAGCGAGCACGACCGCTCCGCGAGGACGCTCTCGATGCCGGAGATGAACTCCATGTAGAACGGTTCGAGGCCGAGCAGCCGGGCGGGTCGGCAGAGGGCGAGGCCGACGACGTCCACCCGCTGGTTGGACAGGCTGCGCGCGGTGGCGCTGGGGGCCCAGCCGAGTTCCCTGGCCGCCTCGAAGATCCGCTCGCGGGTGGCCGCCGAGACGCCGGGCTTGTGGTTGAACGCCAGCGACACCGCACCCTTGGACACCCCGGCCAGGGCGGCGACGTCCTTGATGGTGACGCGTTCCGTCGAACTGCTCACGCCGTGTCCACGCAGTACAGGGCGGCCCTGACGTCCTCCACGTCGACGGTGGCGCAGCCGGTGACCCGGATGCGCACCTGCTCGCCGGGCAGCAGGGTCAGGAGACCGCGGTCACCGACGGCGGCCGGGCCGAGCCGGTCGGTCTGGAGCAGCAGGTCTCGGACAAGGGTACGGGCGCTCACCACGACGTCGACTCTATCCCGCTGCCCGGTCACGGGCTCCACGGTGACGTCGTAGACGGGCCGCGGGTAGGCGAAGTCCTTGTCGGCGACCGGGAAGTGAACGGCCCGCAGCCCGTCGGCGCCTGCGCCTGCGCCCACGTGTACGCCTGCGCCCCCGTGTATGTCTGCGACCAGGAACTCCTTCGCGGACGGTCCGTCCGGCAGGAGGTCGTGGGGCACCGGGAGGCGGACGACCGAGCGGGGCTCGGCGGCGACGTCGAGGACGCTCTCGCGGATCAGGGTTCCGTCCGCTCCCCACCGGCGCAGCGTCACCGCGGTCCGCCAGGGTTCGGCGGCCTGGTTGACCGCGGCGAGGACCAGGCCGTCGGTGGCGGGCTGCAAGGTCAGGAGCCGGTCGGCGTAGACGCGGCGCAGTTCGTGGTGGAGGGGTTTGGGGCGGCCGTCGCTGTCGATGGCGGACCAGGAGGTGACGGGCCAGCAGTCGTTGAGCTGCCAGACGATCGTGCCGGCGCAGACGGGCCAGTGCGAGCGCCAGTGCTCGATGCCGGCCGCGACCGCCCGTGCCTGCACGAGCTGGGTCAGGTAGTGCCAGCGGTCGAAGTCGCCCTCGGGGAGCGGGAAGTGGCGGCCGATGCCGCGGTTCAGCTTGCCGTTGCCGTCCTCGGCCTTCTGGTGGTGCAGCATGCCCGGTGAGTCCGGGGCGAGCTCCTCGCCGGGCAGGGCGCGGCGCAGTGTGGCCAGGGCGGGCGGGGCCTGCCAGCCGAACTCGGCGACGAACCGCGGGACACTGGCGCGGTATTCGGCGTAGTCCTGGCGGTTCCAGACCTCCCAGGAGTGGTGGGTGCCGTGCTCGGGGTCGTTGGGGTGGTGGTCCCAGGAGCCGGACCAGGGGCTGCCCGCGGTGTAGGGGCGGGTGGGGTCGAGTTCGGCGACGATGCGGGGCAGCAGGCCGAGGTAGTAGCCCTCGCCCCAGGAGTCGCCGGCGAGGGCGGGCTCCCAGCCCCAGTCGCGGAAGCCCCACAAGTTCTCGTTGTTGCCGTTCCACAGGACCAGGGAGGGGTGGGGCATCAGCCGGACGACGTTGTCCCTCGCCTCGGCCTCCACCTCGCCGCGCAGCGGCTGTTCCTCCGGGTAGGCGGAACAGGCGAAGAGGAAGTCCTGCCAGACCATCAGGCCGAGTTCGTCGCAGGCGTCGTAGAAGGCGTCGTCCTCGTAGATGCCGCCGCCCCACACGCGCACGAGGTCGATGTTGGCCTCGGCGGCCTGGGTGAGCCGGGTGCGGTAGCGCTCGGGGGTGATCCGGGAGGGGAAGGCGTCGTCGGGGATCCAGTTGACGCCGCGGGCGAAGATCCGTACGCCGTTGACGACGAGGGTGAAGCCGGTGCCGTGCTCGTCGGCCGAGCGGTCGAGTTCGACCGTGCGGAAGCCGATCCGGCGGTGCCAGGTGTCCAGGGGGCGGCCCTCGTCGTCGCTCAGGGTGAGGTGGAGGTCGTGGAGGGGCTGTTCGCCGTAGCCGCGGGGCCACCACAGGCGCGGGTCGGGCACCTCCAGGTGGAGCACCGCCTCGTCGCCGGTCAGGACGGCCTCGGCGCGGGCGCCGGCCACCCGGGCCTCGGCGCGCAGCGTGCGGCCCCGCCCCTGCGCGGTGCGTTCGGCCTCCAGCCGCACCTCCACCCGTCCGGTGCCCTCGTCCACGGTGACCAGCGGGCGTACGTGGGCGATGCGGGCCGTGGACCAGTGCTCCAGGCGCACGGGCCGCCAGATGCCGGCGGTCACCAGGGTCGGCCCCCAGTCCCAGCCGAAGCTGGAGGCCATCTTGCGGATGTACTGCGACGGCTCCGGGTAGACGTTGGGCCGCTCCCCCGTGACGGCACGGACGGCCGCGGCCTCGTCGTAGGCGGAGGCGAAGCGGACCTCCAGTCGGCCGGCCCTGCCGGTGACGTCGAAGCGGTGGCGGCGGTGCATGTTGCGGGTGCTGCCGACCGGGCGGCCGTCCAGGGTGAGGTAGGCGGCGGTGTCGAGTCCGTCGAAGACCAGGTCGGTGCGCTCGTGCGCGCTGGCGTGCCCGAGTTCGCGGACGTAGGTCCAGGCGCGACGGCCCACCCAGGCGACCTCGGTCTCGTGGAGTCCGGTGAACGGGTCGGGGATGAGGCCGGCGGTCAGCAGGTCGGTGTGGACGCAGCCGGGCACCGTGGCCTCCAGCAGTTCCTGTCCATGGCGCAGGCTCCAGCCCTCGTCGAGCTGGGTGACGTCCTTCATGGTGCGGCTCCAATCGCCTGACTCAGGCCCGTGGATGGACAACGGCCGACAACCTAGCCCGCTGATCAGCCACTGTCCATAAACCGGTCTAGTAACTGCCGTTGACCCACTTCACCAGTTCTCGCACGTCAACGCCAGCCCTATGACAGCCATGGTAACGATTGAGTATCGTGCTGGAAATCTTAGCTTTACCGGTTAACCCCCGGCTGCCATAGTGCCCACATCCCACCCGCAGAGCTGAGCCGCACATCCTGAAGGAGCTGGGCACATGGGGAAGAAGAAGACGCTTACGGGAGCGTTTCTGGCCGTCGCGATGCTGACCGTCGCGGGCTGCAGTGGCCAGGCCACGGCCTCCGGGGAGACGGCGGAGGCACCCGCCGATCCCGCCGACGCCTCGGGCACCATCAAGGTCCTGACCCACCGCACCGACCTCGTCCAGAACGGGACGATGGACAAGTACGCCGCGGAGTTCAACAAGATCTACCCCGAGGTGAAGGTGAAGTTCGAGGCCCTCACCGACTACGAGGGGGAGGTCAAGATCCGGATGAACACCGAGGACTACGGTGACGTCCTGATGATCCCGGGCGTCGTCGCCAAGAACGACTACCCGAAGTTCTTCGCCCCGCTGGGCAGCAGCGCCGAACTGGGCGGCAAGTACCGCTTCAGCGACAAGACCGAGGTCGGCGGCAAGATCTACGGCATCGCCACCTTCGGCACCGCCAACGGCTTCCTCTACAACAAGGCGGTCTGGAAGAAGGCCGGCATCACCGCCTGGCCCACCACGCCCCAGGAGTTCCTCAGCGGCCTGAAGTCGATCAAGTCCAGAACGGACGCGGTGCCGTACTACACGAACTTCAAGGACGGCTGGCCGCTGACCTCGTGGAGCAACAACATCGGCTCCGTCACCTGCGACGCCGGTGCCAACGACAAGCTCGCCGGCCCGGTGTCCCCGTGGAAGAAGGGCGGCGAGCTGCACACGATCGACTCGCTCCTCTACGACATCGTCGACTCCGGCCTGTCGGAGAAGGACCCCAACACCACCAACTGGGAAGCGTCCAAGGGGCTGATCGCCAAGGGCGAGGTCGCGACCATGCAGCTGGGCTCCTGGGCCATCACCCAGATGCGCGCCGCCGCCGAGCAGGCCGGCACCGACCCGGACGACATCGGTTTCATGCCGTTCCC
>NZ_MUBA01000452.1 GCF_002154575.1 Streptomyces bobili
CGCGCGATGAACGCGCCGGCCCTCTAAAGCCGTTACCCCCGGTCTTCGGCCGGCGCGTTCATCGCGCGGCAACACACCCGGTCGAAGTCGTGGTGCTGACGGGAAGGCCAGAACGGTTCGAGGTCGTGGCGACCCGTCGCGGTGTGCTTCTGGAAGCTGGCCATGCGCCCATTGAAGCAGACACCCGCCCCGGACAGGAGAGTCCTCTCACTGCTTGGACGAGGAGCTTGCCTCGTCCTCGTTGCGGGGCGGCATACGGAAAGGGGCGCCCGCCGACTCGGCGGGCGCCCCTTTCCGGGAAGAGTCCGGGATCAGATCCGGGAAGCCCCGGCCTGATCCGGGATCAGGCCGGGATCAGACCTGGCCGGCCTTCTCCAGCGCGGAGCAGCAGGTGTCCACGATCAGGCGGGTCACCAGGTACGGGTCCACGTTGGCGTTCGGGCGGCGGTCCTCGATGTAACCCTTGCCGTCCTTCTCGACCTGCCACGGGATGCGGACCGAGGCGCCACGGTTGGAGACACCGTAGGAGTACTCGTTCCACGGGGCGGTCTCGTGCAGACCGGTCAGGCGATCGTCGATGCCGGCGCCGTAGTGCTTGACGTGGTCGAGGGGCTTGGAGCCCTCACCGAGCGACTCGCACGCGGTGATGATCGCCTCGTACGTCTCGCGCATCGCCTTGGTGGAGAAGTTGGTGTGCGCACCGGCGCCGTTCCAGTCGCCCTTGACCGGCTTCGGGTCGAGGGTGGCCGCGATGTCGAAGTCCTCGGCGGTGCGGTAGAGCAGCCAGCGCGACACCCACAGCTGGTCGGAGACCTCCAGCGGGGCGAGCGGGCCGACCTGGAACTCCCACTGGCCGGGCATGACCTCGGCGTTGATGCCGGAGATGCCCAGACCCGCCTTGAGGCAGTTGTCCAGGTGCGCCTCGACGACGTCACGGCCGAAGATCTCGTCGGCGCCGACACCGCAGTAGTAGCCGCCCTGCGGGGCCGGGAAGCCGCCCTTGGGGAAGCCGAGCGGGTAACCGTCCTTGAAGAACGTGTACTCCTGCTCGATGCCGAAGATCGGCTCCTGCGCGGCGAACTTCTCGGCGACCTCGGCCAGCGCGGCACGCGTGTTGGACTCGTGCGGCGTCATGTCGATGTTGAGGACCTCGCACAGCACGAGGATGTCGTCGCCACCGCGGATCGGGTCGGGGCAGGTGAAGACCGGCTTGAGGACACGGTCCGAGGCATGGCCCTCGGCCTGGTTCGTGGACGACCCGTCGAAGCCCCAGATCGGCAGCGCGTCCAGACCCACGGGCTCGCCCGTCATGATCTTGGTCTTGGAACGGAGCTTGGCCGTCGGCTGGGTGCCGTCGATCCAGATGTACTCAGCCTTGAAGGTCACGGGCCACTTCCTTCGGGGGTGGGTCAGACGCACTTGCGGGTGCTGCGGCGCTGCGGCACTGGGGCGCCGCACTCGATGCCCGGCAGCCTGTCAACAGGCGATTTCCCGGTCATTGCTCGAATGTGAACCCCGTGTTACCTGGTGGTTCTGTGGTGCGTCTCACGGTGTGAGGACGACGGCCCGGCCGGGAGTTGCCGTTCGCGCTCGCAGACGCGGGCCGCGAACGCGGGGGCGCGAGCACTCGTATGCGATGGGAATGACCGGGCCGCGGCGGGGCAGGCCGGGGGAGTCGCCCTCGACCCCTCGACCCCGACCGGCTGCGCCTCCAGGAGGCAGCCGCCGGTTTCCCGGCCGCGAAGCCGGTCACCGGGCCGCGTCCGTCGCCACAACGGCTGCGGGGCCTGGACGTGGCCGGCCCTGCTGTTCGTGGCCGCGAACAGCAGGACCCATGACACGCACCGAGTGACGACCCCGGCCGGCGAGCCGCTGCCGCGTGTGGAGACCGTCGTCCTGCCGGACGTCTCCCCTCACGCGCCGCCACCCGCCGCACCTTCCGAACTGGGCCGCCTCCTCACGGAGTTCCGTTCCTGAGCGTCACCCCACCTTCTCGATCAGGGCCCGGCGGATGAGGAACTTGCCGGGCTCGCGGACCTGTTCGAAAGCCGCGTTGTTCAGCAGCGCGCAACTGCCCGAGACCGAGGTCACCTCGACGGTCGTCGACTTGTTGTTGTCGAGGTTGGTCACCTTCAGCTTCGTGCCCACCGGGAACTGGTTGCTGGACGCGGCCGGGGCACCCGCCTCACCGGAGAGGGTGACGGTCGAGCCGTTGCAGACCTGCTGGCCCGACGCCGCGCCGCCGCCCGCGTTTCCCGCGTCACCGGCGTTGTCGGCCGGGGCGCTCTGCGGCGGCTGGGCCGGCGGCGTGGCCTGCTGCCCGCCACCCTGCTGCCCGCCCTGGCCGTTCTGCGCCGGCTGTGTCGGCTGCGTCGCCTGGGAGCCCTGAGCCGACTCCCCAACGACGCAACCCGACGCCTCCTGCTGGACCTTGATCTGCGCGACGACCGCCTCGCGGTTGGTGATCCGGGCCGCCGACTGCGCGTCCGGGTTCGCCCGCTGGTCCTCGATGAACCGCTGGTTGTTGCCGAGAGCGGTGGCGAGTCCCTGACAGACGGTCGACTCGGCGGCCGTCTGCGGGCTCTGCGCGGCGTTGGAGGTGGCCGCCATGACGAAGGCGCCACCTCCCGCCACCGTCGCGGCGCCCACCAGCAGCGCGATCTTCTTCTTCGTGCCGAGAGTTCTCCTGCGCGACATCCGCGCCTCCTGAGAGGTAGGGGAGCGTACGCCGCTATGTACGAGATACCGAACGAGGTTACTCAGCGGTTACAGGAGTCAGTGGAAGTGGCGTGCGTCACAGGCGTGTCCACTCCTTCGTCTGCAGCCGCCTCAGCCGCTCTCGCCGGCCTCCCCGTCCTCGTACGTCACCACCGTGTCCATGACGTGCTTGAGCAACCCCTCCGTCTGGGCCGTGAGTTCGGCCTCCCCGGTCTCCGAGCCGTCGCCCCACTGGCCGTTGGCGAACACCACGGAGCGCACCGTCATCACCCGCCGGAACACCCCGGCCGAGCCGGGCGGTACGGTCGGCAGGCCGGCCTCCGGCGGCGGATCGAGCGAGACCACCTGGTAGGTCACCGGGTCCATCGAAGCCATCATGAACACGCGAGACGCGTCCTCGACGCGGGCGAAGCTCAGCACGGTCACCGTCACCTGCGAGCGCCGGTCGGCGTCCGTGAACAGTGCCGCCGTCAACCGCGAACACTTCCCGCCCTGTTGGATCAGCTCGGCCAGTTCCGCCGACATGCCCCGGGCGCAGTCGGTGGTGGTGGCGAGGTCGACTCGGCTGTACCGCGAGCCGTCCCCCAGGCGGACGCTCTTCGACGGGAAGGCCTGCTCGGGCCGGATGACCGGCCGGGCCAGCAGTGAGGGCAGGGAGCTGGGAGCGTCCGAGGGGAGGCTCGCGTCCACGGACGGCACGGCCGAGCGCGCGCCGGACGGGGTGGCGGTGGCGGTGGCCGCCGGGGGAGCGGCGGCCGGACCGCCACCGTCGTCGCCCGCCGCCATCACGACACCCGCCGCGACAGCGGCCACCAGGACGGCACCGATCCCGGCGACCGCGGCCCGCCGGTTACGCCGGCGGCGGCGTATTCGGCCCTGCTCGATCCGCTCCTGCTCGATTCGCTCCTGCTCGATCCGGTGTTGCTGGGCCGCGAACTGGGCGTAGGGATCGGGCGGTCCGTACGGAAATCCTTGATCACCGAAGGTCATGGCGGCGGAGGGTAACAGCGCGTGCGCTCCAACTCCCGCCGCCCGACGAATCCTCCACAGCCGGGCTAACGGGACAGAGCGTCCCGTACCGCCTCGTCCGTCCGTGCCACCACCGCGGTGCCGTCCTCGGCGGTGATGATGGGGCGCTGGATGAGCCGGGGATGCCCGGCGAGCGCCGCGATCCAGCGCCCGCGCGCCGCGTCGTCCCGCGGCCACTCCTTCAGCCCCAGCTCCTTGGCCTCGGCCTCCTGGGTGCGCGTGATGTCCCAGGGTTCCAGCCCGAGCCGGTCGAGTACGTCCCTGATCTCGTCCTCGCTCGGTACGTCCTCCAGGTATCGGCGGACCGTGTAGTCGGCGCCCTCGGCATCGAGGAGGGTGAGGGCGCTGCGACACTTGGAACAGGCGGGATTGATCCAGATCTCCATGCGGGCCACGGTAGCTCGAAAAGGGCCTGAAAGCCCCTCTGGCCAGGGGCGATTGTCAGTGGTGGGCGGTAAACTAGAAGCAGTGTTCGAGGGTTCCGCCGGAGGTGCCGGCCGGAGCCCTGACCGCGACAGGAGGATGCCCGTGCCCGCTGCCGCACTCAAGACGAAGCGACCTGTCCAGCTCGACCTGCCCTACGTGCCCGTGGAGAAGCGACCGCTGCCGCCCGGACGGCCCCGCGACTGGTACGTCATGCACAACCGCCGCCTCAAGGCCATGCGCCTCGCGATAGCCCTCCTCGACCTGGGCGTCTACCTGCCCACTCAGGCCCGCAACGAGAAGATCCGCAGCACGGCCCAACTCATCGGCATACATCCGCCGTCGGACACGACGTGCCACATGGTGCGGGCCCTGATGCGCTACAGCAGGTAGACCGACCGCCGGGTGCCGTCTGCGTGAGTACGGCACCCGGCGGCCCGGCGGCGCGAAAGCCCCTCACGCGTACGCCTCCAGCAACCCCGCCACGTACGCCTCCAGCCGCCCGCCCAGCACCTCCGCCGTCAGGTCGGTGCGGCCCAGCTCGCGCCACGGTCCCGCGAGCTTCGCCGCGTCGGGGGAGTAGGCCAGGGCGTCGAGCAGCCGCCAGTACAGGTGGTCGGCGCCGTCGGCCAGACCGTGTCCGCCGTGCGCCTCGTACCGCTCCCGGAAACCGAGACCGTACGCGGGGCCGTGCAGCAGGGCGAGGGCGGTGGAGCTGTGGGCGACGTCCAGGTCGACGGGTCCCCACGAGGTCTCCACCCAGTCGACGACCCCGCTGACGCGCAGCCCGACCCCCGAGCCGCCACCGCACCCGTCGCCGCCCCGCTCGCCGTCGAACAGGACGTTGCCGGGGTGGAAGTCCCGGTGCAGGAAGCGCCCCTCGTAGGACGGGGGTTCACGGCGGATCACGTCCACCGCCCGCGGGGGCGCTGTGGGAG
>NZ_MUBA01000453.1 GCF_002154575.1 Streptomyces bobili
CCTGCGCGTCCTGTACGCCGGACTCGGCACCGCCCGCGTCCTGGATCGCCTCGCGTACGGCGGCGTAGGGGGCGGCCTCGTAGGGCTGGGTGGAGCCGCCGCGGGCGGGCGCCGGGCCCCGGCCGCCACGGTCGCGGGCCCAACGGGCCAGCTGCGCCACGCGTTTGACGACGAACTGGGTGTCGAGGATGCCGAGCATGCCGGCCAGCTGGACGGCGACCTCGTGCTGGGCGCCGCTGTTCTTGATGCGGGCGACGACCGGGGCGGCCTCGTCGAGGGCGGCGGCCCGGCCGCCGGGGGTCTCCAGGTCGTAGCGCGCGACGATCTGGCGGAGGGCGAACTCGAACAGCGGGGTGCGGGGTTCGACGAGGTCGGCGACGGCCTCGTCGCCCTTGGCCAGCCGCAGGTCGCAGGGGTCCATGTTGTCCGGCGCGATCGCGATGTACGTCTCGGCGGCGAACTTCTGGTCGTCCTCGAAGGCGCGCAGGGCCGCTTTCTGACCGGCCGCGTCGCCGTCGAAGGTGAAGATCACGCGTGCGGAGCCGTTGTCCATCAGCAGGCGGCGGAGGATCTTGATGTGGTCGGTGCCGAAGGCCGTGCCGCAGGTGGCGATGGCGGTGGTGACGCCGGCCAGGTGGCAGGCCATGACGTCGGTGTAGCCCTCGACGACGACCGCGCGGGACACCTTGGCGATGTCCTTCTTGGCGAGGTCGATGCCGTAGAGCACCTGCGACTTGCGGTAGATCGCCGTGTCGGGCGTGTTGAGGTACTTGGGCCCGTTGTCGGCCTCGTAGAGCTTGCGGGCGCCGAAGCCGACGACCTCGCCGCCGATGTCGCGGATGGGCCACATCAGCCGGCCGCGGAAGCGGTCGATGGGGCCGCGGCGGCCCTCCTGGGCGAGTCCGGAGAGGGTCAGTTCCTTGTCGCTGAAGCCCTTGCCGCGCAGATAGCGGGTGAGGTGGTCCCAGCCCTGGGGGCTGTAGCCGACGCCGAAGTGGACGGCTGCGGCCTGGTCGAAGCCGCGCTCGGCGAGGAACATCCGGCCGGCGTCGGCCTCGGGGCTGACGGCGAGCTGTTCGGCGTACCACTCGGCGGCGATCTTGTGGGCCTCGACCAGGCGGATGCGTTCGCCGCGCTGGTGGGACGGGTTGTAGCCGCCCTCCTCGTAGCGCAGGGTGATGCCGGCCTGGGCTGCGAGGCGCTCGACGGCCTCGGAGAAGGAGAGGTGGTCGACCTTCATCACGAACGTGAGGGTGTCGCCGCCCTCCTGGCAGCCGAAGCAGTGGAAGAGACCCTTGCTGGGGCTGACCTGGAAGGACGGTGACTTCTCGTCGTGGAAGGGGCAGAGGCCCTTGAGGTTGCCGCCGCCCGCGTTGCGCAGCTGGAGGTACTCGGACACCACGGCGTCGATCGGAACCGCGTCCCGAACCGCCTTCACGTCCTCGTCGTTGATCCGTCCTGCCACGTGGTGATTCTACGGGGGTGGACCGACATCCCCGGGACCGCGGACCCCACAGGGGACCGGGCGACGCCTACACGGTCAGCCGCTCGAGGGGGACGTGCGGGTCCGCCAGCGCCTCGGTGTCGACCGGGGCACCGGTCCGCACCAGTTTCTGGATGTGGTCTGTGACGTCCCACACGTTCACGTTCATCCCCGCCAGCACCCGGCCCTCCTTCACCCAGAACGCGACGAACTCCCGCTTGCCCGCGTCCCCGCGGATCACCACCTCGTCGTACGTGCCGGGCGGCGCCCACCCGCTGTACTCCATGCCCAGGTCGTACTGGTCGGAGAAGAAGTAGGGCACCCGGTCGTAGGTGACGTCCCTGCCGAGCATGGCGCGGGCGGCGGCCGGTCCGCCGTTCAGGGCGTTGGCCCAGTGCTCGACCCGCAGGGTGGTGCCGAACAGGCCGAGCGGGAAGGACGCCACGTCGCCGGCGGCGTGGATGTCGGGGTCGGAGGTGCGCAGCCGGGTGTCCACCGCGATGCCGCCGCCGTGGACGCGGTCGGCCAGCTCCAGTCCGGCCGCCTCGGCCAGGGCGGTCCGCGGGGCGGCACCGATCGCGGCGAGCACGTCGTGCGCCGGGTGTTCCTCGCCGTCGTCGGTGCGGGCGGCGAGGACCATGCCGTCCTGGCCGACGATCTCGGTGAGCCGGACGCCGAAGCGGAAGCGGACGCCGTGCTCTCGGTGCAGTTCGGCGAAGACATTGCCCAGCTCGGGGCCGAGGACACCGTGCAGCGGGGTCGGCTCCGGTTCGACGACGGTGACCTCGGCGCCGTACCCGCGGGCCGCCGCCGCGATCTCCAGGCCGATCCAGCCGGCGCCGGCGATCACGAGGTGGCCGTTGTCGCGGCCGAGCGCGGCGAGGACGCCCTTGAGGCGCTCGGCGTGCGCGAGGCGGCGCAGGTGGTGGACGCCCGCGAGACCGGTGCCGGGGATGTCGAGGCGGCGCGGTTCGGAGCCGGTGGCCAGCAGCAGCTTGTCGTAGTGGACGAGGGTGCCGTCGTCGCCGAAGCGGACCGTCTTCGCCGTACGGTCGATGGCGTCGACGGTCTGGCCCAGGTGCAGCTCGACGTCGTTGCGCGCGTACCAGGCCGGCTCGTGCACGAAGACGCTCTCGCGGCTCTCCTTGCCGAGCAGGAAGCCCTTGGAGAGCGGCGGACGCTCGTAGGGGTGATCGCGTTCGTCGCAGATCAGTATCACGCGGCCGGTGAAGCCCTCGGTCCTGAGTGTCTCGGCCGCCTTGGCGCCGGCCAGGCCTCCTCCGACGATGACGAATGTCTGATCCGCGTCGACCACGTGATGCCTCCTCGTAAGACTGCCGCCACCCGAGCGTCCCGCACGCGGGATGAGGGCGGAAGGGGGGATGACCCGATCAGGCCAGGGCGAGTGGCGTCCGGGCACGTTCGGGTTGCGTCGGGTTCAGGGTCTTGTGGTGAGGCGGGCGTGCAGGGACCGGGCCGAGGGATCGGTGAGGGAGGCGATCTGGTCGACGATCACCCGCTTGCGGGCGCGGTCGTCGGCGGCCAGGCCGAAGAGGGCACGGAACTGGGGGTCGAGGCCTTCGGGGGCGCGGGCGGTGAGCGCCTCGGCCAGCTCGCTGATGACGACGCGCTGGTCCGCGCGGAGCAGTTCCTGCTCGGCGCGCTGCATCACGTACCGGTCGGCGACGGCCTTGAGGACCGCGCACTCCAGGCGCGTCTCGTGCGGTACGACGAGTTCGGCGTCGTAGCGGGTGAAGGGCCGGGAGCCCCACCTCGCGCGCGTGGCCGCCTCGGCGGCCAGGCAGAAGCGGCCGATGAGCTGGCTGGTGGCGTCCTTCAGGCGGGCCTGGGCGGCGGCCGTGCCGTCGTAGCCGTGCGGCCACCACTCCTGGTCCTGGAGCCGGTCGAGGGCGGCGGCGAGTTCCGCCGGGTCGGTGTCCGCGGGCACGTAGCGGCCGACGGCGACGCGGAAGACCTCCGCGCGCTCCGGTTCCGCGCGCAGGGAGTCGGGGTCGATGTGGCCGGCGTGCAGGCCGTCCTCGACGTCGTGCACCGAGTAGGCCACGTCGTCCGACCAGTCCATGACCTGCGCCTCGAAGCAGGTGCGCGTGCCGGGGGCCTCCTTGCGGACCCAGTCGAAGACGGGGCGGTCGTCGTCGTAGACGCCGAACTTGGGGGACGCCGGGTCGGTCGGGTGCCCGCCGCGCGGCCAGGGGTACTTGGTGGCGGCGTCGAGGGTGGCGCGGGTGAGGTTGAGGCCGACGGAGCCCTCGGGGGTGAAGCGCTTGGGTTCGATGCGGGTGAGGAGGCGCAGCGACTGCGCGTTGCCCTCGAAGCCTCCACAGTCGTGGGCGAAGTCGTTGAGCGCCTGTTCGCCGTTGTGCCCGAACGGGGGGTGGCCGAGGTCGTGGGAGAGGCAGGCCGCCTCGACGAGGTCGGGGTCGCAGCCGAGGGCCGCGCCCAGCTCCCGGCCGATCTGGGCGCACTCCAGGGAGTGGGTGAGGCGGGTGCGGGGGGTGGCGTCCCAGGCGTCGGTGCGGGTGCCCGGGGTCACCACCTGGGTCTTGCCCGCGAGCCTTCTGAGCGCCGAGGAGTGCAGGACGCGGGCACGGTCGCGCTGGAAGGCGGTGCGGCCGGGGCGTTTGTCGGGCTCGACCGCCCAGCGTTCTGTTGACGGCACGTCGTAGGGCATGTCTCGACAGTAAGCGGCGGCGGTGACAATCGGGGCGCCACCCGGCCGCCGCTTACTGTCGAGAC
>NZ_MUBA01000454.1 GCF_002154575.1 Streptomyces bobili
CGGCGCGTGGTGGCCGCGTCCGTCACCTCGATGCGGATCACATCGGACGCCTCGTCCAGGCGGAGGCGGAGACGGAAGTCGCGGCCCGGCACCCGGCCGTGCCGCACCGCGTTCGCCGTGAGTTCGCCCACGACCAGGGCGACCGCGCAGGACACGTCCGACGCCGGCGGGTGTCCCCAGGCCTCCATGCGGCGTACGGCGACTCGTCGTGCGAGCCGCGCGCCCCGCGGGGAGGAGGTGAACTGTTCCGTGAGCGTGTGGATCGTCGTTCCTGCCAGCACCGTGTGCCCGTCCATGCCTGCCGTCCCGCCTTGCGTATGAGTGGTCACGTTCCGTACTCAAGAATCGACACCCGGCCCTACGCTCGGAAGGACACGCAGCCTTACCTTTCGGTTCGTAAGGAACGGAAGTAACCCCTTGGCCAACGGAATTGATCCCAGTACGTCGATGGCCGCGCTGTTCGGCTCACGGGTGCGCCGACTCCGTACCGCCGCCGGGCTGACCCAGGCGGAGCTGGGCCAGAAGACGCATGTGGTGAGCACCCGGATCACTCAGATCGAGCGAGCCTCGGGGGCCAAGCCGACGCTGGAACTGGCACGGGCCCTGGACGCCGTCC
>NZ_MUBA01000455.1 GCF_002154575.1 Streptomyces bobili
GCGAGGGCTGCCGCGACGAAGAGTTGCAGGGTGCCCCAGAGCCAGCCGGAGGGGATCAGGTCGAAGAAGCTTTTCTCCTCGTCCTGGTCCGCGGCGGAGGTGTCGGAGAGCGAGGGGAGGTACCAGACGAGATGAGGGCGGGAGCCGAGGAGTTGGAGGGCGAGGGAGGCGTTGCCCTCCTCGTCGAGGCGGTCGTTGTGGAAGATGTCGGGTGCGCCGAGGACGACGGTGTCGCCGTCGCCGGCGGGGTCCGGGACGCGCACCAGGGTGGCCAGGCGGTTGCTGGGGTAGCACTCGTCGGCGTCGGGGCGGGTGGTGGTGTAGCGGATGCCGCCGGTGTCGGCGCTGCCGGCGTTCTGTGCTGCGGGCAGCGCGCAGTCGGGGGCGAGGGTGGAGCCGCGGCTGGTGACCGGGTCCGCGGTGACGCCGGGGGCGAGGGTCTCGACGGACCAGGTGCCGGGGGCGACGAGGACCGTACGGCCGCCGGAATCGGCTGACGCGGAGCGCAGTTCCCTCTGCTGGCGTTCCGTCAGCAGGTCCGGTGCGGCCACCAGGAGGGTGGTGTCCTGGCTGGTCGCGGTGCGGGCCTCGGCCAGGGTGGTGACGACGCGGGTGGAAACGCCGTGGCCGGCGAGGAGTTCGGCGACGGCCCGGCTGCCGTAGGGGTCGCCGGAGCGGGGGTCGAGTGCACCGTGGCGGGCGTCGGAACGGAGGACCGCGAGGACTGCGGCGCCGGCCAGGAGGAGCACCAGGGCGAGGACGATGCCGCGCGAGCGGATCCACACCTGGCGGGGGGTGGGCGAGACCGAGGTGGCGGAGGGTGTGGCCTCGGTGGTCATTCGGTTCCCCGGCGGGTGTTCTGGGGGGCGTTGGCGGTGCTGTGGGTGAGTCGGGGCCTGGTGTCGTCCAGGTCGCGGTCGAGGCCGGCGATGCGGTGGTACGCCTGCTCGGTCGCGGTGCGGCCGCCGTAGGTGACGTCGTCGAAGTCGCGTGCGGCGGAGCGGAGTCGGGCGGTGTGGGCGGGAAGGGTGTGGCCGGCTTCGGCGGCGGCCTCGTCGGCCGTGCGGCCGGGGCGGATGTCGAGGAGGGCACGCTCCTCGAGGGAGCGGACGATGGCGCGCATGCGTTCCTGGACGGCCTGGTTCCAGTGGCCCTGGGCGGCGTGCGCTTCGGCGGTCGAGCGGTGGTCGGCGGCGCTGCGAGGGCGGTCGTCGAACAGGGCGGTCGCGGAGGCGGTTCGGGGGTGGGGAGTGCCGAGGCGCCACCACAGGGCGGCTACGACGGCGGCGACGGCCAGCACGATGACGACCAGGCCGAGCAGTCCGCCAGGGGCGGCGGTCGACGCGGCGCCGAACACGCTGCCGAGCCAGTCCCAGAAGGTGTTCAGGGCACGTTCGAGCAGGCTGGGGTCGTTCTCGTGGTAGAGCCGCTCGGACAGTTCACGGCGGGCCGCCTCGCGTGCCGGATCGCGGGGGATGGTCACCGGTGGTTCGCCGTCCGAGCGTGCCCACGACAGCGGTGAGCCGTCGGCCGCCCGCAGCAGGGCGTGCGTGACACGGTCGGCGGCGCCCGGCAGAGCTGTCCGTGCCGGGCCGGCCGTGCCGGGTGGTGACGGCGTGGGCGGGCCTGCCGCTGCCGTGGTGAGAACTCCCCCCGCGAGCCTCACCGCATCAGCTCCCCGGGGTGGTGCCGGGGGGCCCGTAGCCCTGGACGCCGGCGGCTCGGGCCAGGTCGAGGTCGAGGGCCTCGCGGCGGATGCGCTGGTCGACGTAGAGGAGCACGGCGACGCCCGCCGTGATCGGGAAGGTGATCA
>NZ_MUBA01000456.1 GCF_002154575.1 Streptomyces bobili
CGTGGTGGCCGATCCGGACCGCCGGTCCGGATCGGCCACCACGAGGACGCGTTCCGACGGTCGGCGGAAGGCGACTGGCTGTTGCAGGCACGGACCGTTTTCCTGCCCTGCGCCGGTCCGACTCCGCGCCTCTAGCCGCCGGCCCCGTGGGCGAACGCACCCGAGCACACAGGCTGCCCTCAGGGGCTTTGCTACGGCCGAGTACAGTGGCCCGGTCGTCATCACACCCGTACGGGGGAAAGCCGGTGCAATTCCGGCGCTGACCCGCAACCGTGAGCCATGCGGAACACCCGTCATGGCCAGCCGGACTGCCCCGGACGGACGTGACCGGCTCACGTGCGTCGGCGCCGCCGCCGTACGGCACCGTCGAGGTATGCGGAGCCGAGCCGCCGGGATGTCCCGTGCTGCCCGGTTCCCTGACAGGGAGAGGCACCCGCCGATCATGAACGTCCGCCGCAGCGCCGCGGTCCTGGCCGCCACCGCAGTGATCGGCGCCGCCACACCCGCCGTGGCCGCGTCCCCGTCGCCGACCCCGTCCGTGGCGATCCCGTCCGGCCTGTACGGCAGCACCGACCCGACGTACGACGGCGTCTGGCGTCAGTCGCTCGCGCTGCTCGCCCAGGACACCGCCGGGGTGAAGCCTGCGGGGAAGGCCGTGGACTGGCTGACCGGCCAGCAGTGCGCGAACGGTTCCTTCGCCGCGTTCCGCGCCGACCCCGCCCAGGCGTGCGACGCCAAGCTGATGGTCGACAGCAACAGCACGGCCGCCGCCGTCCAGGCCCTCGCGGCCCTCGGCGGGCACGAGGCCGCGGCGGACAAGGCCGTCGGCTGGCTGAAGTCCGTGCAGAACGCGGACGGCGGCTGGGGGTACGCCCCCGGCGGCGCCAGCGACACCAACTCGACGTCCGTCGTCGTCGGCGCGCTGGCGGCGGCCGGGGAGAAGCCCGCGGAGGTCGTGAAGGGCGGCAAGTCGCCGTACGACGCCCTGGTCGAACTGGCGCTGCCCTGTGCCGCGGGCGGCGCGTTCGCCTACCAGCCCGACAAGCAGGGCGAGTTGGCGGCCAACGCGGATGCCACGGCGGCGGGAGTCGTCGGCGCGCTCGGCGAGGGCCTGGCCGCCGAGGCCGCGGCGAAGACCGCCGCCGCCACCTGCGCCGCCCCCGGCACGCCGCGGCAGGCCGCCGCGAACGGCGCCGCCTACCTGGCGAAGTCCGTCGCCAAGGACGGGTACCTGACCTCGGTGCTCCCCGGCGCCGAGAACCAGCCGGACTACGGCAACACCGCCGACGCCGTCGTCGCGCTCGCCGCACAGGGTGGCGCCGAGCAGGCGCGGGGGCCCCTCGCCTGGCTCCAGCGGAACGCCGCCGCCTGGGCGAAGCAGAGCGGTCCCGCCGCCTACGCCCAGCTGATCTTCGCCGCCCACGCGACGGGTACGGACCCGCGCGCGTTCGGCGGCACGGACCTGGTCGCCGCCCTCAACGCGACGGGCCCGACGCCGCAGCAGACCGGCAAGGCGACCGGCGGCCTCCAGCGCGACGACTCGGACGAGAAGGACTCCGACGACGGCTTCGGCGTCTGGTGGACCGTCGGCGTCTTCCTCGTCGCGGGTATCGGCATCGGCTTCCTGATCAGCGGCCGCAGGAAGCGGCGGCCGTGATACGCCGCCTCGCCGCCCTGCTCGTCACCGCCCTGTTCCTGGGTCTGGCCGGCCCCGGCCCGGCCCAGGCCGCCGGCTACCGCTACTGGTCCTTCTGGGACCGCGACGGCGACCGCTGGGTCTACGCCACCGAGGGCCCCTCCACGGCCCGCCCCGCCGACGGCGCCGTCCAGGGCTTCCGGTTCGCGGTCAGCGAGGACTCGGGGGACGCGTCGCGGCCACGCGGCGCGGCCTCGTTCGAGGCGATCTGCGCGCGGACCCCGGCGAGGGACGGCATGAAGCGGGTCGCCCTGGTCGTCGACTTCGGCACCCCGGCGGACGCACCCTCCGGCGAGACCCCGCCGCCCGCGCGCACGGCCTGCGCCCGCGTCCGGCAGGACGCGACCACGGCGGAGGCCCTCGCCTCCACCGCCAAGCCGCTGCGCTACGACCCGAACGCACTCCTGTGCGCGATCTCGGGCTACCCGGAGTCGGGCTGCGGGGACCAGGTGACGACGACCGACAAGGACAACGCCTCGACCGAGCCCTCCGCGTCCTCCGCCGACGACGACGGCGGCCCCTCGGTCGGCGTGTACGCGGGCGGTGCCCTGATCGCCGCCCTGGCGGCTGCGGCGGTGTGGCAGGCCCGGCGGCGCAGGAATGTCTGAGGGTTCCCGCCC
>NZ_MUBA01000457.1 GCF_002154575.1 Streptomyces bobili
GCTGGGTGCGGGGACGGATATTCCGATCGGGTCGGCGATCGCCGGGCGGACGGACGAGGCGCTGGATGATCTGGTCGGGTGTTTCGTGAACACGCTGGTCATCCGGAGTGATCTGTCGGGTGATCCGTCGTTCGGTGCGCTGCTGGAGCAGGTGCGCGAGAGCGGTCTGCAGGCGTATGCGCATCAGGATGTGCCGTTCGAGCGGCTGGTGGAGGAGCTGGCACCGGCCCGGTCCGCGGCGCGGCATCCGTTGTTCCAGGTCATCTTGACGATGCAGGACACGGTGTCGGCGGCGGGTGTGGGGGGATCCGGCGGGGTGGAGACCGGGTTGCGGGCCAGTGGGCTGCCGTTGAGCCGGTCCGGGGTGAAGTTCGATGTGGCGGTGCTGCTGGGCGAGCGGTTCGGTACGGACGGCGTGCCGGCCGGTATCGGGGGGGTGGTGACCGGGGCTGCGGATCTGTTCGACCCCGGCACGGTGGCCCGGATGGCAGACACGCTGACAGTCCTCCTGGCAGGGCTGACAGAGGACCCCTCACAGCGGATCAGCACGGTGGATGTCATCACTGCGGTGGAGCGTCGGCGGGTGTTGGTGGAGTGGAACGACACCGCCGTGCCGGTGGCTTCGGGTTCGTCGGTGCCGGGGTTGTTCGCGGCGCAGGTGGCGCGGTCTGCGGATGCGGTGGCGGTGGTGCAGGCGGGTGTGCGGGTGTCGTATGCGGAGTTGGAGGTGCGGGCGAATCGGCTGGCGCATTTCCTGCGGGTGCAGGGGGTGGGTGCGGAGTCGGTGGTGGGTCTGTGTCTGCCGCGGGGTGTGGAGATGCTGGTCGGGATCCTCGCGGTGTGGAAGGCGGGCGCGGGCTACCTCCCGCTCGACCCCGGCCAGCCCGCGGAGCGGATCGCTTTCCAGTTGCGGGACAGCCGTGCGGTGTTGACATTGACGACGGAGGAGATCCTGGACGGTCTTCCGGCGGGCCGGCATCGTCTGGTGGCGGTGGACGACACGGTCGTGGCGATGCAGATCGAGGCCGCTCCGGTGACGGCGCCTGTGGTGGAGGTGCGGGCGGGTCAGGTGGCGTATGTGATCTATACGTCGGGGTCGACGGGGCGGCCGAAGGGTGTGGTGGTCACTCATGGCGGGCTGGTCAACTATGTGTCGTCGGTGCCGGCCCGCATCGGGTTCGGTGTCGATGGTCGTGGTGGCCGGTTCGCGGTGTTGCAGGGGCAGGCGACCGACCTCGGCAACACCACGGTCTTCGCGAGCCTCGTGAGCGGGGGTGAACTGCACTTCCTCGACGAGGAGGCGGTCACCGATCCG
>NZ_MUBA01000458.1:0-2354 GCF_002154575.1 Streptomyces bobili
ACCCGGCGGGCGCGGCCCGCGTCGGTGGTCCAGACGGCGCCCGCGAGGCCGTACTCGGTGTCGTTGGCGAGGGCGACCGCCTCGTCCTCGGTGCGGAAGGTCTCGACCGTGAGGACCGGGCCGAAGACCTCCTCGCGGACGACGCGCATCTCGCGGTGACAGTGGTCCAGGACGGTCGGCTCGTAGAAGTAGCCGTTCTCCGGCCGCTGCGGGGAGGCGTCGGGGCGCTTGCCGCCGGAGCGCAGCACCGCGCCCTCGGCGAGCGCCGACTCGACGTACGCCTCGACTTTGGCTCGCTGCTGCGCGGAGACGAGGGGGCCGCACTCGACGCCGTCCTCGGTGCCCCGGCCGAGGCGGATCCGCCCGGCCCGGCGGGCGAGTTCGGTGACGAAGCGGTCGCGGACCGACTCCTCGACGATGAGGCGGGCGCCCGCCGAGCAGACCTGGCCGCTGTGGATGAAGGCCGCGTTGAGGGCCTGGTCGACGGCGGTGTCGAAGCCGTCCTCGGTGGCGCAGGCGTCGGCGAAGACGACGTTGGGGTTCTTGCCGCCGAGTTCGAGGGCGACCTTCTTGACACTCGGGGCGGCGGCCTGCGCGACCTTGGTGCCGCTGGCCAGGCCTCCGGTGAAGGAGACCAGGTCGACGTCGGGGTGCTCGGCGAGGCGGGCGCCGACCGTGTGGCCGGGGCCGGTGACGATGTTGGCGGCGCCGGCGGGCAGTCCGGCCTCGGTGAGCAGGCCGATGAGGGCGATCGTCGTCAGCGGGGTGATCTCGCTGGGCTTGACGACGAAGGTGTTGCCTGCGGCGAGCGCCGGGGCGATCTTCCAACTGGCCTGGAGAAGGGGGTAGTTCCAGGGGGTGATCAGCGCGCACACGCCGACCGGTTCGTGGACGACGACGCTGTGGATGTCGGGCGAACCCGCGTCGACGACCCGGCCGGGCGCCTCCCCCGCGACGAGGTCGGCGAAGTAGCGGAAGGCGTCGGCGACACAGTCGATGTCGACGCGGCCCTCCTCGACGGTCTTGCCCGCGTCCCGGCTCTCCAGCAGGCCGAGTTCTTCGCGGTCGCGTACGAGGAGTCCGGCGACGCGGCGCAGCAGTGCGGCGCGCTCGGCGACGGGGGTGCGCGGCCACTCGCCGTGGTCGAAGGCCTGCCGGGCCGCCGCCACCGCGAGGTCGGTGTCCTTCTCGTCGCCCTCCGCGACCAGGGCGAACGGCAGGGCGTCCGCGGGGTCGATGATCTCGCGCGTGGCGCCGGAGGCGGCTTCGCGCCATTCGCCGCCCGCGCAGATGGTCTTCCGCGCCTGGAGTTCTGTCCTGTCCGCCATGATCGGGATTGCCTTCCGTTCCTGTTCAGTGCCCGTGCGTGACACGGGTGTCACCCACCGGGACCGTGAGCACATGCCCTTGGGCCCCGATTGCATGCGCAATCCATGGCCGAAAGTGCGCCGCGTCACTGAAAATGCGGACAAAAAAGGCAAATAACCACCCCGAACGCACCGGTCCCCGGGCGGCAGGTGCCGCCCGGGGACCGGGGAGTCAGATGTGCGGGGGAGCCAGGGGGCTCAGATGAGGCCGAGCGAGCGGACCGCCTCGCGCTCCTCCGTCAGCTCCTGCACGGAGGCGTCGATGCGGGCGCGGGAGAACTCGTTGATGTCCAGGCCCTGGACGATCTCGTAGACGCCGTTCTTCGTGGTGACCGGGAAGGAGGAGATGAGGCCCTCCGGGACGCCGTAGGAGCCGTCGGACGGGATGCCCATGGAGGCCCAGTCGCCCTCGGCGGTGCCGTTGACCCACGTGTACACGTGGTCGATGGCCGCGTTGGCGGCGGAGGCGGCGGACGACGCGCCACGCGCCTCGATGATGGCCGCACCGCGCTTGGCGACGGTCGGAATGAAGTCCTCGGCCAGCCACTTCTCGTCGTTGACGACCTCGGCGGCGTTCTTGCCCGCGACGGTGGCGTGGAAGATGTCCGGGTACTGCGTGGCCGAGTGGTTGCCCCAGATGGTGAGGCGCTTGATGTCGGCGACCGTGGAGCCCGTCTTCTTCGCGAGCTGGGTCAGCGCGCGGTTGTGGTCCAGGCGGGTCATCGCGGTGAAGCGCTCGGCCGGTACGTCCGGGGCGGCGGCCTGGGCGATCAGCGCGTTGGTGTTGGCCGGGTTGCCGACGACGAGGACCTTGATGTCGTCCGCGGCGTTGTCGTTGATGGCCTTGCCCTGCGGCTTGAAGATGCCGCCGTTGGCCTCCAGGAGGTCACCGCGCTCCATGCCCTTGGTGCGCGGGCGGGCGCCCACGAGGAGGGCGACGTTGGTGCCGTCGAAGGCGACGTTCGGGTCGTCGGTGATGTCGATGCC
>NZ_MUBA01000458.1:2394-2566 GCF_002154575.1 Streptomyces bobili
GCGGCCGCCGGTGGGGGTACCGGGTCGTGCCGGACTCCCGTGGGGGTACGGTTCGCGTGCCCCGGGCGGAGCCGGGTATTCCTGTGAACGCGAGTTTTTCCCAACTGGCCTTCCCAGTCCTAGGTACAGCCCCGCTCCCCCGACGCCAGTTCCACGCACGCCCGCATCTCCC
>NZ_MUBA01000459.1 GCF_002154575.1 Streptomyces bobili
TTGGCCTTGATCGTGCGGGCGGACGAACCGCCGGCCCGCCGGGGCGAGGCGCCCCCGCCGGACCCGGTTCCCCCGGTGCCTCCGCCGGCCTTGCGGCGTACGGCGGACTTGGCCGGGGCGTCGGGGGCGGGCGGCGGCTCGGACGAACCGAGGGCGCTGCCCGCCGGCTCCTGCACGATCGCCGCCTGGCTGGCGGCCCGGTCGGCGAAGTCGTTCAGCTTGTCGCCGTCGACCTGGTGGGCGGGCACATAGCGGAACTCGACCGTGCGCCCGCGCAGCAGTTCGTCGATGCGCACGACCAGGTCCTGGTTGGCGACCGGCTTGCCCGCGGCGTTCTTCCAGCCGTTGCGCTTCCAGCCGGGCAGCCAGGTGGTGACGGCCTTCATGGCGTACTGCGAGTCCATGCGGATCTCCAGCGGTACGTCGGCGTCGACCGCCGCCAGCAGGCGTTCCAGGGCGGTGAGTTCGGCGACGTTGTTGGTGGCCCTGCCGAGCGGGCCCGCCTCCCAGCGGGCCGGGGCCTCGGAGGCGTCGGAGATCACCCAGGCCCAGCCCGCCGGACCGGGGTTTCCCTTCGAGGCCCCGTCGCACGCGGCCACCACTCGTTCACGCATGCGCACGATCATGCCATGGCCGGGCAGTGGTCCGTCGCGGCTAGGAGACGGCCCTGGTCTGCGGCATCTCGCCCTCGGTGGTGGTGACGTCGATGACCGAGAAGTTCGCGCCCTGCGGGTCGGTGAGGGCGGCGAACCGGCCGAACGGCGTGCCCATCGGGCCGAACCGGAGCTGTCCGCCGAGCTTGGTGGCCTTGGCGACGGCGTCGTCGCAGTCGGGCACGGTGAAGTAGACGTTGATGTAGGAGGGGACCTCGGGCGGGAAGTCGTCGCCCATCGTCATCCGGCCGAGGACGGGGCGCTCGCCCAGGTCGTAGAGGCGGAAGTCGATCCCTTCGTCCTCCATCTGCTTCTGTCCGTACCCGTAGACGGCGGAGAGGAAGGTGTCTGCCTTCTCGGGCTCGCGGGTGAAGACCTCGGCCCAGGCGTAGGCGCCGGGCACGCCCATCGCCTCGAAGCCCTCGTGGCTGCCGGCCTGCCACACGCCGAACACGGCGCCGCTGGGTTCGCGGGCCAGGCACATGGTGCCGAACTCGCCGACCTGCATCGGCTCCATCAGCACCTCGCCGCCGTTCTCGCGGATCTTCGCCGCGGTGCCGGCGGCGTCCTCGGCCGCGAGGTAGAGGCACCAGGCGGACTGGCCCTCCTGTCCGGGCATCGGCGGTACGACGGCGGCGACCGCCTTGCCGTCCGCGTAGGCCTGGGTGTAGTTGCCGTACTCCGACGACGACTCGCCGAAGGTCCAGCCGAGGACATCGCCGTAGAAGCGCTTGGCCCCTTCCAGGTCACTGAACATCGCGTCGGCCCAGCAAGGGGTTCCCTCGGGTTGCACGGCCATGGTGGTGGCCCTTTCCGGTGAGAGCGGTTGGTGTCCGTTTCCTCACGCTAGTCATCGAGTCGCCCGCCCGCGCGCCGAATGTCGGCTGCGTCCTAGCTTCTGCCGGGCGGTCCGTCCTCCGTGCCCTTCGGGGGACGGCCGTAGGGGGCGTCGCCCGCGGTGAGGTGTTCCAGGACCTCGACCAGTTCCTGGCAGGCACGTTCGACGGAGCGGCGCGTGTTGCGCTGTTCGGTGATGACGGCCGACAGCAGCAGGGCGGTCAGGGCCATGGTGCCGTTGAAGGCCTGGAGTTTGCTCATGACCTCGACGCGGGTCAGGCCCGCGAAGGGACCCACCCCGTCGGTGGCCGCGATCGTGGCCAGGACCGAGGTGACCAGGGCGCACAGCATGCTGCCGGCGAGCTGGAAGCGCAGGGCCGACCAGATCAGCAGCGGGTAGACGAGGAAGAGCAGGCTGACATGGCTGTTGGTGGCCAGCGGGATGAGCGCCAGGGCGATGACGGCCAGGCCCGCGGCCTCCTTCCAGCGGGTCAGGGGCGGCGGCCGGCGGGCGGCGTGCACGACGAGCAGCACGGGCGTGACGATGAGGACGCCCATCGCGTCGCCGACCCACCAGGCCAGCCAGACGGGCCAGAAGGCGTGCGCGGGCAACTCGTCGGTGACGAGGAGGACACCCACGCCCACGGTGGAGCTGAGCAGCATCGCGGCCAGCGCCCCGAGGAACACCAGGGCGAGACCGTCGCGCAGGCGGGCCAGGTCGCTGCGGAAGCCCACCTTGCGCAGCATGAGGTAGGCGCAGACGGGGGCCGCGGTGTTGCCCGCCAGATTGAAGACGACGGACGGGCTGAGCGAGGTGAGCGACAGGATGACGAGGAGCGCCCCGAGGGCGATGCCGGCCCAGCAGCGGAGCCCGAGGATCAGCAGGCAGGCCACGGCGACGCCGGAGGGCGGCCAGATGGGAGTGAAGATCGCGCCCTCGACGACCAGCTGGCGCAGCAGGCCCAGCTTTCCGGCCGCGTAGTAGCCGGCCGCGACCGCCGCCGTCTCCGCGGCGAGGACGGCCGGCCGACGCAGAGCGCTGGTACCCACCACAGCAGTCATCAGACACCGGGCCCGTGCCGAGGGCGAGGCGGGAGGCGCCCGGACCGGCCCTATGGCTGAACGCGCCGCCGCTACCCGCCGAGAACGCCGTCGTGCCCGACGACCAGGACGGCCGCGTCGTCCTCGTGCCCGACGCGCTCGGCGCCCTTCATCACGGCGGTGGCGAGGGCATGGGCCTCCAGGCCGGCGACGGCGGCGATGCCGGCGAGGCGCACGACCTGGTCCAGTCCCTCCTCGACGCTCATCGACGGCCCTTCCACGACGCCGTCGGTGAGCAGCACGAACACCCCGCCCTGGGTGAGCCGGTACCGGGTGACCGGGTACTCCATCGCCTCCTGGACGCCGAGCGGCGGTCCGCCCTCGTCCTCGGACACGCCGGACCTGCCGTCCGCGGTGGCCCACACGCACGGGATGTGTCCGGCGCGGGCGCTCTCCACCTCGCCGGTGGCCGGGTCGAGGCGCATGAACGTGCAGGTGGCGAAGAGGTCACCGCCGAGGGAGATGAGGAGGTCGTTGGTCAGGGCGAGGAGTTCGCCGGGCTCGCTGGTGACGGAGGCGAGGGCGCGCAGGCCGACACGGACCTGACCCATGAAGGCGGTCGCCTCGATGTTGTGGCCCTGGACGTCACCGATGGACAGGCCGATACGGCCGTCGGACATCCGGAAGGCGTCGTACCAGTCACCGCCCACGTTGAGGCCGTGGTAGGCGGGCGCGTACCGGACGGCGATCCGGTAGCCGCGCGCGCTGGGCAGGTCCCTGGGGAGCATGCCGCGCTGGAGGGCGATGGCCAGTTCGACGCGGGAGCGTTGCAGTTCCGCGCGTTCGCGTGCCTGGGCGGTGAGCGAACCGAGCCTGGCCAGCAGCTCGTCGCCGTCGTCCGTCGCACGCTTGCGGAACATGGCTCACTCCGGAGAGGACGGTAGCCCCTTCGGGGCGAACCTCATTATTTTACGTTTACTGGATGATACCGACATATCGGATATCACCGGCAGTGCGCCCGCCTCCGGAGGGCGACCACGCGGCGCGGCGGTGAGCCGCGCCGTGGCCCGGTGGTCAGCCGCCGAGGGCCGTCATCACCACGTCCTTCGCCTCCTCCTGCACCTGCCGCAGGTGGTCGGGGCCCAGGAACGACTCGCCGTAGATCTTGTACACGTCCTCCGTGCCGGAGGGGCGGGCGGCGAACCAGGCGTTCTCGGTGGTCACCTTGATGCCGCCGATGGCCGCGCCGTTGCCGGGCGCCTCGGTGAGGACGCCGGTGACCGGCTCGCCGGCCAGGGTGTCGGCGGTGACCTGCGCGGGTGAGAGCTTGGCCAGCAGCGCCTTCTCCTCGCGGGTGGCGGGCGCGTCGATACGGGCGTAGGCGGGTTCGCCGAAACGTGCCGTCAGCGCCGCGTAGTGCTCCGAGGGTGTCTTCCCGGTGACGGCGGTGATCTCGGAGGCGAGCAGCGCCAGGATGATGCCGTCCTTGTCGGTGGTCCACACCGAGCCGTCGCGGCGCAGGAAGGACGCGCCGGCCGACTCCTCCCCGCCGAAACCGAGCGAGCCGTCGACCAGACCGTCCACGAACCACTTGAAGCCGACGGGCACCTCGACGAGACGGCGGCCGAGATCGGCGGCCACCCGGTCGATCATGGAGGACGACACCAGGGTCTTGCCGATGCCCGTGCCGTCCGGCCACTGCTCCCGGTGGGCGTAGAGGTAGGAGATGGCGGCGGCCAGGTAGTGGTTGGGGTTCATCAGGCCCGCGTCCGGGGTGACGATGCCGTGCCGGTCGGCGTCGGCGTCGTTGCCCGTGGCGATGTCGAACCGGTCGCGCTGCGCGATGAGCGAGGCCATGGCGTACGGCGACGAGCAGTCCATACGGATCTTGCCGTCCCAGTCCAGCGTCATGAACCGCCAGGTGGGGTCGGCGAGCGGGTTGACCACGGTCAGGTCGAGGCGGTGCTGCTCCGCGATCCGGCCCCAGTAGGCGACCGAGGCCCCGCCGAGCGGGTCGGCGCCGATACGGACGCCCGCGGCACGGATCGCGTCCAGGTCCAGGACGGCCGGCAGGTCCGCGACGTAGGCGCCCAGGAAGTCGTGACGGCCGGTGCCGGGGGCGGCGAGCGCCCGGCGGTAGGGGACGCGGCGTACGTCCTTCAGACCGGCCGCGATGATCTCGTTGGCGCGGTCCTGGATCCAGGAGGTGGCGTCGGAGCCCGCCGGACCGCCGCTGGGCGGGTTGTACTTGAAGCCGCCGTCACCGGGCGGATTGTGCGAGGGGGTGACGACCACCCCGTCCGCGAGGCCACTGGTGCGGCCCCGGTTGTGGGTGAGGATGGCGTGCGAGACGGCCGGGGTGGGCGTGTAGCCGTCGGCACTGTCGATGAGCACGCTCACGTCGTTGGCGGCGAACACCTCCAGCGCGGTCACCCGGGCGGGCTCGGACAGCGCGTGGCTGTCGGCGCCCAGGAAGAGGGGGCCGTCGGTGCCCTGCGCGGAGCGGTACTCGCAGATGGCCTGGCTGGTCGCGGCGATGTGGTCCTCGTTGAACGCGGTGTTCAGGGAGGAGCCGCGGTGCCCGGACGTGCCGAACGCCACCCGCTGCGCCGGGTCGGCGGGGTCGGGGTGCAGCGCGTAGTACGCCGTGACCAGTCGGGCCACGTCGACGAGGTCCTCGGGGCCGGCCGGCCGGCCCGCTCGTTCGTGCTGCATGGTCCGTTTCCTCCGCATGGGTAGATCGTCGCTCGCCGTCCCATCTTTCCCCGTCGGGGGACCGGTCCGCGAGGGGGCCCCGGTTGCGTTCGTATGCGGTTCCCCGCGTGTCCGCCGGCCCGCGGCCGGGGTCAGACGTCGGTCGGACGTCCGTCAGACGTCGGAGTCGATTCCGGTGACCGCCGCGGCCCCGAGCGGAGCGTCGCTCTCGTCCAGGCCGGACTCCCGCAGTGCCGACTGCGCGAGCAGCCGCGCGCTCTCCTCGGCGTGCGGCCCGGTGTCGGCCTCGACGGTCAGCCGGATGGTGAACGTGTCGTCGTCGTTCAGCGAGAGGGCGTCGAGGTCCTCGCTGTTCCCCATCTGCGTGCGGTGCGGGTCGGCCGGGCTCAGGGAGCGGCTGATCCGGGCCCGGGTGTCCGCGTCGACGCCGGTGGTGAAGGTGCCGGGGACGCTGATCACGTAGGTCGTCATGACGATCCTTTCCTGGGTTCCTTCCCCCGCCTACCCCGACTCCGGCCGGCCATCGGAGAAAGGCCGGACCCACCGGGTGTGGGCCCGCGCGTCCCTTCAGCGTCTGCGGCCGCGCGCCGGCCAGCCGGTGCCGACGCCGCCGAGGTGAAGGGCGAGCAGGGTCAGGCTCAGCAGCATGATGTTGGTGGACGTGAAGGTGTCGTTGGTCGAGATCTCCGCCGCGTTGATCAGGAAGGCGATGAAGAACCCCACCGCCGCGATGATGGCCAGCACGATGTCCGTCCCTTCGGGGTGGTTGCTGCGGGTGTCGGCCCCGGTCGGGTCCGTCGCTCTCCGGATGCCCCCGACCGGGCCGCGAACACCGCCGAACCCGCCGGAGGTCGTACGGGTGTCTGAGTAGGCGTACTCAGGCGCGGCCGTCGCGGCGCCACCAGACTGGGCTCACTCACCCCGCCCCGACCGGAAAGGGCCCGCCGTGCTGATCCGTGCCGCCTCCGTCCTGGTGCCCTTGTTCGGGCACCTGACCGTGACCAGCGACCTCAGGATGCGCCTCTCCTCGGGGACCATCTTCGCGGCCAACCACGATTCCCTGGCCGACCCCGCGGTCGCCATCACGACCGGCTCCACGCCGAGCCCGCGCAGCGCGGCCAGCACGACCGCGGGGT
>NZ_MUBA01000046.1 GCF_002154575.1 Streptomyces bobili
AGGTCGGGGGCGAGGGTGGAGAACGCGAGCAGCCCGCCCGGCCGCAGTCCGCGGGCGACGGCAGGCAGCAGGAGGTGCGGGTCGGCGAAGTCCAGCGCGCCGAAAACGCTGTAGACGACGTCGAACCCGCGCGGATGCCCGCTCATGTGGACGGCGGCGTCCGCCTGGACCAGGCGCAGCGGCGGCAGGTGACCGTAGTGGGCGCGGGCGTCCGCGGTGCGGTGCACGTCGTGGTCGACGGCGACGATCCGGGCCGGCTGCCCGGTCCGCGCGAGGTGGGCCGCCCGATGACCGGCACCCGGACCCAGCTCGGCGACGACCAGGTCCGTGAGGTCGCCGAGAAGCTCCGCGCCGGGCGGCGTACCGCGGTGCCAGTCCCAGCGGAAGCGGTCGTCACCGGGCCGCCTGCCCGCGGCGGAGGAACGCTACGAGGCAGGTGTCACCGCCCCATCGTGCACAGCCGGACGCGGGAGGATCGGGGATCGCCCGCGGTTCACCCGGACGGGCCGGGCGCGGTGGTCCCCGGCACGAGCCGCACCAGAGGTCGTAGGGGTGCGTACGCGTGCGGCACGGCCGTCTACGTGTACCCATCTCGGTCGGGTACGGATGCCGGGCGGCGGCCCCGGCCGGGACCCTGGGGGAGCCGTAGCCCGGAAGGGACGGCGCGGGAGGTGAACGGCTGCCCTGGTCGGCGGGGCGGGCGTGCACCGGTCCGGTAGCGACGCGCCGGTAGTGATGCGGTACGTCATGAGCGGGTCCCGTCGGTGTGACCGTCACCCCACCGACGGGTGCGAACGGGCGGAAGTGAGAGGGGAGGGGTGTCCGCAAGGACGCCCCTCCCCTCGTGCCGTCGTCGTGCGTGCCGTGCCGTGCCTACGGCGCTAGCGGGGTGACCGGTCGGCGGGTACCCGTGCGGACCGGCCGGAGGGGGCCGGTGTGCTGGAGCGTCTGCGGCAGGTGCGGGCGGCCCTTGGTGCCGGACTCGATGTCGGCGACCAGGGCGCGCAGTGCCACGCCCACGTGGGACGCGGGCAGAGCGCCGTCCAGCGTGGCGAGGGCTCGGCCGGCCCGGTTGCGGGCACCGGCGTCGCGGCCCTGGTGATGGTCGACGAACGCCTTGGCGTAGCGGGCGACCAGAGCGGCCCAGGCGTCGTCGCGGGCCCCGCGCCGGGTCAGCGCGCGGCGCGCCGTACGCCGTGCCGCCGCGGGGGCGAAGGCGGCCTGGGCCACCGCGCGGGCCGCCAGGCTGACGGCCGGTGAGGGACCGCCGGAGGCGTGGTCCGGGATGGTGCGGGCGGCCTCCTCGAAGTGCTCGGCGGCGGCCCGGTGATCCCCTTCGTGCAGAGCGATCAGGCCCTGGACGTGGGCGATGTGGCCGACGGCGGCGTCGTCGCCCGCCAGCACCGCCGCCGGCCAGGCCCGGCCCAGCAGTGCACGCGCGCCCTGCGGATCGCAGCCCGCGCCGAGCCAGGCCGCCAGCAGTCGGCCGCGCATTCCCGTGTCGCTGTCCGTGGGGCACAGCGGAAGCAGCCGCAGCAGGTAGCTGCGCCCCTCCTCGCCGTGGTCGAACACGGCCCACCAGAACCACAGACTCACGACCGTCTCCAGCGCCGTCTCGGCCTGGTCGGGACGGCACAGGGACTGGCGGAGCATGGACGTCAGCTCGGCCCGCTCCTCCTGGACGAGCCGCACGGCCTGGTCCTGGCAGCCCGAGGCCCACAGGTTCTCCGCGACCACGGCGATCTGCCGACAGTGCGCGGCGCGGCGCTCCAGGGCCACCTCGCACTCACCGGCCTCCCGCAGCCGCTCCGCGCCGAAGTCCCGCGCGGCGCGGGTCATCCGATAGCGGGGCTGGCGCAGACCGCCCGGGTCGCGCACCGGCTCCAGTACATGGAAGGCAGCCAACTGAGCCAGAAGAGACGGCACTTGATACGGCTCCACGCCGCCACCGGCGCACAGGAACACGGCCGTCGACTCGTTGAACGGCCCGGCGAAGGCGCTGGCCCTGCCCCATACGATCCTGGCCTCCCGCTCGCACAGCGCGTAACTCGCCCCGACGGCGTCGCGCAGCGAGCGGTGCCGCCGCAGCACGGGGCGGTCGCTGGACAGCCAGCACTGGTGACTCTCCAGCAGATCCGCCAGCTCCTCCGCCGGCTGCCGCGCCATCTGCTCGGCGGCCAGCTCGATGGCGTGCGGAACTCCCTCCAGGGTGCGGCAGATCGCCTCCACGGCGCGCAGATCGGCGAGGTGCGCCCGTGGTTCCGAGGGGTGCGCCTGCGGGCCGGCCGTTTCCAGCTGTGGCTGTGGCTGTGGCTGTGGCTGTCCGTCAGGGTGCGCCGGCGCCGGGAGCAGCTTCGCCGTGGCCGTCCGTGGATCACCGGGCGTCGTGGTCGCCGTGGCCGTCGTCAGGGCGTCGTCCAGTACGGTCCGGGCCCGGCGGAGGAACAGTTCGACGGCCGGTGCCCGGTCCGGTGCGGTGGTCAAGGGGCCGGTGGCCAGGGGCGGGAGGTGCAGGACCTGCTCCTCGCCGAGGCCCAGGACCCGGCGCGAGGTCACCAGAACCCGTAGCCCCGGTACGGCCACCAGCAGGCGCTGCACCAGGCCCATGCACTCCCGGTGGACCGGATCCACATCGTCGAGGAACAACAGGACACCGGTTTCCGGAAGTTGCCGCACCAGCGCCGCGATGTCCGCCTCCCGGCGATGAGGACGCCTGCCGGTCAGGGCCTGGCTCACGGCCGCGGTCAGCGCGCCCGGCTCGCCGGGACCGCTGCCCTGCCAGCTCACGTGGACCACCCGGCGCCACGGCCCACCCGTCCTCGCCGCCGCCTCAGCGGCCAGCCGGCTCTTGCCCACGCCCGGTCTGCCGGTCACCGTTACCAGATGATGGTCCGTCAACAACGCCCCGAGGGTGTCGACTTCCCGCTCGCGGCCGATCAGGGCGTCGGCCGACCCGCCGTCGTACACAGGTGGCACCGCAGAGCTGCCGACACACTTCCACACGTTCATGACCTTCCGTATTTTTCGGATACGACGAGCGGTGACACCGCGGCCCGGGGGTCGGCAGCCCCAAGCGCAGAACCGTCACTTCACCGGTGCCACGGCAGGCCCAACGCGGAACGCGCACCAAGGTGGCGACGCCACGCCCGGGATCACACGGGACGACGACACGTAGAACATCCGTGCGAGACACTGTTCGGAATCTGTTCTTCCGGATGTGGCAAGAGGGTGGCTTTTGTGTGATTGAATTGCGTACAACTTAGCCAACTGGCCTGATCTGATCCCTCACTCCCGTGTCGCTCAGGCCTGCTTCCGCCGCGCAGCGTCGCACGGTGCCGCCTGCCGCCGTGCAAGAGAAGGAACCCCACTCCATGACCGCCGCAGCCACCGTTTCCAACTTCTATTACGGTGCCGTGACCCCGGTAGCGGCCTATCTGATGGCCTGTTTCGGCGCCGCGCTGGGGCTGAGGTGCACGACGCGCTCGCTGCGGGGCGCCCGCCGTGGCCGCAAGGCCGGCTGGCTCGCCCTGGGCGCCGTGTCCATCGGCTGCGGCATCTGGACCATGCACTTCGTCGGCATGATCGGCTTCAGTGTCCAGGGCGCGCTGGTGAGCTACGACCCGGCCAGGACCCTGCTCAGTCTCGCGGTGGCCATCGTGGTCGTCGCCGTCGGCGTCTTCCTCGTCGGCTACCGGGGCGCCGCACCCCTGAATCTGGGAATGGCGGGCACGATCACCGGGCTCGGCGTGGCGGCCATGCACTACCTCGGCATGGCGGCCATGCACACGCACGGCACCCTGCGCTACTCCGCACCGACGGTGGCACTGTCCGTGCTGATCGCCGTCGTCGCCGCCACCGCGGCCCTGTGGGCGGCGGTCTCCGTGCACGGACTGTTGTCGAGCCTGGGGGCGAGCCTGGTGATGGGCGTGGCCGTGACCGGCATGCACTACACGGGGATGGCCGCTGTGTCGGTGGACCTCAGCGGCTCGACCGCGACCGGCCAGTCGTCCGTCGGACTGCTGTCGTTCCTGCTGTTCATGCTGGCCGGCCCGCTCACGGTCCTGCTGATCGCCGCGGTGATCGTGATGTTCGACCCCGACATGATGCTCGGTGACGACGAGCGGGAGCGGCCCGTGTCCGGGGCGCGCGGAGCCCACCGGGCCACTGCCGAACCGGCCGAGCCGGGCGTGTCGGGCGAGTCGGCCGAACGAGCCTCGTGGTGAGTCGGGTGAGCGGGTGGTCCTGTGAGTGGGAGGGAACCGGAGCCGTCCCCCCGACCCGCTGACGTCACGTCATGTCACCAGCCGGGCCGGGCTCTCCTGCCGAACAGCAGGCCGCGCGGCTCGGGCGGGGGCGGCGTGCCCCGTTTCAGCGGCCAGGCGAGCAGCATGCCCGCGAGGAAGCCGACGACATGCGCGGCGTACGCCACCGTGCCCGCGTCGGAGACGCCCTCGCCGGAGGAGTACACCGCCTGGAGCCCGAACCAGAAGCCCAGCACCATCCAGGCCGGCAGCCGCAGCGGCAGGAAGATCAGGAACGGGACGAGCACCCACACCCTGGCCCTCGGGTACAGCACGAGGTAGGCGCCCAGCACCCCCGCGATCGCTCCCGACGCGCCGATCAGCGGGTCGGTCGAGTCGGCGTTGACGAGCGCGAAGCCGTACGACGCCGCATAGCCGCAGGCGGCGTAGAACAGCGCGAAGCGGACGTGGCCCATGCGGTCCTCGATGTTGTTGCCGAAGATCAGCAGGAACAGCATGTTGCCCAGCAGATGCAGCCAGCCGCCGTGCAGGAACATCGCGGTGAGGACGCTCAGCGGCGGGGACTTGTCGTAGTCCGGCGGGCCCAGCAGACAACCGCCGCCGCCGACCTCTCCGGTGGGGACGAGTTGCGGCAGCTGATGGTGGATCAGCTCGCGCGGGACGGCGGCGAACTGCTCCAGGAACGCGTGCAGATGGCAGGTCTGCGCCAGCGTGCTGTCACCGGCCACCGAGCCGGACAGGCCCGGCATGAACAGAAACACGAAGACGTTCACGCCGATCAGCGCATACGTCACCACAGGGGTGCCGCGCGTGGGGTTCACGTCATGGACGGGGATGACCACAAGGAAGTACTGCCCCCGATACGTCGGGTGAATCGGTGAACGCGCTGAACGGGGTCACCCGCGGCTGCGTATGAACCGGCAACCGCCCGCGGCACTGGGAAGGCGGGTCGCGGGAACGACGTGAGGAACAGGCGATGAACGACCGGGTTACTCCTCCGATGCATGCCACCCCCGACGGTGAGGCGGAGATCGCGCTCGTGATCCGACTCCCCTGGGAGGACGTGGCACGGCTCGGCCAGGAGGCGGGACGGCTGGCCGCGCAGACGCAGCGGCCGGTGACGCTCGACGAGGCCGTCAGCCATCGGCTGCGGTCGCGGCCGGCGCCTGCGGCGCACGCGAAGCCGGCCGAGCAGCAGCCCGCGGCGGTTTCGGCGCTGCCGAGGCTGTCCGGGACCGCGTAGTCCGGGGTCCGGGGCCGGGGCCGGGCCGCTTCCTAGGGGTTCCGCACCTTTGCCGCCGCTTTCCGCGCCGCCACCAGTACCGGATCCCACACCGGGCTGAACGGTGGGGCGTAGCCCAGGTCGAGGGTGGTCATCTGTTCGGCCGTCATGCCTGCCGTGAGGGCCACCGCCGCGATGTCGACCCGCTTGCCCGCGCCCTCCCTGCCCACGATCTGTACGCCGAGCAGGCGGCCCGTGCGGCGTTCGGCGAGCATCTTGACCGTCATGGGGGAGGCGCCGGGGTAGTAGCCGGCCCGGCTGGTCGACTCGATGGTGACCGTCTCGAACTTCAGGCCCGCCCTGCGCGCGTCCTTCTCGCGCAGGCCGGTCCGGGCGATCTCCAGGTCGCAGACCTTGCTCACGGCGGTGCCGACCACGCCGGGAAACGTGGCGTAACCGCCGCCGGCGTTGGTGCCGATGATCTGCCCGTGCTTGTTGGCGTGAGTACCCAGCGGAATGTGGCGTTCCTGGCCGGAGACCAGGTCGAGGACCTCGACGCAGTCGCCGCCGGCCCAGATGTTCTCGTGGCCGCGTACCCGCATCGCCAGGTCCGTGAGCAGACCGCCGTGGGCGCCCAGGGGCAGCCCGGCGGCCTTGGCGAGGCCGGTCTCCGGGCGGACGCCGATGCCGAGGACGACCACGTCGGCCGGGTACTCGCCGTCCGGTGTGACGACGGCCCGGACCCGGCCGTCCTCGTGCGTGAGCAGCTCGGTGACCTCGGCGTCGTTCACCATGGTGATGCCGAGGCCCTCCATCGCCCGGTGCACAAGGCGGCCCATGTCCGGGTCGAGCGTCGACATCGGCTCGCTGCCCCGGTTGACGACCGTCACCAGATAGCCGCGGTTGATGAGCGCCTCGGCCATCTCCACGCCGATGTAGCCCGCTCCCACGACCACGGCGTGCCGCCCGCGCGCGCGGGTGCGCGTCAGCGTGTCGAGCAGTTCCTGCCCGTCGTCGAGCGTCTGCACCCCGTGCACGCCCTCGGCGTCCGCCCCCGGCATCTCCGGCCGGATCGGCCGGGCCCCGGTGGCGATGACGAGTTTGTCGTACGACGTCCAGGACTCGGCCCCTGAATCGACGTCACGCGCGTGCACGCCCTGCCGGCCGAGGTCGATCGCCGTGACCTCGGTGCGCAGGCGCAGGTCGATCCCTCGCGCGCGGTGCTCCTCGGGCGTGCGGGCGATCAGTTCGTCCCGCTCGGTGACGTCGCCGCCCACCCAGTACGGGATGCCGCAGGCCGAGTAGGACGTGAAGTGGCCGCGTTCGAAGGCCACGATGTCCAGTTCCTCCGGCCCCTTCAGCCGACGGGCCTGGGACGCCGCGGACATGCCCGCGGCGTCCGCGCCGATCACGACCAGCCGCTCCCGACCGGACGCCCCGTGGCGAGCGCTCTCACTGATGCTCATGCGAACACGCTACGGGGCTACGGCAATTCGGTCCTGCCCTGGCCGGTCTTGCCCGGCCTCCGGCCCGATCAGTCCCGCCCGGCCTCTTCCCGCCCGGCCTCTTCCCGCCCGGTCTCGCTCGGCTCGGCCGGCTGGAGTGCACGGCGGCGTGGCCGCAGCAGCCGCAGCCACACGAGCAGGATCAGCGCGAGCACCGCGGCGAACGGCAGCACCGCGCCGAAGGCGACCGCGATCCAGCGCAGCATCGTCACGAACGCGTCCCAGCCTCCTGCCAGCGCGTCCACGAACCCGGGGTCGTCGTCCTCCTTCTCGGCCACCACCGGCTTCTCCGTCAGAGTCAGCGTGATCGTGGCCATGCTGGTGCGGTCCTTGAGGGAGGCCTGCTGGGCGAGCAGGGCCTCCAGGTCGGACTCGCGGCGGCTCAGCTCGCCCTCCAGGGTGACCACGTCGCTCAGCTTCGTGGCCTGGTCCATCAGCTCACGGACGCGGATCACGCTGGCGCGCTGCGAGGTGATGCGGCTCTCCACGTCGACGACCTGGTCGGTGACGTCCTGGGCCTTCGCGGTGCGCTCCAGGAGCTTGCCGGCGCCCTGGAGGCCGGCCAGGACGTCGTCGTACTTCTCCACCGGCACGCGCAGGACGACACGGGTCTGCTCGGAACTGTCCTCGTCGCGGACGGTCGTCTCGTCGCTGAGGTAACCACCCGCGTTCTCGGTGGCCGCACGAGCCTGGTCGAGGGCCTTGGACACGTTCTTGACCTGCACGGTCAGCGTGGCGGTGCGGATGATGCGGTTCACGGACGGCTTCGGCGCCGTGGTCGCCTTCGAGCCGCTCGCGCCCGCGCCCGCCTTGGCGTCCTCGGCGGGCTGCGCGACGCCGGCCTCCGGACCGGCCGCCTTCTCGGCACTGCCGCTGCTGCTGTCACCCATGTCGTTCGCACCGCATCCGGCGAGGGCGACGGTGGCGGCGAGCAGGACGCCCGCCAGAGCGTGGACCGGTCGTACGGAACCTGTCGGACGTCGTGTGGGACGTCGTACGGAACGTCGTGTGCGCATGTGGGCGTACCCCCGAGGGTTCGGCTACGGCTGATGGTCCTTCGACGCCGGAGCGGGGCCGGACGTTGGCCTCCGCGGGTTCCGAACAGGTCACGGTCGGGACGCGGGAAGGACACCGGAGGCGGACCGCGGACGGCCGGGGGGAGCGGGGGCGCGTGGGGAGTGTCAGTGCGGTTTGAGAGAGTTGGGGCATGAGCGCAACGGGTACGGGCACGGGGCATGTCGTCGTGGTGGGAGCCGGGATCGCGGGCCTGGCCGCCGCCCACCGGCTGCTGGACCGCGGCGCGCGCGTGACCGTGCTGGAGGCTTCCGACCGGGTGGGCGGCAAGCTGCTGCCCGGCGAGATCGCGGGTGTCCGGGTCGACCTGGGCGCCGAGTCGATGCTGGCCCGCCGCCCCGAGGCGGTCGCCCTCGCACGCGAGGTGGGCCTCGCCGGCCGGCTCCGGCCACCGGCCACCGCCACCGCCTCGATCTGGACCCGCGGCGCCCTGCGCCCGATGCCCCAGGGCCACGTCATGGGCGTCCCCGGCACCGCCGCCGCGCTGGCCGGCGTCCTTTCCGACGAGGGCCTCGCCCGGATCGCCCGCGACGCCGACCTGCCCCGCACGGAGGTCGGCGAGGACGTGGCCGTCGGCGCGTTCGTGGCGGCCCGCCTGGGCCGCGAGGTCGTCGACCGCCTGGTGGAACCCCTGCTCGGCGGGGTCTACGCCGGTGACGCCTACCGTCTGTCGATGCGCTCGGCCGTCCCGCAGCTGTTCCAGGCCGCCCGCACGCACCGCTCGCTCACCGAGGCCGTCCGCGACCTCCAGGCGGAGGGCGCCGCGAACCGGCAGAGCGGACCGGTGTTCATGGGCATCGAGGGCGGCGTCGGCTCGCTGCCCCCCGCCGTGGCCGCGTCCGTCGAGGCGCGCGGCGGCGAGATCCGCACGCGCGCGTCCGTGAGCGCCCTGCGCCGCGAGCCCGCCGGCGGCTGGCAGGTCACCGTCGGCGACCGGATCCTGCACGCCGACGGCGTCATCGTCGCCGCTCCCGCGCCCGTCGCCGCCGCGCTGCTCGCCGCCGAGTCCCCGGAGGCCGCCGCCGAGCTGCGCACCGTCGAGTACGCCTCCATGGCCCTGATCACCCTCGCCTACCGCCGCTCCGGGACCGCCGCCCTGCCCCACGGCAGCGGATTCCTCGTCCCGCCCGTCGACGGCCGCACCATCAAGGCGTCCACGTTCGCCTCCCAGAAGTGGGGCTGGATCGCCGACCAGGACCCGGAGGTGGCCGTACTGCGCACCTCCGTCGGACGGCACGGCGAGACCGCGATCCTGGAGCGCTCCGACGCCGAACTCGTCGACGTCTCCCGGCACGACCTGAAGGCCGCCACCGGCCTGGACGCCACGCCCCTCGAAACCCGCGTCACCCGGTGGACGGACGGCCTGCCCCAGTACCCGGTCGGCCACCACGCGCGCGTGGCCCGCATCCGCGAACAGGTCGGCAGACTCCCCGGCCTCGCGGTGTGCGGCGCGCCCTACGACGGCGTCGGCATCCCCGCCTGCATCGCGAGCGCGTACGCGGCGGTCGACGAGATCGGCGGCGACGCGAGCGCCGCGCGCGAGCTGACGGCCAACCCCGTGCAAAGTCTGCACGGCGGAGCGGGAGAATGAGAACCATGAGTGACGACGCCCCCACCACCGAGTCCGGCAGGATCCCGAACAAGGGCAAGCTGGCCAAGGACCTCAACGAGGTCATCCGCTACACGCTGTGGTCCGTCTTCAAGCTGAAGGACGCCCTCCCCGAGGACCGCGCCGGCTACGCCGACGAGGTCCAGGAGCTGTTCGACCAGCTCGCCGCCAAGGACGTCACGGTCCGCGGCAGCTACGACGTGTCCGGTCTGCGCGCCGACGCCGACCTCATGATCTGGTGGCACGCCGAGACCAGCGACCAGCTCCAGGAGGCGTACAACCTGTTCCGCCGTACCAGGCTGGGCCGCGCGCTCGAGCCGGTCTGGTCGAACATGGCGCTGCACCGCCCCGCCGAGTTCAACCGCTCGCACGTCCCGGCGTTCCTCGCCGACGAGACGCCGCGCGACTACATCAGCGTCTACCCCTTCGTGCGCAGCTACGACTGGTACCTGCTGCCCGACGAGGACCGCCGCCGCATGCTCGCCGACCACGGCAAGATGGCCCGCGGCTACCCCGACGTCCGCGCCAACACGGTCGCCTCGTTCTCCCTCGGCGACTACGAGTGGATCCTCGCCTTCGAGGCCGACGAGCTGTACCGCATCGTCGACCTCATGCGCCACCTGCGCGCCTCCGAGGCGCGCATGCACGTCCGCGAGGAGGTCCCGTTCTACACGGGCCGCCGCAAGGACATCGCCGAACTGGTCGCCGGACTCGCCTGATCAGCGCGCCGGCCGGGCGGTCGCCGCGCTCTTCTCGGCGCGGGCGGCCGGCCGGGGCTCCGCGTGCGGTGCGCAGGCCGCGCGCCGCGCCGGCAGCCGTCCCTCCAGCAGGTACGCCTCCAGGTGGCCGTTGACGCAGGCGTTCGGCCCGCCCGCGATGCCGTGGGTGCCGGCGTCGCGCTCCGTCACCAGCACCGAGCCCGTCAGCCGCCGGTGCATCTCCAGAGCGCCGTCGTACGGTGCCGCGGCGTCCCGTTCGGCCGCCAGGATCAGCGTCGGCGCCAGCTCACCCGGACCGGTCCGCACGTCCAGGGGCTGCTGCCGGGGCGCCTGCCAGTAGGCGCACGGCAGATTCGCCCACACGTTGTCCCAGGTCTCGAACGGGGCCACGCGCGCGAGCCGGGTGTTGTCCCGGTCCCACACCCGGAAGTCCGTCGGCCACGGCCCGTCGTTGCACTCCACGGCCGTGTAGACGGCGTTCGCGTTCTCCGCCTCCGCCGCGGCCTCCCGGGGCGGCGCGGCCAGCGCGATCAGCAGCTTCGGATCGCCCTTCAGATACGCCGACAGCGCCTCCGCGCGCGACGGCCAGTAGTCGTCGTAGTACCCCGCCTGGAGGAACGTGCCCTGCAACTGCGCGGGCCCCACCTTGCCGCCGGCCGGCTCCGCGTCCAGCTTCGCCTGCGCCCGCTCGTAGCTGCGCAGCACCGCCTGCGAGGTCCTGCCCAGCCGGTACACCCCGTCGTGCCGGGCGACCCACTCCCGGAAGTCCTCCCAGCGGCTCTCGAAGGCCGCCGACTGGCCTAGGTTGTTGCGGTACCAGATCTGCGCCGGGTCCGGGTTCACCGCCGCGTCGAACACCATCCGCCGCACGTGCGAGGGGAACAGCGTCGCGTACAGCGCCCCGAAGTAGGTGCCGTACGACGCCCCCATGAACGTGAGCCGGTCCTCGCCGAGCGCGGCCCGCAGGACGTCCAGATCACGGGCGTTGTTCAGCGAGTTGTAGTGCCGCAGCGCGTCACCGGCCCGCTGCGCGCAGCCACGCGCGTACGCCTTCGCCCGCGCCACGCGCTCCCGCTTGTACGTCTGCGAGGGATGCGCCGGGGCGGGGGCGGGGCCCTTGAAGAAGGTCTTGGGGTCCTCGCAGGACAGCGGGGCCGAGCGGCCGACTCCGCGCGGGTCGTAGCCCACGAGGTCGTAGGCGGCGCCGATGCGCTTCCATTCGGGGATCATGCCGATCAGCGGGAAGTACAGGCCCGAGGCGCCCGGCCCGCCCGGGTTGAAGACCAGCGAGCCCTGCCGCGGGACCCGGCGCTTGCTGTTGTGCGGGTCACGGTGGGTCGCCCTGACCCGGCTGACGGTCAGCTCGATCCGTTTGCCGTTCGGCCGCGCGTAGTCCAGCGGCACGCCGACCTTGCCGCACTCCATGCTCTCCGGCAGATCCGGTACGTCGGTGCAGGCCCCGAAGTCGATCCCCGCCGCCGCGGCCCGCTCGGCGGCGATCACCACACCGGGCACGGCGTTCGGGGTCCCGCCCGCGGGGACGGCGGAGAGGGTGGTCAGGAGCAGGGCTCCCGTGGCCGAGTGGAGGACGGCAGCTCTCATCGCGTGTCCCTTCGAAGCGCGGCAGCGACAGAAGGGATGGTTCGTCCGCCCGTTGACGAAGGCAAGCACCACCGGGGGTGTCGGCGCCGAATGCCCCGTGTGCGCCCCCGCGAACCCGGACGCGCCGGGGGCGGGGAGCCGGCGGGCAGACGGAGGCTCGGCGTGCCGGCTTCCCTACGCCCTGTCCCGGTGGGCGAACGCCGCGCGTAGTTCCGGTTCGGCCGCCGCGTGGACGCCGCGGACGGCTATGGAGGTCAGGTAGGTGCGGTCGTCGGCCGCGGCCGGTGTGTGCCGGGCCAGGGCGGCCAGCAGGCGTTGTCCCGCCGGGGAGGCCCAGCGCGAGTACGGGTGCGCCTCGATGCGGGCGAGGGCCAGGCAGCTCAGGGTGAGGGCAAGAGGGAGCCCGAACCAGGCGGCCATGAGAAGGCGCGGCATGTCCGAGGGGGCCGGCATCAGCAGCGCCGCCGCCCCCAGCGCCAGGACGGTCAGCGCGGCCCCGCGCACCTGCCGGACGCCCGCCGCCACCGTCGTACGGGCGCCGTCGGGTACCGCGAGGCCGGCGCCGGTGAGGCGGTCGGCGAGTCCGCGGACCGCGTCGGCGCCCGCCGCGGCGGCCCGCACCGGAGTGATCCTGGACTGTCCCTCGGGGCCGATGGCTCCTATGACGGACCGTTCCATCTCGTCGCGCCCGCGCGGGTCCACGACCGTCGCCCAGCCGGTGTGGGCGAGCAGCAGCCGCCGCTGCCGGGCCATGGACACCAGGGTCAGCTCGGCGACCCGGCCGGGACCGCCGGACAGGAACGCCGCCTCGTACAGCGTCAGCTCGTGGCCCTCGCCTACATCCACGTCCGCGTCGACGGATGCCGAACGGACGGCGGCCAGGCACAGCCGGCTGCACGCGACACCGGCGACGGCCCAGGCCGGCAACAGGAGAAGGACCCAGAACATGCCGTGTTTCTATGCGAGAAACGCGGGAGAACGCTACGCCTTGTTCACTATCCGGACCCGGTGTCGTGGATATGTGACGGTCCGTTCGCCTTCGTCCGGACGCGGACCGGACGCGAACGTGGACGCCAACGCGGACGGATCAGGAGCCGTCTGCCGAGGGGGGACCGGTCGCGGCCGGCGGGAGCGGATAACTCGGGTCCGGTGACGGCGCCAGCGGCACGACCGCGCCGGGGTCGGCGACGGGACCCGGCGGGGCGGGGGAGCGGGTGACCGGCGGGGTGCTGCCGGCCGCGAGGTCCCGGGCCAGACCGGCGAAGTCCACGTAACCGGTTGCCTCAAGGACCTTGATGTGGTCCAGGACGGTGGTGTTGGCGTCGTCGGCGAGGTCGCGGACCAGCGCGTTCTGCGTGCCGGCCCGGACCTGGGCGACGAGGGAGAACACCCGGCCGTGCGCCAGTCGCAGGATGTTGGCGAACTCGCGGTCGAAGTCCTCGCCCTGTGCCGCGTCCAGCGTCCCCAGCCAGTCACGCTGCTGGTCGGTGGGGTCGTTCGGCAGCGCGAGCCCGAGCTGTGCGGCGACCGTGCGCACCCGCTCGTCCAGGAAGGCGTGCCCCTCGACCAGGTGCCGCCCCGCCGTCCGTACGGCCTCGGTCGTGCCCTTGGCCTGCGCCTGCCGGCCGGCCGGCAGTTCCCACAGCCCGGCCAGCCGCACCTTCGTGACGAAGTCGCGGTCGGGCCCGGACAGCGGCCCGTACCGGGTCGCCACGGTCTCCGCGTTCAGTACGTCGACGCCGGTGCCGGACCGGTCCTCGTACGACCAGACCGGGAAGATCAGTGCGACGAGCGTCGCCGCCAGGCCGACGACGATGAGCCCGGTGCCATTGAAGATGCCTCTGCCCTGGATCGGGGGACGCGGTCGGGGTCGCATGGTGCCTCCTGCTCACGGCACCGCACGCTCGTGCTTCGGGTGCGGGGTGCGGAGTTGGCATATTACTGCGGCGGCGAGGCCAACTGCCGTACGGGGGCGAAGCGTTGCATCTCGGGCATCTAGGGGTGAATGGATGGCGTGGGGCGGGTGGCAAACGGGGAGGAACCGTCGGGAAATCGGTTGCCGGGACGGGCGGCCCATCCTGGTGTTAACCCCGGCACACCCGAGCACCACCGATCGGGGCGACCCGACGACTCCACCGCACGGATCGCCGCTCGGTCACCGCCCGATCAGCGACCGGCCCACCTGGCCCACCCGTCCCAGCCGGGACAGCGGCCTCGGCGCCGGGCCCGAGCGGTCCAGCCACCAGCGCCGCAGCTCGCGCCGGGTCCGCCCCTCCGCCAACTGCCCGCCGAGCAGCAGCCGCTCGGCGAAGTCCAGGGCGTCCTGCCGGTAACCGCCGCGCATCGGGTGCCCCTGGGCGTACGCGACGAACGCGGCCCGGTAGCCCGTACCGAGGATCAGCGGCAGCTCCGGGGCCAGCTTCGCCACCACGTCCGCCCGCTTCGCGGCCAGCGCGCGGGCCTGCACGCCGAGCCGCACCCGGTCGAAGCCCTCAGGGACGGGCGTCCCGGCGACCAGCGCGGACAGCAGCGCGGCCTGGGTGACCCCGAGCCGCTGCCGTGCGGCGTCACCGGCGACCGCCGGCCGCTCGCTCTCCCCGGCGGTGCCCGTGGCCGCCGCCTCGGGGGCCGACGCCCCCTGATCCCGGGCCCCGCGCTGCCGTGCCCCCGCCTCCACCGCCTCCCGGATCGCCGCCAGCTCCCGCTCCAGCTCGGCCGGTTCGGGGAAGTTCTCGTCCCGTTCCAGCAGCACGCCGGGCGGGGCGACGCGGGAGGTGAGGTCGGTCAGGATCTCGAGGACGGGGCGCGGCACCGGATGCGCGTGGCTGTCGTGCCAGACGCCGTCCCGTTCGAAGCCGCCCGCGACATGGACGTACGCGATGGCTTCCAGGGGCAGTTCCGCGAGTGCCTTGGCGGGGTCCTCGCCGCGGTTGACGTGATTGGTGTGCAGGTTGGCCACGTCGATGAGCAGCCGGACACCGGTACGGTCGGCCAGCTCGTACAGGAACTGCCCCTCCGTCATCTCCTCGCCGGGCCAGGCGATGAGTGCCGCGATGTTCTCCACGGCGAGCGGCACGGGCAGCGACTCCTGCGCGATGCGCACGTTCTCGCACAGCACGTCCAGCGCGTCACGGGTGCGCGGCACGGGCAGCAGATGACCGGCCTCCAGCCGCGGGGTCGCGGTCAGCGGGCCGCCCGCCCGGACGAACGCGATGTGCTCGGTCACCAGGGGCGCGCTCAGTGCCTCGGCCCGCTCGGCGAGCGCGGTGAGCCGCTCGGCGTCGGGCCGGTCGGCGTCGCCGAGGCCGAGCGAGACGCCGTGCGGGACGACGGTGACCCCGCGTTCGCGCAGCCGCAGCAAGGACTCGGGGAGGTGACCGGGGCAGAGGTTCTCGGCCACGGCCTCGACCCAGTCGATGCCCGGCATGCGCTCCACGGCGTCCGCGATCTCCGGCCGCCAGCCGATTCCCGTACCGAGCAGCGTCATGGTCCCCTCCTTCATCGCCGACCCCCCTGCGTGGTGACGGGGATATGACCCCGCCGGCCGGGCCCGAACCGCCGCCAGTGCTCCTTCAGAGCAACATTTGAGGTTTCGGCCGCGCACACCCCACGGCCCGCCCGGCGTCTGGAGGTACGCGCGGCGGGCCCGCCCGGTTCAAAGAGACGACACGGAAAGGGAAGGAAAGAGAGGAAACCTCTCCGACGTACGGGCACGGGGAACGTTTCCCGGCCTGGTCGGGGAAGGACGGCCGCACGGGTCGGCCACCGGCCAGGAGGGGAGTACGGTTGCGGGACCGAGCGCATTTCGCGTGCCGTCATCCATGACGGCGTCGCCCTCGGGGAACGGCAAGGCCGGAGCACTTCGCGTCCGGCCGGAAAGAGCCGCACGATGCCCCCTGGCCTGTTCTGACGCGCTGTCTTCCGCATGCCGTTTCCGCGCCCCGCGGTAACGGATCTCCTTAGTTTCCGGGGCGTCCGGGAGACATTTCGGCGCCGCGCCTCCTGCACGTCCCGAACCGATCAAGAGGATGTAGGGAGCATGTATTCACAGGAATCGATCTCCGGTCGCCGACGCGGCCGTCCCGAACCGACCGCCGAGACGCTCTCCGGACTGGCGTGCCTCGTCTGCGCCACCGACTACCGCGCCGCGTCGGCCCCGGAGGCGGTGGTGGTGTCCCACCGCGACGACAGGCCGCTGCTCGCCTGCCGGGGGACCTGCGCACGCATGGCGGGCGGCTCGGTCGACGGTCTCGACGAGACGCCCCTCCCGCTGGACGAGCGCGTACGCAGGCACCAGGACGCCGCTCACCAGGACGCCGCTCACCCGGACGCCCCGCACGAGGACGCCCGTCACCAGGGCGACCCTTCCTGACCCGGAATCCCGGCAGCCGTGACCCGCACGAAGAAAACCCCATGATGAGGAAGCGCATGAGCCTGTTGAGCCTCGGAGTAGTCGCCTCCTCCCGCAAGGAGAACGAGTTCCGGCTGCCCCTGCACCCCGCTCACCTCCACCGGATCGCCCCCGACGTACGCGAAAGGATCTTCCTCGAACAGGGCTACGGCGAACGGTTCGGTGTCGCCGACGACGCTCTGCTGCCGCTCGTGGCCGGACTGCGCTCCCGCGAGGAACTCGTCGCCGAGTGCGACGTACTGCTGCTGCCCAAACCCCTGCACGAAGACGTCGCGGAGCTGCGCGAGGGACAGGTGCTGTGGGGATGGCCGCACTGCGTGCAGGACGAGAAGATGACGCAGATCGGCATCGACCGACGGCTGACCCTGATCGCCTGGGAGGCCATGAACCACTGGACCTCCACCGGCGCCTTCAGCGTCCACGTGTTCCACAAGAACAACGAGCTGGCCGGATACTGCTCGGTGCTGCACGCCCTGCAGCTCGGCGGGGTGACCGGCAGCTACGGGCGTCGCCTGCGGGCCGTGGTCATCAGCTTCGGCGCCACGGCGCGCGGAGCGGTCACGGGCCTGGGCGCCATGGGCGTCTCGGACGTCACGGTCCTCACCCAGCGCGCCGCGGCGGCCGTGGCGTCGCCGATGCCGTCGGTCGTGATGGGGCACTTCGCCGAGGACGAAGACGACCCGTCGCGCCTGCGGGCGTTCACGGCGGCCGGTTCCGTGCCGCTGGCGGAGTACCTGGCCGGGTTCGACATCATCGTCAACTGTGTCCTCCAGGACACCGACGCCCCGCTCACGTTCGTCACCGAGGAGGAACTGGCCCTGTTCCGGCCGGGCACCTTCTTCGTCGACGTCGCCTGCGACGAGGGCATGGGCTTCGCCTGGGCCCGGCCGACGACCTTCGGAGACCCGATGCCCACGGTCGGGCGGAACTGCCACTACTACGCGGTGGACCACAGCCCGTCCCACCTGTGGAACTCGGCCACCTGGGAGATCAGCGAGGCGCTCCTGCCCTACCTCCGCAAGGTCATGCGCGGCCCCGCGGCGTGGGACGCCGATGCCACGGTCGGCAAGGCCATCGAGATCCGCGACGGCGTCGTCATGAACCCGAAGATCCTGTCCTTCCAGAACCGGGCAGCCGCCCACCCCCACGCCGTCGAGCCACCGGCCCCGCTCGTCACACCGACGACGGAGCCTTCCGCCCAGCCGGCCTGACGACTCTGGGGGGTGACCGGACCCCCGTCATCTCCCCAGGGCCCTCACCGAGAACGCAGCGCCGGGTGCTCCGCGACCACCGTGCAGCTGCCCGGCGCGATCTCGGTGAACCCCGCGTCGCGCACCAGCGGCAGCCCGCTCGCGATCAGCTCACGCCAGCGCTCTGGGCCCGCGGTGCGCACGGCCAGCGGGAAGCCCGCCTCGCGCCACGACGAACGCTCCGCGTCGGACAACTCCCACCAGGCGAGCTGCGCGCCGTGCCCGGCCTGCGCCATGGCCTTGCCCGCCGACATCTCCACCTCGGGGCTCATCCACAGCACCGGTACGCCCGGATCGGCCGCCGGCGGCTCCTGGGGGTCGTCGAGCTCGGTCCCCGACACCTGGAGCTTCGCCAGCTCCTTCGGCCACCCGTCCAACGGCACCGGCGGAAACACCCGTACCTCGGCCGCCTTCCCGGTCACGGTGATCCCGGGCAGTTCCCCGGCCCGCCGCCACTCGCCCCCGCGAGCCCGCCGTACGACCTTGCGGATCCGGGCGTCCTGCCAGTCGCGCACGGTCCGCGCCCACTCCCCGTCCCCGAGGGCCCGCTCGTCGCTCAGCAGCACGAGCACGGCCCGAGCGGCGGTCTCGAGGGCGTCGGTACGGCCGGGAGGGTCGGCCTTCTCCAGCCGGACGACGAGGGGAAGGACGTACTGGGGCGCCTCATCACGAGGATGCGGCTCGGTCTGGAACGGGCTCTCACTCACTCGGCGCAGGGTACTGGACCGCAGGCCGAGGCCGGCGCGCCGGTCAGCCCGAGCAGGCCGTCCGCTGAGCCTCCTGCCACTCGCACACCGGGCACATCGTGATCCCCTTGTACGACTCCGGGTACTCCGTCGGCTCGCGGCACAGCACGCACTCCGCGTACGGCGGCCCCTCGGCCCTGGGCGGCCTGGTCGCGTCGATCAGACAGTAGGCGGTTTCGCTGTCTTCACCGTCGTCGCTCATGACTCCAGCGTACGAGAGGGCGCACCCCTCAGCGGTGGCCGCCCGTGGCGCCGATCAGCTCGGACACCTTGACGAACCGGTAGCCCCGGCGGCGCAGCTCGGGCACGATCGCGCGCACCGCCCGCTCGGTCACCGGGGCGGCGCTGCGCGTGCAGTGCATGACCACCACCGACCCCGGTTTCACGCCCTCCAGCACCTGCCGGGCCACCGCGTCCGCGTCGGTGGCGAAGGCGTCGCCGCTCACCACGTCCCACTGCACCGCCGTGACACCCGCGCCGCGCACCGCGCGCAGCGCCTGCCCGTCGTAACAGCCGCCGGGGAAACGGAAGTACGGCATCGCGTCCGGCACCCCGGCCCTGCGGAAGGCCGCGTACGCCCGCTCCACGTCCGCGCGCATCGCGTCCCGCTCCACGGTCGGCAGGCCGTAGCAGTCGGCGGTGAAGGCGTGGTGGCTGTAGGAGTGGTTGGCGACCTCGAAGAGCGGGTCCCGGCCGATGGTGCGGGCCTGGACCGGGTACTCCTCGGCCCACCTGCCCGTCATGAACACGGTCGCCGGTACCTTCGACGCCCGCAGCGCGGCGATCAGTTCGGGATTGTCGAAGCGCTCACCGGCCGCCGCCCTCCCTCCCTGGTCGGCGGTCATGTCGGCGTCGAAGGTGAGGGCGACGGTCTTGTCGCCGGTGCGGGGGGCGTGCGCGAACACGGGGGCCTGGCCGGCCGGTCCCGGCGCGAGCGTGGGCGGCCGGGACACGGCGGGCG
>NZ_MUBA01000460.1 GCF_002154575.1 Streptomyces bobili
CCCTCGCGAGGGAGACCACCCGCACGGTCCTCGCGGTCACGGCGACCGGCCGGGAGGCGGAGGACCTGGCGGCTGCCCTGCGCACGCTCCTGCCCCCGGACGGCGTCGTGGAGTACCCCTCCTGGGAGACGCTCCCGCACGAGCGCCTCAGCCCCCGCAGCGACACCGTCGGCCGCCGCCTCGCCGTCCTGCGCCGACTGGCCCACCCGCGCACCGACGACCCCGAGACCGGCCCGGTCTCCGTCATCGTGGCGCCGGTCCGCTCGGTGCTCCAGCCGCAGGTCAAGGGCCTCGGCGACCTGGAGCCGGTGGCCCTGCGGGGCGGCCAGACCGCCGACCTGAACGAGATCGTGGAAGCCCTCGCCGCCGCCGCGTACGCGCGCGTGGAGCTGGTCGAGAAGCGCGGCGAGTTCGCCGTACGCGGCGGCATCCTGGACGTGTTCCCGCCCACCGAGGAACACCCCCTGCGCGTCGAGTTCTGGGGCGACGACGTCGAGGAGATCCGCTACTTCAAGGTCGCCGACCAGCGCTCGCTGGAGGTCGCCGAGCACGGCCTGTGGGCGCCCCCCTGCCGAGAGCTGCTCCTCACCGACGACGTCCGCGCCCGCGCGCGTGCCCTCGCCGAACAGCACCCCGAGCTGGGCGATCTGCTGGGCAGGATCGCGGAGGGCATCGCCGTGGAGGGCATGGAGTCCCTCGCGCCGGTTCTCGTCGACGACATGGAGCTGCTGCTCGACGTGCTGCCCAAGGGGTCGATGGCCGTCGTCTGCGACCCGGAGCGGGTCCGCACGCGCGCCTCGGACCTGGTGGCGACGAGCCAGGAGTTCCTCCAGGCGTCCTGGGCGGCCACCGCGGGCGGAGGCGAGGCCCCCATCGACGTCGGCGCGGCCTCCCTGTGGTCCCTCGCCGACGTGCGCGACCGCGCGCGCGAGCTGGACATGATGTGGTGGTCGGTGTCCCCCTTCGCCGCCGACGTGGAGCTGGAGGCGGACACCCTCAAGCTGGCCATGCACGCCCCCGAGGCCTACCGGGGCGACACGGCGAAGGCCCTCGCCGACACCAAGGGCTGGCTGGCCGAGGGCCGGCGCGTCGTCTTCGTCACGGAGGGCCACGGCACGGCCGTCCGCACGGCCGAGGTGCTCGGCAACGAGGGCGTTCCGGCCCGCCTGGACACCGACCTGACCGAGCTGACCCGCTCGCTGGTGCACGTCTCCTGCGGTTCGATCGACCACGGCTTCATCGATCCGGCGCTCGACCTCGTCGTCCTGACGGAGACCGATCTGACCGGCCAGAAGGCGGCCGGCAAGGACGGCGCACGGATGCCCGCGCGCCGCAGGAAGACGATCGACCCGCTCACCCTGGAGGCGGGCGACTACATCGTCCACGAGCAGCACGGCGTGGGCCGCTACATCGAGATGGTGCAGCGCACGGTCCAGGCCGCCACCCGCGAGTACCTGGTCGTGGAGTACGCCCCCGCCAAGCGCGGCCAGCCCGGCGACCGCCTCTACATCCCCACCGACCAGCTGGAGCAGATCACCAAGTACGTCGGCGGCGAGGCACCCACCCTCCACCGGCTGGGCGGCGCCGACTGGACGAAGACGAAGGCGCGCGCGAAGAAGGCCGTCAAGGAGATCGCCGCCGACCTGATCAAGCTGTACAGCGCCCGCATGGCCGCCCCCGGGCACGCCTTCGGCGCGGACACCCCCTGGCAGCGGGAGCTGGAGGACGCCTTCCCGTACGTGGAGACGCCCGACCAGCTCACCACCATCGCCGAGGTCAAGGACGACATGGAGAAGTCGGTCCCCATGGACCGCCTGATCTGCGGCGACGTCGGCTACGGCAAGACGGAGATCGCCGTCCGTGCCGCCTTCAAGGCCGTCCAGGACGGCAAGCAGGTCGCCGTCCTGGTCCCCACCACGCTGCTGGTGCAGCAGCACTTCGGCACGTTCAGCGAGCGGTACGCGCAGTTCCCGGTGAAGGTGAAGGCGCTGTCCCGCTTCCAGTCCGACACGGAGGCCAAGGCGGTCCTGGAGGGCCTGCGCGAGGGCTCCGTGGACGTCGTCATCGGCACCCACCGCCTGTTCTCCTCGGAGACCAAGTTCAAGGACCTGGGCCTCGTCATCGTCGACGAGGAGCAGCGTTTCGGCGTCGAGCACAAGGAGCAGCTGAAGAAGCTGCGGGCCAACGTCGACGTGCTGACGATGTCGGCCACGCCCATCCCGCGCACCCTGGAGATGGCGGTGACGGGCATCCGCGAGATGTCGACGATCACCACGCCCCCGGAGGAGCGCCACCCGGTGCTCACCTTCGTCGGGCCGTACGAGGAGCGGCAGATCGGCGCCGCCGTCCGCCGCGAACTGCTGCGCGAGGGCCAGGTCTTCTACATCCACAACCGGGTCGAGTCGATCGACCGGGCGGCGGCGAGGCTGCGCGAGATCGTGCCCGAGGCGCGGATCGCGACCGCGCACGGCCAGATGTCGGAGGCCGCGCTGGAACAGGTCGTCGTCGACTTCTGGGAGAAGCGGTTCGACGTGCTCGTCTCGACGACGATCGTCGAGTCCGGCATCGACATCTCCAACGCCAACACCCTGATCGTCGAGCGCGGCGACAACTTCGGCCTGTCCCAGCTGCACCAGCTGCGCGGCCGGGTGGGCCGCGGGCGCGAACGCGGTTACGCCTATTTCCTGTACCCGCCGGAGAAGCCGCTCACGGAGACGGCCCACGAGCGCCTCGCGACCATCGCCCAGCACACCGAGATGGGCGCGGGCATGTACGTCGCGATGAAGGACCTGGAGATCCGCGGCGCGGGCAACCTCCTCGGCGGCGAACAGTCCGGGCACATCGCGGGTGTCGGCTTCGACCTGTACATCCGCATGGTCGGCGAGGCCGTCGCGGACTACCGGCGCCAGCTGGAGACCGGGGAGATCGAGGAGGAGGCACCCCTCGAGGTCAAGATCGAGCTGCCCGTCGACGCGCACGTCCCGCACGACTACGCCCCCGGCGAGCGGCTGCGCCTCCAGGCCTACCGGGCCATCGCCTCGGCCAACTCCGAGGAGGACGTCAAGGCCGTACGCGCGGAACTCGTCGACCGCTACGGCAAGTTGCCCGAGCCCGTGGAGAATTTGCTGCTGGTGGCCGGGCTGCGGATGCTGGCCCGGTCCTGCGGCGTCGGGGAGGTCGTGCTCCAGGGCAACAACATCCGGTTCGCGCCGGTGGAGTTGCGCGAGTCGCAGGAGCTGCGGCTCAAGCGGGTGTATCCGGGGTCGGTCATCAAGCCGGCCGCGCACCAGCTCCTCGTACCCCGCCCCAAGCCCGCGAAGATGGGCGGCAAGCCGGTGGTGGGGCGCGAACTGCTCGGCTGGGTGGGCGAGTTCCTGGTGACGGTACTGGGATAACCGACGCCGTAGGGCGTACGGCGTGACGAGGCCGTCCGCGGGAGGCTGCTGCTTCGCTCCGCGGACGGCCCCGGGTGGCTCCGGGTGGCTCCGGCTGCTCGGGCTCCGGCCTACGGCTGCTCGGGCGGCCGTTCGTCGTCCATGCCCATCCGCCGGTGCAGCTGCTGCTGCCCGGAGTCGACCTGGGACTCGTACTTGTTGCCGGTCTTCTCGTTGGCCTTCTTCTCGGCGGCGTCGGACATGTCCTTGGCCTTGTCCCGTCCCTGGCTCTTGAACCTGTCGAAGATGCCCATGCGGAACTCCCTCCGGAGGTGACTACCACCAACGGTATGCCCGGCTTGCGCCGTATGCCCACTTGTGGGCTTGGAGGTCTGGACCTCCCGTACCGCTGCCGTGCGCCCCTCGCCTACGGTGTACGCGAGTCCGGCCGGGGAAAACGCCCTGTGCGGGGTGGCAGCGGCCGAGCAGGGGGAGGGACGCGTGAAGCGTCTGAGGGGCGGGGCGGCGACCGCCGTCGTACTGGTCTGCGCCATGACCGGCTGCACCGACCAGGTCACCGGCGGCGGCTCCGCAGGACCCGGCAGGACCGCCGAGGGCGGGGGAGCGGCCCTCACGGCCGCCCGGTCGCTCACGGTGAAGGGACGGGCGCCGCGCACCGGTTACGACCGGGACAGGTTCGGCACCGCCTGGGCCGACACCGACTCCAACGACTGCGGGACCCGCGACGACATCCTCAAACGGGACCTGGAGAGCGTCCGGTTCACCGACGGCGGCTGCAAGGTGTCGTACGGGGTGCTGGAGTCCGACCCCTACTCCGGCAAGGACGTGACCTACCGGCGCGGCAGCAGTCAGGTCGACATAGACCATGTCGTCGCGCTGTCCGACGCCTGGCAGAAGGGCGCCAGGTACTGGGACCCGAGCAAGCGCATCGCCCTCGCCAACGACCCCCTCAACCTGTTGGCCGTGGACGCGAGCACCAACCGTTCCAAGGGGGACGGCGACACGGCGACCTGGCTGCCGCCCAACAAGGCCTACCGGTGCCCGTACGTGGCGGCACAGGTCGCGGTGAAGAAGAAGTACGAACTGTGGGTCACCGCCGCCGAGCAGGCCGCGATGGAGAAGGTCCTCTCCGGCTGCCCGGACGAGAAGCTCCCCACGGGCGGCAACCCGACGACGGCGCCGGAACGTTTCCACGCGAACTGAGCGGGCGGCCCGGCCACCGCACCCGCCCCCGACCGGCTCCGACCCGCGTTCCCGTCCGAGTGCCGACGGCTTCGGCGCGGGCTTCGGCGACTACCGGCCGTACGGGTACCCCTGCTGGTAGTGCCCCTGCGGGCCGGGCGCCCCGTACGCCATGGCCGGCATCGTCAGGATCCGCTTGTCGAACATGCCCCACAGCAGCATGCAGGCCGCCGTCGCCAGCGTCACCAGGATGGCGAGCCCCATGTACCCGTCCCCGTCCGGGCTGTCGTCCGTCGCCATCCACGGCACGGTCACGCACTCGTACAGCGCGAACGCCCCGAAGGCGACCCAGTCCGAGGACCGGCCGCGGCGGATCGCCACATAGAGGAACGGCACCCACGCCAGCAGGCCGAAGGAGAACCAGGCCAGGGCCACCCAGCCGATCCGCTGGAACCAGCCCGCCTCGAGCCGCTTCTCCGCACCTGTCATCACTGTCGTCATGTCGCCCCCCAAGTAGCCAGGGAGCAAGGTTAGGCCACGCCCGGTCCCACCCGGACCTCCCTCTCTTTACTGTGACATGAGCGAATCATGGCCCTGCGAGAGGCTGGGGTTTCCCGGCCGCCTACCCCCGCGCGATACGGTGCGTTCGATTCAGGGGGCTACACACAAACCCACGCCGTACGCCGGGATTCCGGCCGTACGCGCGCGGACGACCGATGGGGTGGGGATGGCCGAGCACCGGCAGTCCAGGAAGCGCAGATACATCACCTGGGGAGTGGCCGGCGCCGCCGTCCTCGCCGGGGCCGGGATCGCCGCGCAGAACTCGATGGCGGCCACCACCTGGCCCGCCCAGAAGACCTACACCGGCCGCGCCTTCGACGCCTGCACCGCGCCCTCGCTGGCTGCCATGAAGGCATGGAAGACCGAGGGGTACTACAGCGGCGTCGCCGTCTACATCGGCGGAAAGAACCGCGGCTGCGCCCAGCCCAACCTCACCGCGTCCTGGGTGAAGTCGGTCAACACCCTCGGCTGGAAGCTCATCCCGCTCTACGTCGGCGCCCAGCCGCCCTGCCAGACGAGCAGCAACCCGGAGAAGTTCACCGCCGCCACCGCGGCCTCCCTCGGCGTGAGCAACGCCAACGACGCCGTCGCCAAGGCCGCCGCGCTCGGCATGAAGGCCGGCAGCCCGGTCTACCTCGACATGGAGCCGTACGACATCACGAACAAGGCGTGCAACGACGCCGTGCTCACGTACGTCCGCTCCTTCACCAAGACGCTGCGCGCCAAGACCTACCGGGCCGGCTACTACGGCTTCAGCAGCTCCAGCGCCAAGGCGATCGCCACCGCGACGAACAGGACGGACCTGCCGGGCAACCTCTGGTACGCGCTGTGGGACAAGCAGTACACCACCACCGCGGACTGGCCCTGGGACCCCAAGCTCTACACCAACCACAGCCGCGGCCACCAGTACATGGTCAACAGCAAGGAGACCCGCGGCGGTTACACGATCACCGTGGACCGCAACGCCTGGGACGCCCCGGTCGCCCTCGTGGGCTGACCCTCGTACGGGTGCGGGCGCGGCGGTGCCCGAAGTCCTGGTGAATCGTTGGTCCAATGGCTTGGCCCCAGCCGCGCCACTGCCTAACATCGATCACCGCAAGACTTTGTGCACCGCCGCACAATCTCCTCGGGAGGCTTCCTTGCACCGCCGCCGTCGCACCGCGCTTCTGCTGTCCGCCGCGATCGTCGCGGCAGGCCCCCTCCTCACGGCCTGCGGCAACGAGGCCCACCCCGGAGCGGCGGCCGTCGTCGGCGGCCAGCGGATCACCGTCTCGCAGCTGGAGGGGCGGGTGAACGAGGTGCGCGAGGCCCAGCGCGCCGCCGTCACCGACGACGCCCAGTACGCGCAGGCCATCGCCCGCACCGGCACCCTCGCCCGTGACACCCTGCACGGCATGGTCCTCGACCAGGTGCTGCACCGCGCCGCCGAGGACGCGGGCATCACCGTCAGCCGCAAGGAGGTCCAGGCCATGCGGGCCGGCCTGGAACAGCAGGCGGGCGGCGCGAAGGGCCTGGAGACCACCTGGCTCCAGCAGTACGGCATCCCGCCGCAGCGCCTCGACGAGAACCTCCGCCTCCAGCTGGAGGCCCAGAAGCTCGCCGCGCGGCTCGGCACCGACACCAGCCGGCCCGAGTTCTGGAACGCGCTGTCGAAGGCGTCCACGGAACTCGACGTCGACCTCAACCCGCGCTACGGCGACTGGGACGTCCAGAAGGTCAGCCGCGTCGACGCGAAGACCCCGTGGGTCCGCGACGTGACGACACCGGCCCAGCCCCCGCAGAGCGCCTGACCGCACGGCGGTCCCGGCCGGCCTGTGGATGACTCCTGGGGCTGTCGGCGGGGTGGGTTACGTTCGGAGCGTGAACGCAACGAGTCCCGAAGGCGGCGCCCCCGGCCGTGTCGTCCTGCTCACCACCAGCCACCGGGTCGCCCCCGGCCTGCTGTCCTGGCCCGCCTGGCAGGCCCTGCGCGAGGCCGACCGCGTCCTGTGCGCGGACGGCGCCCATCCGCAGCTGCCGTATCTGCGCGAGGCGGGTATAGAGGTGGCGGAGACCTCCGCGACCGCCGAGGAACTGCTCTCCGCCTGCGCCGGCGGCCGCACGGTCGTGGTCGTGGCCACCGGTGAGGGCGAGCCCGCCCTGACCGACGGCCTGGCCCGGCTGGCCGGCTCCGGCCGCGTGTCCATGCCCGACCTGGAGCTGCTCCCCGCCTCCTACGACCTCCCCGGCGCCCGCCTCCTCGACCTCGTCCAGGTCATGGACCGTATCCGCGCCGAATGCCCCTGGTCCTCCCGGCAGACCCACAAGGGCCTCGCGAAGTACGGCATCGAGGAGGCGTACGAACTGGTCGAGGCCATCGAGGACGGCGACCGCGACGAGCTGCGCGAGGAACTGGGCGACGTCCTCCTCCAGGTCGTCTTCCACGCCCGTATCGCCGAGGAGGACGAGGAGGCCCCGTTCTCCGTCGACGACGTGGCCGGCACGATCGTCACCAAGCTCATCCACCGCCACCCGCACGTCTTCGGCGACGCCACCGCGACCACCCCCGAGGAGGTCAAGGAGCACTGGATGCGCACGAAGGCGGTCGAGAAGGGCCGCGAGTCGGTCACCGACGGCATCCCCCTCCACCAGCCGGGCCTCGCCCTGGCGGCGAAGCTCGCCTCGCGAGTCCGCTCGGCCCACCTGGACGTGCCGCTCCCGGCCTCGGAAGGCCTCGGCTACGACCTCCTGGCCCTGGCGGCCCGAGCCGAGGCGGAGGGCGTCGACCCGGAAGCGGCCCTGCGGGCAGCGGCCCGCACCTACCGAGACGCGATCCGGGCAGCCGAGGGAGTGGGGGAGTAGGGGGCGGCTCCTGGAGCCTGGCGGATACGGGGGTTCGAGGACTCGCGGAGCCGCCGATCCCGTACCCGGTGCGGGCAAGGCCTGTGCCGGGACTTCCCTCACCCGGGCCGTGCGAGGTCCCCGCCCCGATCCCCGATACCGTCGAGGCGTGACCGACCAGCCCGTACCCGAGACGTCCGCGCCAGCCCTGTTCACCTGGGACTTCGCCACCGACCCCTACCCGGCCTACGCCTGGCTCCGCGAGCACGCGCCCGTGCACCGCACCCGGCTGCCCAGCGGTGTGGAGGCCTGGCTGGTCACCCGGTACGCCGATGCCAAGCAGGCCCTCGCCGACCCGCGGCTCAGCAAGAACCCGGCGCATCACGACGAGCCCGCGCACGCCAAGGGCAAGACGGGGATCCCCGGTGAGCGCAAGGCCGAGCTGATGACGCATCTGCTGAACATCGACCCGCCGGACCACACCCGGCTGCGACGGCTCGTCAGCAAGGCGTTCACGCCCCGCCGCGTCGCCGAGTTCGCGCCCCGCGTCCAGGAGCTGACGGACGAACTCATCGACCGGTTCGCGGACAAGGGGACCGCCGACCTCATCCACGACTTCGCCTTCCCGCTCCCCATCTACGCCATCTGCGACCTGCTCGGCGTCCCGCGCGAGGACCAGGACGACTTCCGTGACTGGGCGGGCATGATGATCCGGCACGGCGGCGGCCCGCGCGGCGGTGTCGCGCGGTCGGTGAAGAAGATGCGCGGCTATCTCCTGGAACTCATCCACCGCAAGCGCGCGGAGCTGCCCGCCGAACCGGCGCCCGGCGAGGACCTCATCTCCGGTCTGATCCGCGCCTCCGACCACGGCGAGCACCTCACCGAGAACGAGGCCGCCGCCATGGCCTTCATCCTCCTGTTCGCCGGTTTCGAGACGACGGTGAACCTGATCGGCAACGGCACCTACGCCCTCCTGAACCACCCCGAACAGCGCGCCCGCCTCCAGGACTCCCTGGCGGCCGGCGAGCGTGGCCTCCTGGCGACCGGTGTGGAGGAACTCCTGCGCTACGACGGCCCGGTGGAACTCGCCACCTGGCGCTTCGCCACCGAGCCGCTCACCCTCGGCGGACAGGACATCGCCGCCGGCGATCCGGTCCTCGTGGTCCTGGCGGCGGCCGACCGGGACCCGGAACGGTTCGCCGACCCGGACGTGCTGGACCTCTCCCGCCGCGACAACCAGCACCTCGGCTACGGCCACGGCATCCACTACTGCCTGGGCGCGCCCCTGGCCCGCCTGGAGGGACAGACCGCACTGGCCACCCTCCTCACCCGGCTGCCTGATCTGCGACTCGGCGCGGACCCGGCCGACTTGAGGTGGCGCGGCGGCCTCATCATGCGCGGACTGCGCACGCTGCCCGTGGAGTTCAATCCCGCTGCCAGCGGTGAACCCGCCGCAGCCGTCCACTGACCGTCCGTTATGTGACCAAGTGGCGAAGTGAAGGTGACCAATCCTCAGCTCTGTGATCTTCACGTGATCTGCGCGGCATTAACTTGTGACAAGTGATCGTCTGCCGATACGTTCACCTGTCAGCGCGGCGCCCCTGCTTCACTCGCCGTGCAGGCACTGCTGTCTCGAGAAAGGCCCTCGCATGCTCTCCGGGAACGGTCGTCACCGGCGCCCCCGTCAGGCTCCGGCCCTCCTTGTCGCGGCCGGCGTGACCGGCACCGCGATCGCCATCCCGCTGCTGGGCGCCACCGGCGCGAGCGCGGCCGACGGCACGGTGTGGGACACGGTGGCGGAGTGCGAGTCCGGCGGCTCCTGGAGCGCCGACACGGGCAACGGCGAGTACGGCGGCCTGGCGCTGAGCCAGGAGGACTGGGAGGCGTACGGCGGCCTCGACTTCGCCGAGCGCCCCGACCTGGCCAGCCGCAACCAGCAGATATCCGTGGCCCAGAAGGTCCTCGCGGACCAGGGCATCGGCGCCTGGGGTACCTGTGGGCTGACCTCCGGGCTGACCAAGGCCAACGGTGCGGGCAGCGTGGACACCGGAGTGGCGGACGACTCGTCCGACTCCTCCGCGTCGTCCGGACTGTCCGACCTGTCCAAGGGTTCGTCGGGTTCCTCCGGCTCCTCGGGCTCTTCCGGCTCCTCGAAGTCCTCGGACCCCGCGGGGGAGTCCGCCGACCCGTCGGCCGAATCCTCCCCGGAAGGCGCGGACTCGGCTTCCCCGTCGCCTTCGTCCCCTTCCTCCGGTACGCCGGACAACTCCTCCGTGTCCGATACGCCCGCAGATGGGGACGCGAGCGCCTCGGAGTCGGGCGGCGGTACGCCCACGGCCACCCCGGAAGCGGACGACTCGGACAAGTCGGTGCAGGATGCGGGCTCCTGGAGCCTCGTCGACACCGGCTCCCTCGCCTCCGGCCGTCATCGCGGCACCACCGCCGAGGAGGCCGCGCCCGTGCCGGACGGCACCGCCCCCGCCTCCTCCGGCCGTCACGCCGCCGACACCTACGTGGTGCGCGAGGGTGACTCGCTCGCCTCCATCGCCGACTCCCTTGGCCTCGACGGCGGATGGCGTGCGCTCTACGCCGAGAACAAGGCCGCCATCGGTGTCGACCCGAACAACATCACCGCCGGTCAGACGCTCGACACAGCGGTTCAATAGGGCGGAAAAACGGGAAAAGCAGCGGGAGTTCACGTCACACTTCGCGTCGAATGTCCGGTTTGATCAAAGTGTGGGATGAGTCTCAGAAGGCGTGATCGTCTTTGAAATTCCGCCGAGCCCGTGTCTACCGTCAGGATCGCTCGGCAACCCGAGCCCCGGCTGTCGCAACGCCGAATCCTGCCAGTGGCAGCCCGGGAACAGTCGTCGCGCAAGCGCCGTAGGCAGGAGCGGGGGACCCAAGGTAGGTGCCGGACCGGTCGGTTGACCGGAACGGCTCGGGGTGAAGCCACGCGTTCCGGGGAGCAGTGCTCTTCGAGGACGAGTGGCCGGGCAACTCACACGGCCCGAACCCGACAGCTCACCTCGCAGGCGTCGGTGAGGGGATCCACCATGCTGTTTTCCGGCAAGGGCAAGCACCGCCGCCCGTCCAAGGCCACCCGTGTCGCCGCGCTCGCCGGTGTCACCGGTGTCGCCATAGCCGCCCCGCTGATGGCGGCCGGCAACGCCTCCGCCGCCACCGCCTCCGAGTGGGACGCGGTCGCCCAGTGCGAGTCCGGCGGCAACTGGTCCATCAACACCGGCAACGGCTACTACGGCGGCCTGCAGTTCTCGGCCTCCACCTGGGCCGCGTACGGCGGCACGCAGTTCGCCTCCACCGCCGACAAGGCCTCGAAGTCCCAGCAGATCCAGATCGCGGAGAAGGTCCTCGCGGGCCAGGGCAAGGGTGCCTGGCCGTCCTGTGGCGTGGGCCTGTCCGGCGCCGCGTACAACGGCGGCGGCTCGGCCTCCACGGGCTCGTCGTCCACCGGCAGCTCCTCCAGCGGCTCCTCGGAGTCCACCACGCGCTCCACCGGTGAGCAGAGCGCCTCCCGCTCCGCCGAGCGCCCGGCCGCCAAGACCCCGAAGACGGTCACCACCCCGACCGGCAAGAAGGTCAAGAAGGGTGACGGCGAGTACAAGGTCGTCAAGGGCGACACGCTCAGCTCCATCGCCGAGGCGCACGACGTCAAGGGCGGCTGGGCCAAGCTGTTCGAGCTGAACAAGGACATCGTCCAGGACGCCGACCTCATCTACCCGGGTCAGCAGCTGCACCTGAAGTGACATCCGGCTCCCAGCCGGACCACAGCCCCCTCACCTGCGAGGCCGCCACACTGACGGCCTCGTGAGGGAGCCCCCGTCCCCACAAGCACCCCGCCCCGGTGCGTGTTCCCCCGTACGCACCGGGGCGGGGTCCTTCTTTTCCCGATCTCCTGTTCGCCGCTTCGTGTCGGCCCTTCTGCCGGCCACCCCTTTGTTCCGGACGGAAACAATGGGTACGGTCTCCTTGTCCACGGGACGGTCGGTCGGCCGACCGACCGCCCGAGGCGGTTAGGCTCTAGTCGCAAGGCTCGCCGAGGGCTCGTCAGAGCCCCCACGTGCCCCGCACAACCAGCGTCACATCCCAAGAAGGAGATGCTCGTGCCGTCCATCGACGTCGTCGTAGCCCGGGAAATCCTCGACTCGCGAGGCAACCCCACCGTCGAGGTCGAGGTCGGCCTCGACGACGGCAGCACGGGTCGTGCCGCCGTTCCCTCCGGCGCCTCCACCGGCGCCTTCGAGGCCATCGAGCTTCGCGACGGTGACCCCAACCGCTACCACGGCAAGGGTGTCGAGAAGGCCGTCCTGGCCGTCATCGAGCAGATCGGCCCCGAGCTGGTCGGCTACGACGCCACCGAGCAGCGCCTGATCGACCAGGCGATGTTCGACCTGGACGCCACCGACAACAAGGGCTCCCTCGGCGCCAACGCCATCCTCGGCGTCTCCCTCGCCGTCGCGCACGCCGCCTCCGAGGCCAGCGACCTCCCGCTCTTCCGCTACCTGGGCGGCCCGAACGCGCACCTGCTGCCCGTTCCGATGATGAACATCCTGAACGGCGGCTCGCACGCCGACTCCAACGTGGACATCCAGGAGTTCATGATCGCCCCGATCGGCGCGGAGTCCTTCTCCGAGGCCCTGCGCTGGGGCGCCGAGGTCTACCACACCCTCAAGAAGGTGCTGAAGACCAAGGGCCTGTCGACCGGCCTCGGCGACGAGGGCGGCTTCGCCCCGAACCTGGAGTCCAACCGCGCCGCGCTCGACCTCATCATCGAGGCCATCAAGCAGGCCGGTTACGTCCCCGGCGAGCAGATCGCGCTCGCGCTCGACGTCGCCGCGTCCGAGTTCTACAAGGACGGCAAGTACGAGTTCGAGGGCAAGTCCCGCTCGGCCGCCGAGATGACCGAGTACTACGAGGAGCTGGTCTCCGCGTACCCGCTGGTCTCCATCGAGGACCCGCTGTACGAGGACGACTGGGCCGGCTGGAAGGTCATCACCGACAAGCTGGGCGACAAGGTCCAGATCGTCGGCGACGACCTCTTCGTCACCAACCCGGAGCGCCTGGCCCGCGGCATCGAGGAGGGCTCCGCGAACGCCCTGCTCGTCAAGGTCAACCAGATCGGCTCGCTGACCGAGACGCTGGACGCCGTCGAGATGGCCCAGCGCAACGGCTTCAAGTGCATGATGTCCCACCGCTCCGGCGAGACCGAGGACGTCACCATCGCCGACCTCGCCGTCGCGGTGAACTGCGGTCAGATCAAGACCGGCGCCCCGGCCCGCTCGGACCGCGTCGCCAAGTACAACCAGCTGCTGCGCATCGAGGAGATCCTCGACGACGCCGCGGTGTACGCGGGCCGTTCGGCCTTCCCGCGCTTCAAAGGCTGAGCCTTACCGGGCTAAGCCTTAGCCAGTCGTACGTACGTCCCCGTACCGGTCCCGTACCGTGTCCGGGGACGTACGCACGTGTGAGACGGGAGGCGGGGACGCATGGCCGTGAAGGACCGGGACCGTTTCTCCACCGCGACCAGGATCAAGCTGATCGGTGAGCAGACCGCGGCCAGGGTCTACCGGTCCCAGACCAAGCGCCAGGCCCGCCGCTCCCGCCTCACCGGCCGGGCGGCCCTCCTCGCGCTCGTCCTGTGCACGCTGATCGTGGCCCTGGCCTACCCCATGCGGCAGTACGTCTCCCAGCGCGCCGAGATCGCCGATCTCCAGCGTGAGAAGCAGGAGGCCCGCGAACGGGTGGAACAGCTCCGCGACCTCAAGGCACGCTGGCAGGACGACGCCTACGCCGAACAGCGGATCCGGCTGCGGCTGCATTACGTGATGCCGGGGGAGACGGGTTTCATCGTCGTCGACCCCGACGCCGCCGAGCAGTCCCGCGCCGACCAGGGGGCCGCCGACCGCCCCTGGTACTCCAACGTCTGGGACGGCGTCGACAAGTCCGACGCCGCCGCCGACCGATGAACTGACAGAGAGACTTTCGTACAGGCATGGAAACGCCCCCGCCGACCACTCCCCGCACCGAGCCCACCGACGCCGATGTCGAGGCCTTCAGGCAGCAGCTCGGACGCCCGCCGCGCGGCCTGCGCGCGATCGCGCACCGATGCCCGTGCGGCCAGCCGGACGTGGTGGAGACGGCCCCCCGCCTCCCCGACGGCACCCCCTTCCCGACGCTGTACTACCTGACGTGCCCGAAGGCCAACTCGGCGATCGGCACGCTGGAGGCGAACGGCGTGATGAAGGAGATGACGGAACGGCTCCGGACCGACCCGGAGCTGGCGGCGGCGTACCGCGCGGCGCACGAGGACTATGTGCGGCGGCGGGACGAGATCGAGGAACTGAAGAACTTCCCCAGCGCCGGGGGCATGCCGGACCGGGTGAAGTGCCTGCACGTGCTGGTCGCCCACTCCCTGGCGGCGGGACCCGGCGTGAACCCGCTCGGGGACGAGGCGCTGGCCATGCTGCCGCAGTGGTGGTCCAAGGGGACGTGTGTGACGCCGGCCGAGGGTGACGCCCGATGACCCGCGTCGCCGCCGTCGACTGCGGTACGAACTCCATCCGGCTGCTCGTCGCCGACGCCCACCCCGAGACGGGTGAACTGGCCGAGCTGGACCGCCGCATGACGATCGTGCGGCTCGGGCAGGGGGTCGACCGGACCGGGCGGCTCGCGCCCGAGGCGCTGGAACGGACCTTCGCCGCCTGCCGGGAGTACGCGGCCGTCATCAAGGAACACGGCGCCGAGCGGCTGCGCTTCGTGGCCACCTCCGCCTCGCGCGACGCGGAGAACCGCGACGAGTTCGTGCGCGGTGTGCTGGACATCCTGGGCGTCGAGCCCGAGGTGATCTCCGGGGACCAGGAGGCGGAGTTCTCCTTCACCGGCGCCACCAGGGAACTGACCGGCCGTGACGACCTGGCGAAGCCCTACCTCGTCGTGGACATCGGCGGCGGCTCGACCGAGTTCGTCGTCGGGAACGACCAGGTGCGCGCGGCACGTTCCGTGGACATCGGCTGCGTGCGGATGACCGAGCGGCACCTGGTCGTCGACGGGGCGGTCACCGACCCGCCGACGGAGCGGCAGATCGCGGCCATACGCGCCGACATCGAGGCGGCCCTGGACCTCGCCGAGCGCACGGTCCCGCTGAGCGAGGCGCACACCCTGGTCGGCCTCGCCGGCTCGGTCACCACGATCTCCGCGATCGCACAGCAGCTGCCCGCGTACGACCCGCAGGCCATCCACCACTCCCGCGTCTCCCGTGACCGGGTCCGCGAGATCACCGACTGGCTGCTGCGCTCCACCCACGCCGAGCGCGCGGCGATCCCGTCGATGCATCCGGGCCGGGTCGACGTCATCGGCGCGGGTGCCCTGGTCCTCCTGTCGATCATGGACCGGATCGGCGCGGAGGAGGTCGTGGTGAGCGAGCACGACATCCTGGACGGGATCGGCTGGTCTCTGGCCTGACCGCCTACAGGCTGCGGTACACGTCCCGCCGGTCGCCTGCCTTGACGACGAGAGTTCCTTGACGTCGGCGTCCTGGCGGTACGGGTCGTCGCCGGGGTGGTCCCCTTTTCGCCGGCTGATCGTGGCGTGCAGGGGTCGGAGCGGTCGGGCTGTGGGAGGCCCGCAGCCTCGGCGGGGTCGCCTGGTCGGCTCTCTCCTGAGCAGGTCGGGCGGCGTTTGAGCATGATCGAGGGGGTTGAGTCGGTCAGGAACGGGCCCTCGGTGACAGCCCCCCGGAAAAGTTCGTGAAGTTCTTCACAAGGAAAACGGTCCTGTCGGAGGACGAAGAGGGGCCGGTTGGCCCTTACGGGGTGCGGATAGGCGGGTGAACATGTTCAAAAGCGGAAGGCGCGGACGTTTCGCAGGGGTTGCGGGCGGGGTGTTTCGAGGGCCTCACTCGGCACCCGGAACCCTGGAGAGGCAGCTCACGCGGCATTGACAACGGCACCGAATGCATACGGGTTCCCGTCGCGCATCATGACCTGGATCACGTGAGCGGCGGAGGATAACACACACCCCGAGGAAGCTTGTGAAGGGGCGCACGAGCGACCCCCCTCGGGCGGGTGGATACTCGATGGCATGAGCACCACGGAGCGTCCCAGGATCCTCGTAGTAGGCGGTGGGTACGTAGGCCTGTACGCAGCTCGGCGTATCCAGAAGAAGATGCGCTACGGCGAGGCGACCGTCACGGTCGTCGACCCCCGGTCGTACATGACCTACCAGCCCTTCCTCCCCGAAACCGCCGCCGGCAACATCTCCCCGCGCCACGTCGTCGTCCCGCTGCGACGCGTGCTGCCCAAGGCGGAGGTCCTCACCGGCCGGGTCACCACCATCGACCAGGACCGCAAGGTCGCCACGATCGCCCCGCTGGTCGGCGAGGCGTACGAGCTGCCCTTCGACTACCTGGTCGTCGCGCTCGGCGCGGTCTCCCGCACCTTCCCGATCCCCGGCCTGGCCGAACAGGGCATCGGTATGAAGGGCATCGAGGAGGCCATCGGCCTGCGCAACCACGTCCTCGAACAGCTCGACAAGGCCGACTCCACCACCGACGAGGAGATCCGCCGCAAGGCGCTCACCTTCGTCTTCGTCGGCGGCGGTTTCGCCGGTGCGGAGACCATCGGTGAGGTCGAGGACATGGCCCGCGACGCCGCCAAGTACTACAAGAACGTGTCCCGTGAGGACATGCGCTTCATCCTGGTCGACGCCGCCGACAAGATCCTCCCCGAGGTCGGCCCGAAGCTGGGCGCCTACGGCAAGGAGCACCTGGAGAGCCGCGGCGTGGAGATCTACCTCTCCACCTCGATGGACTCCTGCGTCGACGGCCACGTGGTGCTGAAGAACGGCCTGGAGGTCGACTCCAGCACGATCGTCTGGACGGCCGGCGTCAAGCCGAACCCGGTCCTCGCCCGCTACGGCCTCCCGCTGGGCCCCCGTGGTCACGTCGACACGGCCGCCACGCTCCAGGTGCAGGGCACCGACTACATCTGGGCCGCCGGCGACAACGCCCAGGTCCCCGACGTCGCCGCCCGCAAGGCCGGCGTCGAGAACGCCTGGTGCCCGCCGAACGCGCAGCACGCGCTGCGTCAGGCCAAGGTCCTCGGCGACAACGTGATCTCCGGTATGCGGGGCTTCCCGCAGAAGGAGTACGCGCACTCCAACAAGGGTGCGGTGGCGGGCCTCGGCCTCCACAAGGGCGTCGCGATGATCGTCATGGGCAAGATGAAGATCAAGCTCAAGGGCCGCCTGGCGTGGTACATGCACCGTGGCTACCACGGCATGGCGATGCCGACGTGGAACCGCAAGATCCGCGTCTTCGCCGACTGGACCCTCGGCATGTTCCTCAAGCGTGAGGTCGTCGCCCTCGGCGCGCTGGAGTCCCCGCGCGAGGAGTTCTACGAGGCCGCGAAGCCGGCCCCGGTAGCGGCGAAGCCGGCCGCGGAGAAGACCGAGAAGACCGGCGAGAAGGCCAAGGCCTCCTGACCTCCGGTCACGCAGTACACCCCGAAGGGGCCGCCCGCCATCCGTGGTGCGGGCGGCCCCTTCGGCGTGTTCCGGGCGACGCCGAGCCGGTCCGGGGCGAAGCCCGGTGGGGGAGCACACCGCGGTTCGGATGGTTTGCACAGACATGACCGCCGCAGGGGACTGTGCCGCGGCCTCCGCGGTGTTTACGTGGTGCAAGGACATCCGGGATCACCGTCACGGAGGTGTGCACCATGGCAGACGCCGCGCCGCGGCTCCATGCCCTCGTCCAACAGTTGCTGGGAGCGCCTTTTCCGGTGCGGGTCCGGGCCTGGGACGGCTCGCTGGCCGGGCCGCCCGACGCGCCGACCCTCGTCGTACGCAACCGCAGAGCCGTCCGCCGGCTCCTCTTCAAGCCGGGTGAGCTGGGGCTGGCCCGCGCCTGGGTGTCCGGGGACCTGGACGTCGAGGGCGACCTGTACCAGGCCCTCGACCTGATCTCCGGCCAGGTCTGGCAGCGCGACGACGACGCCCGTACCCTCACCGAGGCCCTGCGCGACCCCGGCTTCCGCGCCGCGGTCCGCGGTCTGCTGAGGCTCGCCGGACCCCCGCTGCCGCCCGCCCCGCC
>NZ_MUBA01000461.1 GCF_002154575.1 Streptomyces bobili
ACGATCGCCTCCTGGGACCGCGACCTGGACGCGCTCGCCGGGGAGCTGCAGCGCGCTCGCCGGAGCGTCACGGACGTACCTCTCCCGGTGACCCTGACCGCGTCGCAGGTGCTGCGCCTGGCCGCCGACCCGGACGGACTCGCCCAGGAACTCGCGCGCCCCATGCCCAGCCCGCCCCAGCCGGCCGCGCGCCGGGGCACCAGGTTCCACGCGTGGGTGGAGGCCCGCTTCGAGGAGCTGACGCTGCCCTTCCTGGAACCGGACGAACTGCCCGGCGAGGACGCGGAGATCGCCGACGAACGCGACCTGGAGGCACTCAAGGACGCCTTCGAGCGCACCGAGTACGCCCGCCGCACCCCCTACCGCGTCGAGGCCCCCGTCCAGCTCACCCTCGCCGACCGCGTCGTACGGGGCCGCATCGACGCCGTCTACAAGGACGGCGACGGCGACAGCGCGACGTACGAGATCGTCGACTGGAAGACCGGCCGGGGCCATGACGGCGACCCGCTCCAGCTCGCTGTGTACCGGCTCGCGTGGGCCGAGCAGCACGGTGTGCCCGTGGAATCCGTCACAGCGGCGTTCGTCTACGTGCGCACCGGCGAGGTCGTACGACCCGCGAATCTGCCGGACCGGGCCGCGCTGGAGCGCCTGTTGACCCAGGAGGACGCCCTTCAGGACGGCACGGGGGAGCGGACAGCGCAAGTAAACCGTGCATAAGTACCCGGCCGGGATGTCGGTGCGGCCGGATAGGCTCGTGACCATGAGCCAGACCCCGGACAGCGCCGTCCGCACGTACATCGAGCGCCACCGTGCGGCGTTCCTCGACGACCTCGCCGAGTGGCTGCGCATCCCGTCGGTCTCGGCCCAGCCCGACCACGCGCCCGATGTCCGCCGCAGCGCCGACTGGCTTGCCGCCAAGCTCCAGGAGACCGGCTTCCCGACCGCAGAGGTCTGGCAGACGCCCGGCGCGCCCGCCGTCTTCGCCGAATGGCCGTCCGGCGATCCGCAGGCACCCACCGTCCTGGTCTACGGCCATCACGACGTGCAGCCCGCCGCCCGCGAGGACGGCTGGGACAGCGACCCCTTCGAGCCGGTCGTCCGCGAAAACCGTCTCTACGCGCGCGGGGCGGCCGACGACAAGGGCCAGGTCTTCTTCCACACCCTGGGCGTGCGCGCCCACCTCGCCGCCACCGGCCGGACCGCCCCGGCCGTCAACCTCAAGCTGCTGATCGAGGGCGAGGAGGAGTCCAGCTCACCGAACTTCCGCGCCCTCGTCGAGGAGCACGCCCAGCGGCTCGCCGCCGACGCCGTGATCGTCTCCGACACCGGCATGTGGTCCGAGGACACCCCGACGGTCTGCACCGGCATGCGAGGGCTCGCCGAATGCGAGATCCGGCTGTACGGCCCCGACCAGGACATCCACTCCGGCTCCTTCGGCGGCGCCGTGCCCAACCCGGCCACCGCCGCCGCCCGCCTCGTAGCCGCCCTGCACGACGAGCACGCGCGCGTGACGGTCCCCGGCTTCTACGACGGCGTCGTCGAACTCACCGGCCGCGAACGCGAGCTCTTCGCCGAGCTGCCCTTCGACGAGGAGAGCTGGCTGCGCACCGCCAAGTCGCACGCCACCCACGGCGAAGCCGGGCACAGCACCCTGGAGCGCATCTGGGCCCGCCCCACCGCCGAGGTCAACGGCATCGGCGGGGGCTACCAGGGCCCCGGCAGCAAGACGATCGTCCCGTCCTCCGCCTTCGTGAAGCTGTCCTTCCGGCTGGTCGCGGGACAGGACCCCGACCAGGTGGAGAAGGCGGTCCGGGTCTGGGCCGAGGAGCGGGTACCCGCGGGCATCCGTCACGAGATCACGTTCAGCCCGGCCACGCGCCCGTGCCTGACCCCGCTGGACCACCCCGCCCTGCGGTCCGTCGTGCGCGCCATGGGCCGCGCCTTCGAAGGCACCGTCCGCTTCACCCGCGAGGGAGGCTCGGGACCCGCCGCCGACCTACAGGAAGTCCTCGACGCCCCGGTGCTCTTCCTGGGCATCTCCGTGCCCTCCGACGGATGGCACGCCCCGAACGAGAAGGTCGAGCTGGACCTCCTCCTCAAGGGCGTCGAAACCACCGCGTACCTCTGGGGTGACCTCGCCGAGACCTGGCGCCATGCGCCCTGACGACCTCGAACGGTCCGGAGCCACACCGCGCGCGGGGCACACTGGACATGCCGCCCCGCACGGCGACACCGCACCGGACCCGGTCGCCCCCTGCCGCACGTCCCGCTGAACCGCCCGCCGAAACAACCGTTCCACCGGGGGAGTTGGAAGCACCCGTGACCACCTGGACCGACCAGAACGCTGACCGACCCATCTCGCTCACCGCCCCGAGCGGCATCGACCGCGCCGCCCACCACCGGCTCGACGAGGCCTGGCTCGCCGCGGCCTGGAGCCACCCCACGACACGCTGCTTCGTCGTCTCCGGCGGCCAGGTCCTCATCGACGAGACGTCCGACGGCCGGACCGAACTCGTCATGACGCCCTCCTTCGAGGCCCCCCTCACCGAGGCCCACCGCTACTTCCTGGGCACCGACGACGACGGCGTCAGCTACTTCGCCCTCCAGAAGGACGCACTCCCCGGCCGTATCGACCAGTCCGCCCGCCCCGCGGGCCTTCGCGAGGCAGGACTGCTGCTGTCCCCGCGCGACACGGGCCTCATGGTGCACGCGGTCGGCCTGGAGAACTGGCAGCGCACCCACCGCTTCTGCTCGCGCTGCGGCGAGCGCACGGTCATCGCCGCAGCCGGCCACATCCGCCGCTGCCCCCCCTGCGGCGCGGAGCACTACCCGCGCACCGACCCGGCGGTGATCATGGCGGTCACGGACGAGGAGGACCGCATCCTGCTCGGCCGTCAGGTCCACTGGCCGGAGGGCCGCTTCTCGACGCTGGCCGGCTTCGTCGAGCCCGGCGAGTCCATAGAGGAGACGGTGCGCCGGGAGGTCTTCGAGGAGGCAGGCATCACGGTCGGCCAGGTCGAGTACGTCGCCAGCCAGCCCTGGCCCTTCCCGTCCAGCCTCATGCTCGGCTTCATGGCCCGCGCCACCTCCACCGTCATCGACGTCGACGGCGACGAGATCCACGAGGCCCGCTGGTTCTCCCGCGACGAACTCGGAGCGGGCTTCGAGTCCGGCGAGGTCCTGCCTCCTTACGGCATCTCCATCGCGGCCCGCCTGATCGAACTCTGGTACGGCAAACCGCTGCCCATCCGTACCTTCACGTGACACGGCACGAAGAGGGCGGCCCCGGAGTTCCAGGGGCCGCCCTCTTCGCCGTACCGCCGCGACATCCGGCGCGTTACGCGCCGATCTTCTGCTTGACCTGAGCCAGCGAAGGGTTCGTCAGCGTGGAGCCGTCCGGGAACAGCACGGTCGGCACCGTCTGGTTTCCGCCATTCGCCTTCTCCACGAACGCCGCGGACTCCGGGTCCTGCTCGATGTTGATCTCGTTGTACGTGATGCCCTCGCGGTCCATCTGGCTCTTCAACCTGCGGCAGTAGCCGCACCACGTGGTGCTGTACATCGTCACAGTGCCCGGCATGTCTCTCGCGCTCCTTCGGCGACTCGGGGGATGTGGGGTCGCGGAGAGGGAACGCACGAGGAGGCACCGCCATTCCCGCGAGCGGCCCCGGACCACTGTGACGCCCACCGCGAGCGGGTACGACGCCCGCCACGGGTAGCTGTGACGCCCGCCGAGAGGCGCTGTGATGCCTGCCGCATTAATACGACTGCCGGTGCCTCCCTGTGGACAACCGGCTCGGCTGTCTCCGGTGACCTGGCAGCATGGCTGTGTGACAGCAGCAACGCACTCCACTCTTTTCCCGCAGGTACCGGACTCGGCCGACGCGGTGCTCGAAGGGCTCGACCCCGAGCAGCGCGAGGTGGCCACCGCCCTGCACGGACCGGTGTGCGTGCTGGCCGGAGCCGGTACCGGCAAGACCCGCGCGATCACCCACCGCATCGCCTACGGGGTGCGCGCGGGCATCCTGCAGCCCTCCAGCGTCCTCGCCGTCACGTTCACCAACCGTGCGGCCGGAGAGATGCGCGGGAGGCTGCGGATGCTCGGAGCCCAGGGCGTCCAGGCCCGCACCTTCCACTCCGCTGCCCTGCGCCAGCTCCAGTATTTCTGGCCGAAAGCGATCGGTGGCTCGCTGCCCCGGCTCGTCGACCGCAAGGTCCAGATCGTCGCCGACGCGGCAGCCGCCTGCCGCATCCGGCTCGACCGGGGCGAGCTGCGGGACACCACCGCCGAGATCGAGTGGTGCAAGGTCACCCAGACCGTCCCCGCCGACTACCAGGCGGCCGCCGCCAGGGCCGGCCGCGAGACCCCCCGCGCGCCCGCCGAGATCGCCCAGCTGTACGCCGCCTACGAGGACCTCAAGCGGGAGCGAGGCGTCATCGACTTCGAGGACGTCCTCCTGCTGACCGTCGCCGTCCTCCAGGACCGTCAGGACATCGCCGAGCAGGTCCGCGCCCAGTACCAGCACTTCGTGGTCGACGAGTACCAGGACGTCAGCCCCCTCCAGCAGCGGCTCCTGGAGCTGTGGCTCGGCGACCGGGACACCCTGTGCGTGGTCGGCGACGCCAGCCAGACGATCTACTCCTTCACCGGAGCCACCCCCGACCACCTCCTCGACTTCCGTAGCCGCCACCCCGGAGCCACCGTCGTCAAACTGGTGCGCGACTACCGCTCCACCCCTCAGGTCGTCCACCTCGCCAACGGTCTGCTGTCCCAGGCCCGCGGCCGGGCCGCCGACCACCGCCTGGAGCTGATCTCCCAACGCACGCCGGGACCCGAACCCGTCTACACCGAGTACACCGACGAGCCCGCCGAGGCCGAGGGCGCCGCCCGCCGTATCCGCGAGTTGGTCGACGCCGGTGTCCAGCCCGCCGAGATCGCCGTCCTGTTCCGCACCAACGCCCAGTCCGAGACCTACGAGCAGGCCCTCGCCGACGCCGGAATCCCCTACCAGCTGCGCGGCGCCGAGCGGTTCTTCGACCGCCCGGAGGTACGCAAGGCGATCAACGCCCTGCGCGCCGCCGCCCGCTTCGGCGGCAACGACGCCCTGCTCGAGGACGCCGTCGACCTCCCCTCCCAGGCGCGTGCGGTCCTGTCCGGCGAGAACTGGACACCGCAGCCGCCGGCCGGATCAGGTGCCGTCAGGGAGCGCTGGGAGTCCCTGGCCGCCCTGGTGAACCTGGCGCAGGACTTCACCGCCGCCAGAGCCGGTGCCACGCTCGCCGACCTGGTCGCCGAACTCGACGAACGGGCGGGCGCCCAGCACGCCCCCACGGTCCAGGGCGTCACTCTCGCCTCCCTGCACTCGGCCAAGGGCCTGGAGTGGGACGTCGTCTTCCTGGTCGGCGTCACCGAGGGCATGATGCCGATCTCCTACGCGCGCACCGACGAGCAGATCGAGGAGGAGCGCCGGCTGCTCTACGTCGGCGTCACCCGGGCCCGTGAGCGCCTCCAGGTCTCCTGGGCGCTCTGCCGTTCGCCGGGCGGACGCCCCAACCGCCGTCCCAGCCGCTTCCTCGACGGCCTGCGCCCGGGATCCGGCAGCACGGCGGGGCGCGGCGCCGCGGGCGGCGCCGGGGGCGTCGAGCGCGGCTTCCCGAGTGCGGCGGCGGGCGTGGTGGCGGCGGTGCCGCGCCGGAGCCCGCGCAGCCCGGCCCGCTGCCGGGTCTGCGGACGCACTCTGACCGACGCCGGCGAGATGAAGCTGATGCGCTGCGAGGACTGTCCCTCGGACATGGACGAGGGACTCTACGAGCGGCTGCGGTCCTGGCGCGCGGTCCAGGCAAGCCGGGCCGGGCAGCCCGCGTTCTGCGTCTTCACCGACAAGACCTTGATCGCGATCGCCGAGGCCGCCCCCGAGGAACCGGGCGAGCTGGCGCGGATCCCGGGCGTCGGCACGCGGAAGCTCAACCGCTACGGAACCGATGTCCTGGCCATCTGCGCAGGCCAGGACATCGGAGCCGAGGACGAGGACGACTGATCCGAACTCGTCGGAAAAATAGTTTGCGCATGCCCCGGCAGTCCCCATAGGTTCTTAGGCACGAGAACAGAGGCCTTCTCCGAGGCCAAGGTTCCGTGCTGTACTTGCATATCCGCCGGACCGGGTTCCATCCTGGTCCCCCGAGACGCCGAGAGGAGGCGATTCCAGTGATCATCATCAACAACAGCTCCGTCAGCACCGCCAAACTGACCGATCGCTCGATCGTCTCCGTGTGCACTCTCGCCGCCTCGAACCTGGGCACCGGTCTGTCCGGCATTCGTGCCGACCGGCCCGCGTCCCTCTCCGTCGCCCCCGCGGGTCTTGTTGTCCGCGAGCGCAGTGAGCGACCGACCAAGGCACTGGAAGCGGCAGTAGCGGCACAGGCGAAGGCCTATGCCTTTACGGCGACCGGTGCCGGAGCCCGGAAGCAGACGACGCAGCACCACCAGATGTGGGCCTTCCGTGGGCCAGAACCCTGGAGTGATCCAGCCTGACAGTCGATCAGGCCGGCGCCTTCAGGGCCGCGGAACCCCACCCGGGATCCGCGGCCCTTCTGTTTGTCCCGACCCGGGACGACGGAGCGAAGGGGCCTCGGGACAAGAAAAGAACCCGGTACCAAGCCGCCACCCGGCCCAACAGGGCCGGAACGACCAGACGAGGAAGACGAACCGTGCAACTCGAAGCGCACGCCCCGTCCGTACCGCCTTCCGAAACGATCCCCCCGCCCGGCCTCACGGAGGACTCCACCTTGACCCCGCTCACGGCGCTCACCGCGCTCGACGACGCCATCGAGAACCTCGGCGTACCCGTCCCCTGCCGCTCCTACGACCCGGAGGTCTTCTTCGCCGAGTCGCCCGCGGACGTGGAGTACGCCAAGTCCCTCTGCCGTACCTGCCCGCTGGTCGATGCCTGCCTCGCCGGTGCCAAGGAGCGGCGTGAGCCCTGGGGCGTCTGGGGTGGCGAGCTGTTCGTGCAGGGTGTCGTCGTCGCCCGGAAGCGGCCGCGTGGCCGCCCGCGCAAGAACCCGGTCACGGCATGAACACCATCGCAGGAACGATCGACCGTCCCGTCACGCACGACCCCAAGAAGCAGGCCCCGATGAAGCCGTCCACGAGCGAGCCCGCAGGCTCCGCGACCCAAGACGTCACCACCACCGGCGCGAACGACTCGCGTCAGAACAGGACCCGCGAGATGCAACTCATCCCAGAAGCCCTGGCTCGTGCGCATATGCACGACCGGCTGCTCGAGGCCGAGCAGGAACGCCGGGCCATGCGCCTGGTGACCGCTCGCCGGATGCAGCGCCGTGCCGAGCGCGCCTCGCTGCGTGCCCGGCGGGCGCTCGCCATGGCCGTGATGCAGTAATCCCTTACACCTGAAGCGGTGGCCTCCCGACAGGGGGAGGCAAAGCTCCCTCCGCGGGGGCCGGTCCGTCCGAACGGACCGGCCCCCGCGGCGCGTTGCGCCACGGAGAGCGAGGTGCGACCCGAGCGTGACCGAACCCTCGCGGCCGGATCCGGCCAGGTGCTCGGCAGCACCGGCGGTGGCTCACGCCTCCGCGACGGACTCCTCCACTTCCAGGCCCTCGTCGAGGACGAACCCCGGGAGCCACCCCTCCAGTTCCTCCCGCAGCCGGACGGTCGCACCGAGCTGGCACAGCACGCCGATCGTGCTCAGCGTCACCCGGTGTATCAGCAGGTAGGCCGGAGGAAGGTTGAGCTGCCGGCCCAACTGGTAGGCGGGGGAGCGCGGGTCGGCGATCCGGGCCGCCTGACTGCGCATCCAGTCCCGGGTGAACGTGAACTCCTCGACCAGCGCCGGTTCGATGATCGGCAGAAGGTAGTCGAGGACCGCGACGGGCTCCAGCTCGATGGACTCCTTGATGAAGCCCTCCTCGCGCAGCAACTCGTACACCGCGTCCGCCTCGCCGTCGAGCGTCATGCGCAGCGAGGCGCCGATCGGCTCGGGCAGACCGCCGGAGAGCCGGTCCACGGTGCCGAAGTCCAGGACGCCCAGGCGCCAGTCGTCCTCGCCGTCCGGACCCCCGGGCACGAGACGGAAGTTGCCGGGATGCGGGTCGGCGTGCAGGAGGCCGGTGCGGGCCGGCCCGGAGAAGAGGAAACGCGACAGCAGTTGGCCGGCACGGTTGCGCTGCTCGGGCGTGCCGCCGGCGATCACCTCGGAGAGGGGTACGCCGTCGATCCACTCGGTGACCAGAATCTGGTCGCACTGGTGGACCACCGCCGGGACCAGGACGTCGGGATCTCCCTCGAACTCCTCCGCGTGCGCCTGCTGGGCCTGCGCCTCCAGCCCGTAGTCCAGCTCCTCGGAGACACGGTCCCGAAGTTCGGTGATCAGCGGCTTGATGTCCATCCCGGGAATGAGGGGGCCCAACAGCCGCGCGAAACGACTGAGCTGGTTGAGGTCCGAGAGCAGGGCCTCACCCGCGCCCGGGTACTGGACCTTGACCGCGACCTCCCGCCCGTCGTGCCACACCGCCCGGTGCACCTGGCCGATCGAGGCGGCCGCGGCCGGTTTGTCGTCGAACTTGAGGAACAACTCGGCCCAGTCCTCGCCGAGTCGCTCCGCGAGCACGGCGTGCACCGTGCGGGTCGGCATGGGCGGCGCCGCCTCCTGGAGCTTGGTGAGGGCCGCCCGGTAAGGGCCGGCGACCTCTTCGGGCAGCGCGGACTCGAAGACGGACAGGGCCTGTCCGAACTTCATCGCGCCGCCCTTCAACTCACCGAGGACCTTGAAGAGCTGTTCCGCCGTGCGCTGTTGCAGCTCACGGCCGACGATCTCCGCGGACTCGCCCACGATGCGTTTGCCCAGGCCCCACGTGGCCCGGCCCGCGATGCCGAGCGGGAGCGCGGCGAGCTTGGCGGTCCGGGTGACCGCCTTCCGGGGAAGATCAGACATGCGCCCTCCAGGTCCCAGAAAGCCGCGCCGCGTCTGCCGTACGGCGTAACTCCTTCGAATGCCGTTGCCCCGCCATTGTCGCGCGCGACTCGGCGTCCTCGGAGGCGGTGTGTTCCTCGTTACCTTTCTCCGCTGCCCCGCACCCGCACGCGGGGTGCGCCCGAACCGGACGCGGATGCCACTGGAGGGCCGGTACGGAGACCTCCCAGCGCGCTCCCGAGCTGGACGGGAG
>NZ_MUBA01000462.1 GCF_002154575.1 Streptomyces bobili
CCGACGGCCATCGCCGCGGCCGGGTACCAGGAGGCGCGGCCCGTCGAGAAGTAGGAGCGGGCCAGCACCCCGACCAGGGTCTGGCCGAGCAGCCCGAGCGCGTACACCCGCATCACGCCCGCCGTCGCCGCGGTGTCCCGCGCGGTGAACGCGCCCCGCTGGAAGAACAGTTCGATCATCTGCGGCGCGCAGGCCACCACCGCCGCCGTGCCGAGCAGCACCACGCACGCGGCCAGCGCCAGGTCCCGCTGCACCCGGTCGCGGGCCCGCTCGGTGTCGCCCTCGGCCAGCGCCCGCGCGACCACCGGGAAGGTGACCGTGCACACCATCAGCGACAGGATCATCGGCATCTGCGCGACCTTCTGCGCGTAGTTCAGATGCGAGATCGCCCCCGACGGCAACTGCGAGGCGAGGAACCGCTCGACCAGGATCTGCGACTGCCGGCACAGCGCGAACAGCAGCACGGTCGCCACGATCGCCCCGCCGAGCGGCCGAGGCTCCTCCGCCACCCCGGCGGTCTCCGCGTCGCGCTTGCGCAACTGCCTCCACAGCGACGGCAGTTGTACGGCCACCATCAGGCAGCCGCCGACCGCGACCCCGACCGCCGCCGACCGCACCCCCCAGCGCTCGCCGAGCACGAACATCCCGGTGACGATGCCCGTGTTGTACGCCACGTAGATCGCCGCCGGCGCCACGAACCGCCGGTGCGCGCGCAGGGCCGCGCTGCAGTACCCGGCGAGCCCGAAGCTCACCACGCAGGTCGCGGTGAGCCGGGTGCAGTCGATGGCCAGCGCGGGGTCGGGCAGACCGGGGGCGAGGCTTCCGACCACCTGGGGGGCGAGGGCCGCGACGAGGACGCCGGCCGCGACGAACGCCAGCGACAGCCGCGGCAGCGTCCCGGCGACGAGGGCGCGGACCGGGTCGCCGCCGGCCCCCCTGGCGCGCCGGGCCAGGGCCATGCTGAACGCCGGGATCAGCGCGAACGCCAGCCCGTCCTCGATGAGCAGGGTGGCCGCGAACTCGGGCACCGTCCATGCGACGAGGAAGGCGTCCGTGTCCCGCCCCGCCCCGAACAGCCGGGCCAGTGCCTGATCGCGGACCAGCCCGAGCAGCGAACCGGCGACCGACAGGACGGCGGTGATCAGGGCGGCACGGGCGAGGAACCCTCCGGAGGCCGGGGGCGGTTCGGATGAGGGGGGTTCGGACGGGAATGGGTCGGGCGAATCCGCGGGCGCGTTCCCGAGCACCTTGGCGAGCGCCTTCCGGGGCCGCTTCTCCTGCCGCTTCCCGTGGCGTCCGGTCGGCCGCGCCGCCCCTGCGACCGTGACGTCCGCGCCACCGCCCACGTCACCGCCCGCGTCACTGCCGGCGTCGCCGTCCGCGTCGCCGTCCGCGTCGCCGTCCGCCCGCGTGGTCCGGGAAGGCGTCACCGTCATCGCCCGAGCGCCTCCTCGCGCCCGCCGCTCCCGAGAGCCCGCGCACGCCCGACCGGACCCGCCGGCTCCTCGCCGCCGGGAGCCTCCTCGGCCCCGACCAGCGCCCACCAGGCGGCGAGCCCCAGCACCACCGCGGTCAGCACCGTCGAGGGTCCGCCGATGTCGGCGTACAGGAAGTCGGTGAGCTGCCAGACGAGGAGGCCGCAGGCGACGAGGGCGCAGTCGAGGCCGGGCGCCCGGTTCCGGTGGACGCGCAGCAGCCCGCGCAGCGCGCACACCAGCAGCGCCAGCCAGCTGCCGGCCAGCGCGAGCAGCCCGATCAGGCCCTGTTCGCCCAGGACCAGCAGGTACATGTTGTGCGGGGACAGCAGCGGCTGCTTGCGGTAGCCGGCGCCGGCGCCCTCGGTGTCGCTGCCGGCCGACAGGGCCAGCGAGGCGTGCGCGTCCCGGTGCTCGGGGAAACCCTTCAACCCGACGCCGGTCAGCGGCTGTTCGCGCCACATGCCGACCGCCGCCGCCCACATCGTGTACCGGTCGGTGACCGACTGGTCGGGGGCGTCCGCGACCTGCGTGATGCTGCCGATGCGCTCCTGGAGCATCGCCGTACCGACGCCGAAGCCGCCGACCAGGACCACGCCCGCGGCGAGGACGACCGCGCCGGCCTTCACCGCCCGCCGCAGCCCGGCCAGCGCCAGTTGCGCCGAGCAGGTCACCGCCGTCGCGATCCACGCCCCCCGGCTGAAGGACAGCGCGAGCGGCAGCAGCAGGCCCAGCGCGCAGGCGGTGGCGATCGTCCGCTGCCGTACCGAGGACCGGCCCAGGGCCAGGCCGGCCGCGCAGACCAGCCCGAAGGACACGACCGTCGCCATGCCCATCACGTCCTGCGCGCCGAACGTACCGACCGCGCGGATCTCCTCCCCTTGGTAGGAGGCGCCCGTCCCGGTGACGTACTGGTGCACGCCGACCGCGCCCTGCCAGCCCGCGAGCCCCACGAACGACCAGGCCAGCAGCCGGAAGTCGCACCGGTCACGGATCAGCAGCAGCACCGCCGCCGGGACCAGGACGAACACCTGGAGGTAGCGGCCGAGGCCGCCGATGCCCGCGCCCGGCGAGGACGCCCCCATCGCGGCGAGCGCGAGCCCGGCCACCGGCAGCCCCAGCACCACGGCCGCCGTGCGGGACAGGGGGCGCCGCCGCTGCCGCAGCAGCCGGACCGCGCAGAACAGCACGACGAGCGCGGAGAGCGCGTCGGCCGGTCCCGCTCCGCCCTCGCCGCCGGGGGAGACCGGCAGCGCGAGCAGGGCCACCACGGCGACGACGGGCAGCACCGGCGACAGCGTCCGCAGACGGGGCACGGGCAGGGCGAGGCTCATCGGACGGTTTCAGCTCCCGGTCGGTCGCACGAGGGCGGCCGCGGTGCGCAGCAGGATGCAGATGTCCTGCCACAGCGACCAGTTGTCGATGTAGGCGTTGTCGAAGCGGGCCCGGTCCTCGATGGAGGTGTCGCCCCGCAGCCCGTGGATCTGGGCGAGGCCGGTGATCCCGGTCCGCATCCGGTGCCGGGCCGCGTAGCCGGGGTAGGTCTGGCTGAACTGGCCTACGAAGTACGGGCGTTCGGGCCGGGGTCCGACCAGGCTCATGTCGCCCCGCAGCACGTTCCACAGCTGGAGCAGCTCGTCCAGCGAGGACTCGCGCAGGAAACGGCAGAACGGGCTCATCCGCACCTCGCCCGCCACGCTCCACCGGGTCGCGGACTCGTGCTCGTCCACCGGACGGTGGGTGCGGAACTTGAGCAGGGTGAACGGGCGCCCGTCCCTGCCGATGCGCTCCTGCCGGAACACCACGCCCGGTCCGCTGGTCAGCCGCAGCACCGCCGCGAACACCAGCAGCAGGGGGCTGACCAGCAGCAGCAGCGTCCCGGACACCGTGATGTCCAGCAGCCGCTTGCCGAGCCCGCCGCCACGCCCGCTGCCCATGTCCAGCCGACGGCAGGGGAACCCGGCGAGCTGCTCACGGGTCGCGTACGACGGGGTGTCGGCGTCGACCTCCCACACCGCGCAGCCCGACTCGGCCAGCGCCCGCAGCAGCGGACCCTGCGCGGTGCGCACCGACGGGTGGACGCACAGGACGTCACGGACGCCGTTCTGGATGAGGGCGCGCTGCACCTCCTGACCCGTGGTCAGCACCGGCAGCCCGTCGGCGCCGTCCGGGTGGCCGGGGTGCTCGGCGACGATGCCGATGGGCCGTACTCCGTACCGGGGGTGGCGCAGCACGGCCGCGGCCACCCGCTGCGCGGTGGCCGCCGGGCCGACGACGAGCGCGGCGCGCGGGCGGCGCAGCAGTGCCCGGCGGCGCAGCAGATGGACGGCGGCGCGTCCGGTGCAGGCGGTGAGCGCCTGCGCGGTGAACCCGAGGACCAGGATGCGCGCGGACAGCGCCTGCGC
>NZ_MUBA01000463.1 GCF_002154575.1 Streptomyces bobili
GGCAACGGCATGTCGATCCGGGCGCGTCTCGACGGCCCCGCTGTCGCTCATATGACCGGCCGTCGGCGGGAGTTGCTGGTGCTCACGGGCGGACGCTAGCGCGGGGAGCGGGCGGAGTCAGCGGACGGAGAGGCAGCGGGAGGTGTCCCCGGGGGCAGACCTGGTGCGTCCGGCCGGGCGCCGTAGGGGACGGGGAAGCCGGGGACCGGGGCGTGGGCGTATCCGGCCGGGACGGGCGCAGGCGGGGCCGGTACGGCCGCAAGTTCCGCCGGGGCGGTGCGGGCGGGCCGGTGGCGGCGGGCCAGCCACAGGACGGCGGCGGCGTAGAGGGCGACTCCTGTCAGGTCGAGCAGGACGAGTTCCCAGGGCGCGTCGGCGGCGGTGTCGTCGCTCGCCAGCCCATCGACGACGGAGGCCGCCGCGGCGAAGGCGAGCAGGTTGTTGACGGCGTGCAGGCCGATGGCCGCCTCCAGTCCGCCGGTACGCACGGTCAGCCAGCCGGCTACGGCCCCGAACACCACCAGGTCGGCGAAGCCCCAGGGGGTGCCCCAGCCGTGGGCGGCGGCGAACAGCACCGCCTGGGGCGCGATGGCGATCCAGGGTGAGCGCAGGAAGGCGCCGACCGCCTGGGTGAGCCAGCCGCGGAAGACGTACTCCTCGGCCGCCGCCTGGAGGGGCACCAGCAGGACCAGCATGGCCAGGGCCGGCCCGAAGACCTCCCACCCCGCCCACTGTTGCGAGGGCTCGCCCTCCGCGGGCAGCAGGAGCATCGCCCCGGTGGTCGCCGCGAGGATCGGCACCGCCGCGAGCAGGCACAGGCCGAGCCACCGCCATCTCAGTCCGCCCGTCACGGAGGAGACCGTCCCGGCCGGGCGGCGGCCGATCCAGCGGACCGCGAGCAGCACGAGGGGGATGGCGACGGCGAGCATCGTCAGGTCGACGGCGGTGCTCGTCACCGGCCCGAACTCCACGGTGCCGTCCGGGCCCCGACGGTGGCCGCGGGCCGCTCCCACGGCGTCGACGAGGCCGTAGAGCAGCACGACGGTCACCATGTACGCCGCCGCCACGAACAGCGTGCCCAGTACGGGACGCCACCATCGGTGACCTCCCCGGATCCGGGCCAGCCGGTGGTGGGCGAGCGGTTCCGCGAGGTGAGCGGGCGGCGGGACGGGAAGAGGTCCGGGATGAGGTCCGGGGAGGTACGGCCAGGGCGCGGCGGCGGACAGGTTCGTCATGACGGCTAGCCTCGCCGATCACCCGTGTCCGGGGCATCGGTCCGGCGCAGGAAGGGCACCTCCATCGCTGGGTGGAGGGCGGCCTCGTGCCGGGGTCGGGTGTGGCGCGGCCCTGGCGCGTCCTACGCTCGCTGCGACATGGAGACGATACGCAACTGGCTGCTCCCCGCCCTCCTCGCGGGCGGACAACTCATCTGGCTGTGGACCGGTGCGGAGATGGCCGGCGAGGAGGTGCCCGGGTCGGCTCGGCTCGCCGCCGTCCTCGTCGCGCTGGCCGTGGAGACCGTCGCGCTGGGCCACCGGCGGCAGGCGCCGGTCCGGGCTCTGGCCTGGACGCTGGGCACGCTCGTGTTCGGCCAGGTGGCGGGGGACGAGAACTACTTCGGGCTCGGCACGCTGGTCTCGCTGTACTCGGTGGCCGCCCGCCGGCCCGTGCCCGTGACCCTTCGCGCGGTCGCCGCGGTCGTCGGCGTCGAGTGGCTGATGTCGCTCGTCCGCCTCGGGCCGCGGCCGACACTGGCCACCGAATGGGCGCTCGGAGCGCTGGTGTACGTGGCGTGCGCGGGGCTCGGCGAGGTCCGCCGCCAGTGGGTCAGGGGGCGGTCGGCCGCGGCCCGTCGGCTGGCCGGCGCGGAGGAGACGCGGCGGCGTGCGGCGGAGACCGAACGGCGGCGCCTGGCCCGCGAGTTGCACGACGTGAGCGCCCACCATCTGACCTCCGTCGTCATCACCGCCGACGCCGCAGGCCGACTGGGCGGCACCAGACCGGAGTTGACGGCCGAGGCGCTGGCGTTCGCGGAACGCACCGGCGTCGAGACCCTGACCACGCTGCGGCGGCTCGTCGGACTGATGCGGGACACCGACGGCGCGGACGCCCGTCCGATGACCGCGCGCATCGAGGAACTTCTCGCCGGTTTCGGGCGGCTGGGCCCGCCGATCGAGGCGGATCTCCCCGACGACCTGGCCGGCCCGGCCGCGGAGGCCGTCCACGGGATCGTCCGTGAGGCGCTCACCAACGCCCTGCGGTACGCACCCGGTTGTGCCGCGCACGTCGAAGTCCGGCGCGCGGACGGCGTCCTGGAACTGACCGTGGACAACGCCCCGCCGCGCGGCATCGTGACGTCCGGGGCGGGCGGTCTCGGCTCCGGGCGAGGTCTCGCGGGGATGCGGGAGCGGGCGGCGGCGGTCGGCGGGGACCTGACGGCCGGCCCCCGGCCGGACGGGGGCTGGCGGGTCCGGGCGACCCTGCCCGACGTCACCGGGCCCTGGGGCCCGCCCGAGGAGGGCGACCGGCCGGACGTGCTGCGGGAGCAGCGGCTGGCCGATCCGGCCCTGGTCTTCGCGGGAGCGGTGCTGCCGCTGGCGTTCGCCCTGGTCGTCGCGGAGGACTGGACGCCCGCGAGCCTGCGCGGCGCGCTGCCCGCACTGCTCGTCCTGGCCGCGCTGCTGACCGTCCACGCGCTGCCGCTGCTGTGGCGCCGGCGCGCCCCGTGGGCGGCTCTGCTCGGGGTGCTGGCCACGTCGTGGCTGTGGCCGCCTGCGGTCGCCCTGGGCGTCGTACCGGTGCGGGTGTCCGAGTTCTTCGACGCGGGGGCCCTCACCGAACTGCTGGCCGTCTACGCGATCGGCGTCTACGGCGGGGGCGCCGACCGTACCTGGCCGGCCTGGATCGTGTCGGCGGTGTCGCTCTCCTCGGTGCTGGTGGTGACGGCGGCCGCGGAGGGGAACCTGACGGGGGCGGGCTCGGTACGCCTCACCGCCGTGGTGGTGTTCGTGCCGCTGGCCGTGGTGACGGCCGGGGTGTTCGCCGCCCTGTGGGGTGCCGGGCTCGGCGTGCGCCGCCGGCGCCTGCGGATCCTGGCCCTCGACGACCACGCGCTCTCCGCCTCGCTGTGGCATGCGGAGCGGGCGGCGGACGCCGAACGGTGGCGGCTGGCGGCGAAGTTGCGTGACGCGGTGCTGGAGCGCACCACCGTCCTGGTCGAACGGGCCCGGCAGGGACGGCTGGAGGAGGTGGCGGCCGAGGCCCGCGCGGCACTGACCGCGATGCGCGAACTCCTGCACGGCCTGAGCGCGTCGGAGCGGCGGGGCGGGGAAGAATAGGGATGCTTCGCGCCGAGAACACCGGTCGGCGCGGCTGGCCCTCTCCCCCACGGCCTGGTCGGCGTTCCTCGGCGCGATCGACACGGCCGGCGCCGGCCGGCGCTTCCCGGCCCCGTGACCGTCCACGCCGTGGGCCCGCCCCCCTCCGCGGCGTAGTCCCCTCGAACGGGCCGGTATCGTACCGGTGTTGTTGTCGGTCCGGGTGAGTCCGGGCCCGTTCAGGAGGTGGCCCCGTCGTCACGCGTGTGATGGTCGTCGACGACCAGGCGGTGGTCCGTGCCGGCTTCGCCGCCATCGTGGACGCCGAGCCCGATCTGACCGTGGTCGCCGAGGCCGGTGACGGGGCGTCCGCCGTGGCGCTGGCCGCCGAGGAGCGGCCCGACCTGGTGCTGATGGACATCCGTATGCCCGGCATGGACGGCCTCACCGCGACCCGTCTCGTCACCGCGGCGCCGAACGGCCCGCGGGTGCTGGTGCTGACCACCTTCGACCTGGACGCCTACGTGTACGAGGCGTTGCGCGCCGGGGCGTCCGGCTTCCTGCTCAAGGACGCCCACCCGGAGGAACTGCTGTCCGCGATCCGGGTCGTCGCCGCCGGGGAGGGCATCCTCGCCCCGACCGTGACCCGCCGGCTGATCGACACCTTCGCGCAGGGCGCTCCACGGCCGCCCGCCGTCACCGGTGCCCTGTCCGCGCTCACACCCCGCGAGAAGGAGGTCCTGCTGCACATCGCGGCGGGGCTGGCCAACGCCGAGATCGGCGCCGCGCTCGGGGTGACCACGGGCACGGTGAAGACCCATGTGAACGCCCTGCTGTCCAAGTTGGGCCTGCGCGACCGGGTGCAGGCGACGATCCTGGCGTACGAGAGCGGGCTGGTCCGGCCGAGCGGCACGGCCGACGCGTAGGCCTGTCCTGCGACGCGTAGGCCTGTCCGAGGCGTGCGGCCGAGCGACGCGCGGGCCCGACCGTGGTCCCCGCCGGGAAAGGGCTCCCCCGGAGTGAGCGGCTGCCGGGGCGGGCCTCGCCCGCCCCGGCCGGCTCAGCCCACCTCGACGAGGAGGTCGCCGCCCTCCACCTGCTGGATCCGGTTGATGGCCAGGCGGTTGACCCGGCCGCCCTGCGGGGCCGTGATGGTGGCCTCCATCTTCATCGCCTCGATGGTGGCGACCGTGGCGCCGGCCGCCACCTCGTCGCCCTCGGCGACCGCCAGCGTCACCACGCCGGCGAACGGCGCCGCGACATGGCCGGGCTTGGACCGGTCCGCCTTCTCGGTGACCGGGATGTCGGAGGCCGCCGCCTGGTCGCGGACCTGGACGGGCCTGAGCTGGCCGTTCAGGGAGGACATCACGGTACGCATGCCGCGCTCGTCGGCCTCGCCCACCGCCTGCAGTTCGATCAGGAGCCGCACGCCTGGTTCGAGGTCGACGGCGTACTCCTTGCCGGGGCGCAGCCCGTAGAAGAAGTCCTTGCTGTCCAGGACGCTGGTGTCGCCGTAGGCCTGGCGGTGGGTGTCGAAGTCGCGGGTCGGACCGGGGAACAGCAACCGGTTGAGGGTGGCGCGGGGGGCCTTCTCCAGTCCGTCCCGGTCCTCGGTGGTCAGCGCGGTGACGGGCTTGGCGGCGGCGCGGCCCTGGAGGGCCTTGGTGCGGAACGGTTCGGGCCAGCCGCCGGGCGGGGTGCCGAGTTCGCCGCGCAGGAATCCGATGACCGAGTCCGGGATGTCGTACGTGTCGGGGTCGGCCTCGAAGTCCTTCGGGGAGACGCCCGCGCCGACCAGGTGCAGGGCGAGGTCGCCGACCACCTTGGACGAGGGGGTGACCTTCACCAGGCGGCCGAGGATGCGGTCGGCGGCGGCGTACATCGCCTCGATGTCCTCGAAGCGGTCGCCGAGGCCGAGCGCGACGGCCTGGGTGCGCAGGTTGGACAGCTGTCCGCCGGGGATCTCGTGGTGGTAGACGCGGCCGGTGGGCGAGGCGAGGCCTGCCTCGAAGGGGGCGTAGATCCGGCGGACGCCCTCCCAGTACGGTTCGAGGTCGCCGACGGCCTGGAGGTCGAGGCCGGTGGGGCGGTCGGAGTGGTCGGTCGCGGCGACGAGCGCCGACAGGGACGGCTGGGAGGTCGTCCCGGCCATGGAGGCCACGGCCCCGTCGACGGCGTCCACGCCGGCCTGGATCGCGGCGAGGTAGGTGGCGAGCTGCCCGCCCGCGGTGTCGTGGGTGTGCAGGTGCACCGGCAGGCCGAACTCGCGGCGCAGCGCGGAGACGAGGGTGGCGGCGGCCGGGGCGCGCAGCAGGCCCGCCATGTCCTTGACGGCCAGGACGTGGGCGCCGGCCTCGACGATCTGCTCGGCCAGGCGCAGGTAGTAGTCGAGGGTGTAGAGGCGTTCGCCCGGGTCGGACAGGTCGGAGGTGTAGCAGAGGGCGACCTCGGCGATCGCGGTGCCCGTAGCGCGTACGGCGTCGATGGCGGGGCGCATCTGGCCGACGTCGTTGAGGGCGTCGAAGATGCGGAAGATGTCGATACCGGTGGCGGCGGCCTCCTGTACGAAGGCGTCGGTGACCTCGGTGGGATAGGGGGTGTAGCCGACGGTGTTGCGGCCGCGCAGCAGCATCTGGAGGCAGATGTTGGGGACGGCCTCGCGCAGGGCGGCCAGCCGCTCCCAGGGGTCCTCGGCGAGGAAGCGCAGCGCGACGTCGTAGGTGGCGCCGCCCCAGCACTCCAGGGAGAGCAGGTCGGGCAGGGTCCGGGCGACGGCGGGGGCCGCGGCGAGGAGGTCCTTGGTGCGCACGCGGGTGGCGAGGAGCGACTGGTGGGCGTCGCGGAAGGTGGTGTCGGTGACGCCGAGCGTCGGCGATGCGCGCAGCCACTGGGCGAAGCCCTCGGGGCCGAGGCCGACCAGTCGCTGGCGGGAGCCGGCGGGCGGCTCGCCGGCGGGCAGCGGGGGCAGTTTGGTCGTGGGGTCGATCAGGTCGGGCCGCTCGCCGTGCGGCTTGTTCACGGTGACGTCGGCGAGGTAGGTGAGCAGTTTGGTGCCGCGGTCGGCGGAGTGCCGGGCGGTCAGCAGGTGCGGGCGCTCCTCGATGAAGGAGGTGGTGACCCGCCCGGCCTGGAAGTCGGCGTCGTCGAGGACGGCCTGGAGGAAGGGGATGTTGGTGGCCACGCCGCGGATGCGGAACTCGGCGACGGCACGCCGGGCGCGGTTGATCGCGGTGGGGAAGTCCCGGCCCCGGCAGGTGAGTTTGACCAGCATCGAGTCGAAGTGCGCGCTGATGTCCGTACCGGCGTGGGTGGTTCCGCCGTCGAGGCGGATGCCGGAGCCGCCCGGGGAGCGGTAGGCGCTGATGCGGCCGGTGTCGGGGCGGAAGCCGTTGGCGGGGTCCTCGGTGGTGATACGGCACTGAAGGGCCGCGCCGCGCAGGGTGACCGTGTCCTGGGACAGGCCGAGGTCGGCGAGGGTCTCGCCGGAGGCGATGCGCAGCTGGGCCTGGACGAGGTCGACGTCGGTGACCTCCTCGGTGACCGTGTGCTCGACCTGGATGCGTGGGTTCATCTCGATGAAGACGTGTTTGCCGTCGCGGTCGAGGAGGAACTCCACGGTGCCGGCGTTGCGGTAGCCGATTTCGCGGGCGAAGCGGACGGCGTCGGCGCAGATGCGGTCGCGCAGTTCGGGGGGCAGGTTCGGGGCGGGCGCCAGTTCGATGACCTTCTGGTGGCGGCGCTGGACCGAACAGTCGCGTTCGAAGAGGTGGATGACGTTGCCCTCGCCGTCGGCGAGGATCTGCACCTCGATGTGGCGGGGGTCGACGACGGCCTTCTCCAGGAAGACGGTGGGGTCACCGAACGCGGACGCCGCCTCCCGCGACGCGGCCTCGATGGACTCGCGCAGCTGGGCGGGGGCCTCGACGCGCCGCATGCCGCGTCCGCCGCCGCCGGCGACCGCCTTGACGAAGAGGGGGAAGCCGACGGTCTCGGCGGCCCGGACCAGTTCGTCGATGTCGTTGGAGGGCTGCGAGGAGCCGAGGACGGGGACGTCGGCGGCGCGGGCGGCGGCGACCGCGCGGGCCTTGTTCCCGGTCAGTTCCAGGGTGCGGGCGTCGGGCCCGACGAAGGTGATGCCCGCCTCCTCGCAGGCGCGGGCCAGTTCGGGGTTCTCGGAGAGGAACCCGTAGCCCGGGTAGACGGCGTCCGCGCCCGCCCGGCGCGCCGCGCCGACGATCTCCTCCACGGACAGGTACGCCCGGACCGGGTGCCCCGGCTCCCCGATCTCGTACGCCTCGTCGGCCTTGAGCCGGTGCAGCGAGTTGCGGTCCTCGTACGGGAACACCGCGACGGTGCGCGCGCCCAGCTCGTAGCCGGCGCGGAACGCCCGGATCGCGATCTCACCACGGTTGGCGACCAGCACCTTGCGGAACATCATGGATCCCTTCAGCCTGCCGGTGACGGGACCATGGTGTCGGTGCCGTCACCGGAGTGCCATGTGAATCGGGCCACTCCCCCTCACGTTTCCCCCGTTTCCGGGCGAGCGGTGTGGTCGGGATGACCGGCGGTACGGCGGGCTTCCTTCAGTTCGGCCTCGTAGAGGTGGTCCCTGCCCTCGGCCAGCTCGTCCACGGCGGCTCGCTCGAGTTGCCTGAACGAGCGGTAGTACGTGCGGTCATAGGCCTCGACGATCTGGAAGGTCCAGTGGCCGGGGATGACGTTGCGGCCGAGGATCTCCGTGGAGACCTTCCGGGCCCACTCCTCGTGCCCGGCCTCGCGCAGCAGAGCGACCGCCTCGTCCAGTTGGAAGTCCGCGGTGCCGGTGAGCTGGTGGAACGCGTAGAGGTGGCCTCGGGCCCGCTCGGTCGTCTCCAGCGCCTTCGACAGTGCGCCCAGGGCCCTCACGGTGGCGCCGCTCGTCCCTTCGGGACGCCGGTGGTCGCGGTCGGGTCCGTCTTCGTGCGTGTGCATGGTCTCGCCTGTCCCCCGGACCGGACCGGAGGTGCCGGGCCCGGTCCGGTTTCGTCGGACTCGGTCGCGGGCCTCGCGGGCCCGGCGCGGTCAGCCGGTGGCCAGCTTCCGCAGGCCGTCGGGGCTTCCGTTGAACCGGTCGTGGTCGCCGACGGTGGGTCCGGTGGAGGTGTACTGCCAGAAGGTGTGGCGGGGCCAGCCGGCCGGGAGGGTGCCGGGAGTCGCTGCGTACCGGGCGATCCAGAGCGGGTTCGTGGCGCCGAATCCGGCGTAGTTGCCGGTGCACTGCGTCCACCAGCTGGTGGCGGTGTAGATGACGGCGTCGCGGCCGGTGCGGGCCTTGTAGCGGGCGAGGAAGTTCGCGATCCAGGAGATCATCGAGGCCTTGGTCCTGCCGAAGCAGGCGTCGCCGTACGGGTTCCACTCGATGTCGAGGACACCGGGCAGGGTGGTGCCGTCGCGGGTCCAGCCGCCGCCGTGGTCGACGAAGTAGTCGGCCTGCGCCGCGCCGCCGGTCGTGTCCGGGGTCGCGAAGTGGTAGGCGCCGCGGATCATGCCGACGGCGCGCGAACCGGTGTACTGCGAGCCGTAGTAGGGGTTGGTGTAGTAGGTCCCCTCGGTGGCCTTGACGTAGGCCCAGGTCACCCCGGAGGCCCACAGGGTGGACCAGGCCACCGTGCGCTGGTGGCTGGAGACGTCGACGCCCTCCGGCTGGGTGGCTGCCGCGCGGGTGTCGGGGGAACCGGTCCGGCCGTCGTGGAGGGCGACGCCCATGCCCATGCGGGCGGTGCCGCGGGCCGGGGTGCCGGGTGACTCGCCGGGGGAGGGCGGGGATATCGGCTGGTGCAGGGAGAGGAGTATGGACAGGGCGACCGGCAGGCCGGTCGCGTACAGACGCAGGCGGCCGAACGCCGCCGTCATGGGCCTTCGCATGCCTCCCATCTGATGTGCAGTCGAGGGTGCCCGCACCTTTTCGTCCCTCGGTCGGCCGCACCCCCGGGCCCTGCCGCCCGGGGGATGCGAGCGCGACGCGGCAGGTCCCGCGGGACCTGCCGCCGGGTCAGTGCCGGTCGGCGTCCAGTAGCGTCTGCAAATGCATCATGCAGGGGGTGCAGTGGCGGTCGGTCGTGTTCGTGGCCGTCGCGCCGGTGGCGGTGACATCGGTGCCGCACAGGCTCGTCCCCTGGTGCGGGACCACCACATGCCACACATGCTCACCGCCACCCGACGCGAGGCCCACCTTCATCTCGTACACGGCTCGTCCCTTCTGTCGGGCGTGCCTCCAGAAGACCGTGCGGGCCGCCCCGCGTCCCGCCGGGGCGGGCCATTCGGGGGAGGCGGTAGCCCGACCGCCACGCCCGGCTGGCCGGGCGGCGCGGTCCGTGGCAAGGTGCTCCGCGCACCCACGGGGTCCGCGGGACGTCAGCCGCAGGAGTCCCGGTGGACGGTGAGGGCGGCCACCTCGAAGGACATCTCGGTGACCTCCGGGTCGGGCGGTGGGTGGTAACGGCCCGCGCACACCGAGAGGTTGACGATGAGGTGGGCCTCCCAGTGCCGGCCCACGCCCCGCCGGTCGGCGAAGACGGTCGTGCCGTTCAGGGACCATACGACGTTTCGGGCGCCGAACTCGACGGCGAGGTCGACCCAGCCGCCGGGGCGGACGGCGTCGTCGTGGTGGTAGCGGTGGGTGCCGCGGACGTGGTTGGACAGTTCCAGCAGATCCGGGTTGTCGGGGTGGTACTCGAAGACGTCGATCTCCTGGCCGCCGTCGAGCCAGGTCCAGACGGCGGGCCAGGCGCCGGTCTCGACGGGCAGCCGCACCGTGGCCTCCAGCCGGTCGCCGGTGCGGGCCGTGAAGCCCTCGTCGCTGCCCTCGGTGGTGAGCAGTCCGGTGTCCCAGAGGCCGTCGGCGCGCCGGGTGGCCCGGAAGGTGCCGGTGCGCGCGTAGGCGGGGTCGGCCACCAGGTGGTCGAGTTTGTCGTCGTCGGGGTTGACGGGCCCGCCCCCGGGATAGGCCCACGAGCGGCCCGCGACCCACTGGCGGGCCGAGGTGAAGTCGGCCCTGAAACAGACGTCGGTCACCGGCGTGCTCCTCGCCCTCGCGCGTACCGTCACAGAGGGTCTGCCCTTTGCACTCGCACTCATACGGCGCCGGCCCGTACGCCACTCGGGTGAGGGACGCCGGGCTCGCACGGGTGCTCAACTCCCGTACGGGAGAACGGGCTGTGGCGTGGTGCTCCGACGGCCGTCGATGCGGAGGGCGTTGCCCCACATCACCTTGTTCGACCTGTCGGACATTGTTCGAGATCTATTGACGCCGTGCCGATCGCCGTTTGACACTCTCGCAACACCACGTCACACAGCGGAAACGGCGGGCCGATAATGACGCACACCCCACGACATCGCAGCAACGCGAGACGGTGGGCGGCCCGCCTCGCCGGACTGACCGCCGCCTCCCTGCTCCTGGGCCTCACCGGCACCACGACGGCCGCCCAGGCGGTGGAGAGCGCCGACATCACCGACGGACTCGTCCTGCGGTACGCGCTCGACGGGCCGGCCGGTGTCACCGACTCCTCCGGACACGGCCGCGACGCCACCGTCCAGGGCACCGCCGACTGGTCCGCCGCGGGCCAGGGGCTCGCCTTCAACGGCTCGGACACCTACGTCAAGCTGCCCAACGACGTACTGAAGGGCCTGAACTCCGTCTCCGTCTCGATGGACGTACTCATCGACGCGGCCCAGAGCACGCCGTACTTCCTCTACGGCTTCGGCAGCTCCAGCGGCGGCAACGGAAACGGCTACCTCTTCGCCACCGGCAACTCCCTGCGCACGTCCATCGCGACCGGCAACTGGTCGACCGAGCAGACGACCAGGCCGGCCGACTCGCACAACCTGACCCGCTCGGTGTGGAAGCACCTCACGTACACCCAGACCGGCGGCACGGGTGTGCTCTACGAGGACGGGGTGGAGGTCGCCCGCAACACGGCGGTCACCATCACCCCCGGCGCCATCGGCTCCGGCACCACCACCGCCAACGCGATAGGCAGGTCGGTCTACTCCGGCGACAAACTGTTCAAGGGCAGGATGCGCGACTTCCGCGTGTACGACCGGGCGCTGGCCGGTTCCGAGGTCGAGCAGCTCGCGCTCCCCGTGGCCGTGCGGGGCGTCGCCGACGACAAGGCGGCACTCAGCCTGGGCGACACCAGCGGTGTGACCGCCGATCTGGCCCTGCCGAAGACCGGCACGGCCGGCGGCTCGTCGATCAGCTGGAAGAGCGACAACACGGACGTGGTCTCCGACTCCGGCGCGGTGACCCGTCCCGCCGCCGGTGAACCGGACGGCCGCGCCACGCTCACGGCGACCCTGAAGAAGGGCACCGTCAGCGACACCAAGACCTTCGAGGTCACGGTCCCGGCCGCCTTCGACGACAAGACCGCCACCGAGCAGGCCGCCGAGGCGCTCACCGTGCGCAACCTCGACGACGTGCGCGGCAACCTCACGCTGCCCGCCACGGGCGCCTACGGCACGACGGTCACCTGGTCCTCCGCGAACGCGGGTGTCGTGGCCGACGACGGTACGGTCCACCGCCCGGCGCACGGCGACGGCGCCACGACCGTCGAACTGACCGCGACCGTCGCCAAGGGCGACGCGAGGACCACCCGCGCCTTCACGGCGAAGGTGCCCGAACTGCCCGCGCCCCAGGCCTACAAGGGCTACATGTTCAGCTACTTCACCGGCGAGGGCACCTCGGACGGCGAGCAGCTCTACGCGGCCCTCAGCAAGGGCAACGACCCCTTGAACTGGCGGGAGCTGAACGACGGCAAGCCGGTCCTGACCTCCACGCTCGGCGAGAAGGGCCTGCGCGACCCGTTCATCATCCGCTCCCCGGAGGGCGACAAGTTCTACCAGATCGCCACCGACCTGCGGATCTACGGCAACGGTGACTGGGACGCCTCCCAGCGCACCGGCAGCAAGTCCATCATGGTCTGGGAGTCCACCGACCTGGTGAACTGGACGAATCAGCGCCTGGTCAAGGTCTCCCCCGACACGGCCGGCAACACCTGGGCCCCCGAGGCCTACTACGACGAGAAGCTCGGCGAGTACGTCGTCTTCTGGGCGTCGAAGCTGTACGCCAACGCCGACCACTCCGGCGACACGTACAACCGCATGATGTACGCGACGACCCGCGACTTCTACACCTTCAGCGAGCCCAAGGTCTGGATCGACCGCGGCTACTCGGTCATCGACTCCACGGTCATCCAGCACGACGGCACGTACTTCCGCCTGTCGAAGGACGAGCGGAACAATACGTCCGACACCCCCAACAGCAAGTTCATCTTCGAGGAGAGGAGCGACTCGCTCCTCGACACCTCCTGGACGGCCGTCGCCGAGGGCATCGGCAAGGGCGCGATGAGCGCCGCCGAAGGGCCGCTGGTGTTCAAGTCGAACACCGAGGACAAGTGGTACGCGTTCCTCGACGAGTTCGGCGGACGCGGCTACATCCCCTTCGAGACCACGGACCTGGCCTCCGGCGTCTGGACCCCGTCCACCGGCTACGACCTGCCGTCCAAGCCCCGCCACGGCACCGTGCTCCCGGTCACCCAGGCCGAGTACGACCGGCTGCTGAAGACCTACCAGCCGGACCAGATCATCACCGGCGTCGAGGACGTCAAGGTCGGGACGCGCATCGGTGACGCCCCGGTCCTGCCCGCCACCGTCATCGCCGAGTCCGCGGACGGCGTGAAGCGGCCCGTCGCCGTCACCTGGGAGGCCGTGGCCGAGTCGCAGTACGCGCAGGCCGGCACCTTCACGGTGAAGGGCGACCTGCCCGGCGACGCGGCGATCGAGGCCAACGCCGAGGTCACGGTCTCGGCCGAGGGGCCGGACGTCCCGGCCGACCTGCTCCTGCGCTACGGCTTCGACGAGACCGGCGGCAGCATCGCCCGCGACTCCAGCGGCCACGGCTACCACGGCACCTACGTCCGTACGCCCGACTTCGGGACCGGCGTCGACGGCGGCTCGTTCAAGATGTCCGGCGGCTCCAGCAGCTCCGACTCGCCGTACGTGAAGATCCCCAACGGGGTACTGAAGGGCGCGACCGCCGTCACCGTCTCGACGTACGTCAAATGGAAGGGCGGCGACAACTTCCAGTGGCTGTTCGGGCTCGGCCCCGACAGCGACAAGTACCTCTTCGCCACCCCCTCCAACGGCGGCGGCAAGCTGTTCTCCGCGATCACCAAGGCCACCTGGTCCGGCGAGAAGCAGATGATCGGCGGCTCGAAGCTCACCGCGGGTGAGTGGAAGCACGTCACCGTCACGCTGGACGGCGCGACCGAGACGGCGGTCCTCTACGTGGACGGCGCCGAGGCGGCCCGCGTCAGCGGTGTCACCGTCAAGCCGTCCGAGCTGTACGACTCCGCCAAGGACCACTCGGGCTACATCGGCAGGTCCATGTACTCCCCGGACCCGTACTTCGGCGGCGAGGTCGACGACTTCCGGATCTACAACCGGGCCCTGACACCCGCCGAGGTCCTGGAGCTCAGCGGCAACACCACCGGCGTCGCCGCGGCGACCCACCCGGCGCTCAAGGTGGACGCCCTGATCGACGACAAGGACAGCGAGATCGTCCTGCCGCTGACCGAGGGCAGTGACGTCACCGCCCTGGCACCGCAGTTCACCCTCGCCCACGGCGCGGGCATCAGCCCCGCCTCGGGCACCCTGCGCGACTTCACCGAACCGGTGACGTACGAGGTCACGGGGTCGGACGGGAAGAAGCGCACCTGGACGGTCTCGGCGGTGATCATGAAGAGCCCGGTCCTGCCCGGCCTCAACGCCGACCCGAACATCGTCCGCTTCGGTGACACCTTCTACCTCTACCCGACCACCGACGGCTTCGAGGGCTGGAGCGGTACGCAGTTCAAGGCGTACTCCTCGACCGACCTGGTCCACTGGAAGGACCACGGCGTCATCCTGGACCTGGGTCCGGACGTCTCCTGGGCGGACAGCAGGGCCTGGGCGCCGGCCATGGAGGAGCGGAACGGCAAGTACTACTTCTACTTCTGCGCCGACGCCAGCATCGGTGTCGCCGTCTCCGACTCCCCCACCGGCCCGTTCGAGGACGCGCTCGGCAAGCCGCTGCTGAAGGCGGGCGATTACCGCGGTCAGATGATCGACCCGGCGGTCTTCACGGACGACGACGGCCAGGCGTACCTCTACTGGGGCAACGGCCGCGCCTACGTCGTGCCGCTCAACGAGGACATGATCTCCTTCGACGCCTCGAAGGTCACCGACATCACCCCGAGCGGCTACAACGAGGGCACCTTCGTCATCAAGCGCAAGGGCACCTACTACTTCATGTGGTCGGAGAACGACACACGTGACGAGAACTACCAGGTCGCCTACGCCACCGGCTCCTCGCCCACCGGACCCTGGACCAAGCGGGGCGTGATCCTGGAGAAGGACCTCTCGCTCGGCATCAAGGGCCCCGGCCACCACTCGGTGGTCCACGTCCCCAACACCGACGACTGGTACATCGCCTACCACCGCTTCGCCATCCCCGGCGGTGACGGCACGCACCGCGAAACGACCGTCGACAAGCTGGAGTTCGACGCCGACGGCCTGCTGAAGAAGGTTGTTCCCACCCTGGGGAGCATCGACCCGGTCACCGTCGTCCGCGCCGGCCAGGACGCCTCCGGCAAGGAAGGCGACAAGATCGAACTGACCGGCACGCTCTCCGGCGCGGGCACCGCCAAGTGGACGGCCCCGAGCGGCGCACCCTGCGCCTTCACGGACGCCGAGTCGGCGAGGACCACCCTCACCTGCACCGACAACGGCACCTACGAGGTGACCCTGACCGGCGGACGCAGCAGCGACTCGGCCACCGTGACCGTCACCAACGCGGCCCCGGAGATCACCTCCGCGACCGGCCCGAAGTCCCCCGTGGCGGCGGGCAGGAGCACGACGGTCACGGCCAAGTTCAGTGACCCGGGCGCCGGTGACAAGCACACCTGCAAGATCGACTGGAAGGACGGCACCGACCCGACGGCCGGCAAGGTCACCGCCGCCGGCTGCCAGGCCGAGCACACCTACCGCAAGGCCGGCATCTTCCGCCCGGTGATCACCGTCACCGACGACGACGGCGCCTCGGACAGCACGACGCTCCCCGAGCTGATCGTGTACGACCGTACCGCCGGCCCCGTGGCCGGCGCGGGCCTCGTCGCCGTCCCCGGGGCCTACCCGGCCCAGGCGGCGCTGGCCGGCAAGGCGTCCTTCTCCCTGGCCGCCGACTACCGCACGGGCGCCACCGTCCCGACCGGCCGGGTCACCTTCGACTTCGGCCCGGCCCGGCTGAAGTTCCGCTCCACCGGCCTCGACTGGCTGGTGGTCACGGGCTCCCGGGCCGTCCTCGAGGGCTCCGGCACCGTCGCCGGAACCGCCGGCTACGCCTTCCGCGTCACCGCCACGGACGCGCCGGACACCTTCCGCATCAAGATCTGGAAGAAGTCCACGGGCGCCGTCGTGTACGACCTGACCGGCACGGCGAAGGTGACGGGCGCCCTCACGGTCGGCCCCCGGCACAGCTAGGCCGCTACTCCCTTCGGACCCGCACCGGGTCCGCCGGAACAGAACGGGCCGCTCCACCGCTCCTGACAGCGGTGGAGCGGCCCGTTCACGTCAGCCGGCCGCCAGCAGGGTCTCCAGCGCCCTCGCGGTCTCCGGGTGACCGTCGAGCAGCTCCGCCCCTCGCGGGGCCGCCGCCTCGGGGTCCGCCCAGGTGCCGTCGCAACCGAGCAGTTCCGCGAGCGCGTCGCAGGTCACCGGCCGCGCGACGAGCAGGGCGACACCACGAGCGCCACCGGCGGCCGGTCCCGGCCGGACGGCCGGGAGTTCCTGGGGTGCCAGCCACGGCGGCACCCAGGAGTCCAGCTCCGCCAGCCGGGCCGGGAAGACCCGGCCCGCCTCACGGATCAGCAGCGGGGCCAGCTCCGCGCCGCCCGCCCGCAGGCTGGTGATCAGCGTCGGCAGCCAGGGCAGCAGGACCGGGTCCGGAAGCCGCGCGAAGGCGTTCGACACCGCCTCGACGACGAAGTCGGCCAGCCCCGGCACCGGCTCCAGCGCGTGCACGAACCCGCTGAGATAGCGCGGGTACGCGGGCACCACCAGCGGATTGCCCAGCAGCTCGTCGCAGCGGGCCCGCAGGTCCGTGCGGGACAGCGTGCCCAGGTGCGTCTGCGCCGCCCACAGCAGCGCCGTACGGGACGGCTCCTGCGGGTGGGACTGGGCGAGGGCGAGCTCCAGCTGCGTACGGTCGCAGCCGAGGGACAGGGCGAGGCCCTCCATGCCGAACAGGAAGCCCAGCATGGCCGCGACCTGCCGGACGGTGGCGTCCTCGTCGGTGAACGCGGTCGGCAGCAGGGTGCAGTAGTGCGCGTAGCCCGTCTTGACGAACGCCTCGATCCAGGGCGGCAGGACCGGCTCGCTCGTGCGGTAGTACGCGAGCAGGCGGCGGACCCGGCGCAGCACCTCGGGTGCGCCGTCCACACTGCGCTCACCCGCCAGGACTTCCAGGGCGCGGGTGCCCAGTTCGTCGGCGAGGCGGCGGCTGCGCAGATGGAGGATGGCGTCCTCGACGGCCTCGAGGACCTGCGCCGCCGTGGCCTGCGGGGCGTACGCGGCGCGCCGCAGCCGCTGCTCCAGGACCTGTTCGATGCTGACGCCCTCGTAGCCCAGCTCGATGAGCGCCCGTTGGTGGGTGCCGAGGGCCAGGTCCCAGGACTCCTGGATCGCGCGCTCACCGAGGCGCCGGTCGCCCATGATCGGCCGGGCGGCGCCGTGCGGCAGCAGTCGCCGCAGCATCCACAGCACGTCGGAGCAGCGCTCCAGCTCGGGCCGGCCGGCGATGTCGAGCAGGGCGCGCTGTACGCCGCGCTGCTGGAGTTTCAGTTTCAGCGGGGCGAGCCGGTCGTGGACGTCCCGGGCGAGGGGCGGCAGCGCGTCGTAGCCGACCTGGCCGATCCGGTCGCCGCCCATCATGATCTCGACGAGCCGCGCCACGTCGCGCCGGCCCGGTACGGCCTCCTTCTCGATGCAGGTGACGGCCGCGTCCTGGAAGTCGTACGGCGTCGGGCGGACCCGGTCGCGCATCCCGGCCAGCAGGATCGACGTCTCGAACACGGCGATGGCGTCGGCGGTGGAGGCGAGGTAGCCGGCCCGGCGTGCGGCCCGCACGATGTCCACGGACCAGCCGAGCAGTTCGGCCTCGTCGAGGGGATCGAGGGCGGGCGGTCGCTGGAGGAACCCGGTGAGCCGGTCGGCGGGCGGGGCCGCGGCGGCGGGCAGAGCGGCCACGGCCGCCTTCCTCGCCCTGGTGCTCTTCTTCGTGCCGGCCTGTCCCTCCAGCCGGTAGGGCCGCACTCCGGTGCGCTTGAGGTTCTTCGCCCATTCCGTCGCGGCGATGGACACCGACCCGGCGGCGAGGCCGAACTGCGCCTCGATCGCGGCGTGGCTGGAGGGGATGAGTCCGTGCCGCCACGTGGTGGGGGTGGGCGGGCTGATGGTGAAGGTGTCGCTGCCCTCGACGCCGAACTCCTCGACGCGGCTGGCCGCGTGGAACGCGCCGCAGACGTAGAGGCAGTCGGCGGGGTCGGTGCCGGTGGCCGCGAGGTGTTCACGCATCCGCGTCCACATGTACCGCTCGCGGTCCTCGTCGATCCGGACCCGGCGCTGGTCGCCGGGTGCCAGGCGCCGGAAGAGGCTGCCGATGAGCAGCATGACCTGGCGGTAGGTGTCGTGGTCGCTGCCGCCGAGGGGCAGTTCGACGTACTGGTGCCACCACTCCGACCAGTGCCGTACGCGGCCGTGGCGCAGCAGGTGCTCCTCCAGCTCGGCGAAGCGGGGGCGCAGGTCGCCGATGTCGACGCCGACCGCGTCGCCGTGCAGGGCGCTCTCCTCGTCGGCGGGCGGGGTGTCCGGGCCGGTGTCCGCGGCGGGCGGGGTCTCCCACTGGAAGACGTGGTCCGAGGAGCGGTCGACGAGGACGAGGTCGACGCCCGGGGTGTCGAGGGCGTACGCGATCGCCTGGTACTCGGCGGAGGCCTCGGTGACCGGCGCGACGACGGACAGCGGCGCCCATTCGGCGGGGAAGCCGTCGATCTCGGAGGCGAACGCCTGTACCGCCACCGGGAGGCGGCAGTTGCGCAGTTCGGTGAGGAGGGGTGCCATGTCCTCGCACAGCTCCAGGTAGACCACCTTCGGCTGCTTCTCGCGGAGCCGGCGGGCCATGGCGAGGGCGGAGGCCGGGGAGTGGTGGCAGACGGGGAAGATCTCCAGGGGCTCGCGCACCGCGCGTTCGACGTCGTCGACGATGCCCCGCAGGATGCCTTCGAGGGCGCCGGGTCCGTCGGCGAACGCCGTCGCCGCGTCCTGGAGCTGGGTGCGCAGGGCGGTGAAGGTGCCCTCCGGCGGGGTGCTCATGACAGGGTCGCGATCGCGTCGCGGCCGCCCTCCAGGAACTCCGGCCAGGAGCCCCCCTCTTCCTTGCTGCGCGGCTCGACGACTCCGTGCAGGTACTTGTTGAGGATGGCGAGGTCCTCCGGTTCGCGGCGGGCCAGGGAGCCGACCAGGGACGAGGCGAGGGCGTGTGCGGTCAGGACGCGTTCGCCGAAGAAGTTGCTGTGCAGGATGGCGTCCTCCAGTACGCCGATCTGCTCGGCCGTGGACAGCGCGGACTCCAGCTTCTCGTCGTCACTGGCCGCCGCGGAGGCGGATGCGCGCAGGTCGGCGAAGCTCTGCAGCAGCACGTCCAGCAGGGTGGGCGGGACGTCCAGTTCGATCTGGTGGCGGCGCAGGAGTTCCTCGGTGCGGAAGCGGACGATCTCCGCCTCGCTCTTCTTGTTCGTCACGACCGGGATGCGCACGAAGTTGAAGCGGCGCTTGAGCGCGGAGGACAGGTCGTTGACGCCCCGGTCGCGGCTGTTGGCGGTGGCGATGACGGAGAAGCCCGGCTGGGCGAACACGATGTTGTCGCTGTCGAGTTCGGGCACCGAGATGTACTTCTCGGACAGGATGGAGATCAGGGCGTCCTGGACGTCACTGGTGGAGCGGGTGAGTTCCTCCACGCGGCCGATCGTGCCGGTCTCCATCGCGGTCATGATCGGTGAGGGGATCATCGACTCGCGGGACTGGCCCTTGGCGATCACCATGGACACGTTCCACGAGTACTTGATGTGGTCCTCGGTGGTTCCGGCCGTGCCCTGCACGACCTGGGTGGAGTTGCGGCAGATCGCGGCGGCCAGCAGCTCGGCCAGCCAGCTCTTGCCGGTGCCGGGGTCGCCGATGAGCAGCAGCCCGCGGTCGGAGGCCAGGGTGACGATGGCCCGCTCGACGATGCTGCGGTCGCCGAACCACTTCTGCGAGACGTCCCGGTCGAGACCGTCGGCGCGCTCGGAACCCAGGACGAACAGCCGGACCATCTTCGGCGACAGCCGCCAGGAGAACGGCTTGGGCCCGTCGTCGACCGACTCCAGCCAGTCCAGTTCCTCGGCGTACTTGATCTCGGCGGGGGCGCGCAACAGGTCGGACATCGGCATGCCTTTCTACGGCAAGGGCGAGAGGGAAAGTGACAGAAGGAGTGAGCGCGAGCCGGCGTCTCAGGTGAGGAACGTCTTCAGCTCGTGCACGAGTTTGCGTATGTGGCCGGAGAGCACCGGCGTGCCGAGGTCCTTGAAGCGTTCCCGGAACCAGGGGTTGACGCTGCCGCGGCCCGAGCTGGTCACCGAGCCGACGGGGATGAACTTGACCCCGGAGCGGTGCAGGGCGGCCATGCTCTCGTAGAGGGGCTCACCGCGCCACTCGTAGAAGTCGGAGATCCACACCACGACGGTGTTGCGCGGTTCGGCGATCTTCGGCTGGGCGAGGGCCATGGCGACGGTGCCGTCGGTGCCGCCGCCGAGGTTGGTGCGCAGCAGGGTCTCGAAGGGGTCGTGCACCCACGGGGTGAGGTCGAGCGCCTGTGTGTCGTACGCGATGAGGTGCACGTCGACTTTGGGCAGTCCGGCGAAGATGGAGGCGAGGATGGTGCAGTTGACCATGGAGTCGACCATCGAGCCGGACTGGTCCACCACGACGACGAGCCGCTGCGGTGTCGTCTTGCGGGCGGTGTGCCGGTAGTAGAGGCGGTCGACGTAGAGCCGCTCCTCCTCCGGGCTGTAGTTGGTGAGGTTCTTCCAGATGGTGCGGTCGAGGTCGAGGTTGCGGAACACCCGCTTCGGCGGGACGGACCGGTCGATGGCGCCGACCGTGGCCTTCTCGACCTGGGTGCGCAGTATTTCGGCGACCTCGTCGACGAAGCGGCGGATCAGTGCCTTGGCGTTGGCGAGGGCGACGCCGGACAGGTTGTTCTTGTCGCGCAGCAGTTGCTCGATGAGCGACATGCTCGGGGTGAGCCGGGCGGCCAGCGCGGGATCGGCGAGCACCTCGCGCAGGTGCATCCGCTTGACCAGGTCGCCTTCGAGGGCGCCGAGTTCGGGTCCGATCTGCGGGATCAGCCGGCTGAGGTCGGGTGTCCCTCCGTTGGCGCCCGTGCCGGTCGGGCCGACTCCCCGGCCGCCGCCCGGCCGGCCGCCGCGCAGGTCGCCGGGTGTGCAGCCGAGCGCCCGCTCCAGCCAGCCGGCGTCGGACTGCCAGCGGGCCAGCTGTCCGGCGCTGACGGCTCCGGTGCCGGTGGAGAAGACGTTGAGCAGCACCTTGGAGACGAGGGCGGCGCGCCGCACCTCGGCCGGGCGGTCACGGGTGTCATCGCCGTCGGTGTCCGCGTCGGGCTCGGGGACCATCAGGCCGTCGAACTCGGCGGCCAGTTCGGGGTGGCGCTGCACGACGGAGTCGACGGAGGCCCCCGGGTCCAGCAGGGCCGGCGGCAGGCCGATGTCCTCGACGACGGCGAGGCTCGCGGACTCCAGTGCGGCCTGCTCCTCCGGGTCGAAGAGTCGGGCGAGGAGCCGCCAGTAGAGGACCTGCCGGCGGTTGTCCTGGGGGTCCGCCTCGGCGCCGGGCCCGGCCGGGTGGGCGAGGGTGTTCTCGGGCTCGTTCATGTGCGCAGCAGCCTTCCCGCCCGCTCCCGCAGGACGGTCACGGCATCCGTGGCGGCCTTCTCCGCCTTGACGCCGGTCTTGTCGGTGGTGCCGCCCGCCCAGGCGCCCGCCTGGAGGGCCACCGTCTTCTTGCGCACCGTGGTCTCGACGGCGAGCGGCTGGACGTGGAACGCGCCGTCGTCCCAGCGCAGCAGGCCGATGCAGGCATGGGAGGCGGCCACCGCCTCGGGGGTGAGGGGGCCGGCGGCCGGGATGCGGTCGGTGTCCACGGCGAGGGAGTGTCCGGCGAAGCCGAAGGTGAGCGGGGAGTCGCCGTCCTGGCGGGTGGTGTAGCCCTCCAGGAACACCGGTTCGGCGAGGCGCGCGGTGTGGCGGTCCAGGGGTGCGGTGAGCGGGGCCGTGGCGGCGGGGAGGGCGACGCGTGCGGTGGCGAAGGCGTCGGCCGGTTCGCCCGTACGGGCCCGGTCGTCGTCCCAGATCAGGTCGCCGTCCTCGGTGAGGGGCATCTCGGTGAGCTGCATGGACCGGCCTTCGCCGAGGGCCGCCAGCAGCGGCAGGTGCGGGCGCAGGAGCTGCCAGACGCCGGCCGCGACGACGGTGTCCGGTTTCGGCACGGAGACGCTCGCCCGCACCAGGCGGGGCGCGCCGCCGTCCGTGGGTTCGAACACCGCGTGGACCTGGGCCTGGGCGGCCGTCGCGTGCTCGTGCAGGTCGACGCCGAGGGGAAGCAGGCGGCCGGTGACGGGGGCGGCCGGCCGGGGTGCGGTGGCGCCGGGCCGGGTCAGGAGCAGGGCGCGCGCCCACAGGTCGCCCCAGCGGCGCGCCGGGAAGCGGTCCAGGGAGGAGCCGGGGCAGGAGGCGGCGAGTTCGGCGGCGAAGCCGTCGAGCAGCGTGGCCAGTCGGCGCAGGGCGGGGTCGGGCAGCATCGCGGACACGATCTGGGCGGCGGAGCCGACGAGTTCGTGGTCGATGCCCTGCCAGCCGGCGCGGGCCAGGTCGGCGAGCCAGGTCCGGGCGGCCAGCAGGAGGTTGACGGTCTGTCGCTGGTCCGGGGCCGTGGTCGAGGCCTCGCCCCGCGGGCGGCCCGTGCTCTCGTCGGCACGGGCCGTCAGGGCGTCGTGCGCCGCGCCCAGCAGCGCCGTGCGGGCGGCGGCGAGGGCGAGGAAGTGGTCCTCGCCCGCGGTTCCGGCCGCCGCCTTCTCGACGGCTTCCGCGACCCGCGCGGCCAGCGGCGAACCGGCCACGGCGTGGGCGAGTTCCGTCAGGTCGGCGACGCGGGCGGGCTGCGGACGCGACAGGCCGGCGACGAGGGCCCGGTCGAAGGCGTCGACCGCCGCGAGGGCCTCGCCGAGGCCGTCGACGGGCGTGGTCAGCGGGTCCGCGGACCGCTCCCGCGTGACCGGTCCATCGGTGACCGCCTCATCGGTGACCGGCTCCGCCGCGTGCGGGGGCACTCCGGCGGCGGTCGCCGTCCTGGTCGGCGGGAACCACTGCATCTCCGGCAACGGGGCGGTGGTGGGCGCGAGTTCGAGGTAGGCGAGGTGCCGCAGGAACCGGCTGAAGACGGAGGCCGCCGTGGTCTTGCCGTCGGCCGGGGCGGGCCGGGTGGCGGTCATGGCGCCGGTGATGCCGGGGACCGTGGCCTCCCCGCCGGCCGGTTCGACGCGCAGGTAGCGGGCGACGCGCTCGGCGCCGTACTGCAGGACGGCCTCGGTGATCAGGGCGCGGATGTGGTTGCAGAACGAACCCCGGGCGCCGCCGCAGGGGCGGTTGTTGTTCGTGCTGCACGTGAACGCGTAGGTCCCGGCGGCCACCGAGGAGACGTACACGCGCTCGATGTCCGAGCCACTGGAGACGACGCCCTGGAGGCGTCCGTCGGCCAGTTCGACGAAGGGGACCTTGGCGAGTTTGCGGGGCCGCGCGGGCGGCACCACCCGGGCCGTGCTCGACTTCTCCCAGTCCGACAACGCACCATCTCCTTTGCAGCACAAAGCCCGGTCGCGCCAGGTCGGCGCAGGGCAGGGGGGCTGTCGCACCGGAGTCGGTGCGACAAGAACGAAGCTACCGGTGACCACTGACAACGCCCGGCGCGCTGCTCGCACCGGGCGTTCACGGACGGGGTGAGGGAGCGGACACCCGCGCGAGGTGGCCCACCTGACGTGTCTTCAGGAGGGGCCGGAAGAGGCGCTGCGAACCCGTGGCGCGCCGTCCGGGGTGTCAGGACGCGGTGTCAGGACGCGGTGTCAGGACGTAGGCCAGTCGCGGTAGGGGATGCGGGCGAGTTCGCGGACCTCGCCGACGGTGCCCCACTCGTTGCCGCCGAGCCGGGACAGTGGCCGCAGCCGGCGGATGTCGGGCCGGCCGTCGACGACGGCGTCCTCGTGCACGGCGGCGTGCACGACCTGGCCGAGAACCAAGGTGGAGTTGCCGATGCCCAACGTCGAGTGGAGCCGGCATTCGAGAGCCACCGGGGAGGCGGCCACACGGGGCGGACCCACGACGAGCGAGGGCTCCCGCTCGATGCCGACGGCGTCGAACTCGTCCACCTCGGCGGGGAAGTCGACCGCGCTGGCGTTGATCTGCTCGAAGAGCGGTTCGGGGGCGAGGTTGACGACGAACTCGCCGGTGGCCTCGATGTTGCGCAACGAGTCCTTGCGTCCCACGGAGGTGAACTGGACGATCGGCGGATCGGTGCAGGCGACGGTGAAGAACGAGTGCGGCGCCAGGTTCGCGGTCGTGCCGTCGGCCGCCAGGGTGGACACCCAGGCGATGGGCCGGGGCACGACGACGGAGGTGAGGAGCCGGTAGAAGGCTCCGGCGCCCAGGCTCTCGGGGGCGTAGTCGATGCGCATGGCCCAGTTCTACCGGACCGACCGGGCGGGGAGGCCGCGGCCCCTGGCCTGGTCGGAGGTGACACTCGCGCCGGTGAGCGGGTGACGCGACGGTCGTCGAGAGACGGGGTGAGGGGTCACCCGTCGACGGGATCGCTCCGCTCCCCCGCTTCCCCCGCCTCCACCGCCGGGGAGGCGGCGCGGATCCTGGCGACGGCCGCCGCCACCTGGTCCCGTACGGCCTCCGGTGGCGGGTCTCCCTCCACGGCGCCGACGAGGTCGTGGGCGAGGTGGTGCAGCTTGGTGTTGGTGTGCTGGGAGGCGTCGACCAGGACCCGCCACGCGTCCTGGGCGCTCAGGGCGAAGGAGGCCATCAGGATGCCGCGGGCGAGGTCGATCACCGGGCGGGTCTGCATGGCCCGTCGCAGCTGGACCACCTCGACGCGCAGTTCCTTCTCGCGACTGCCCTCCTCCGGCGGCTCGGGGTCGGGGGCATCGTCGTCACGGTGGGGGTCGGGGTCGGTGCCGGCGAACAGCGCGGCGGTGCCGGTCAGGTCCAGGAGCCGCTGGACCACGGGCGCGGCCGAGCGGATGACGAGGGGCTTGCCCTGCCGCAGGCCCCGCTCGCGCAGTTCGAGCAGCACGTTCAGGCTGGCGCAGTCACAGAAGGTGACCCCGTCGAGATCCAGTTCCACGGCGCCGACGGCCGCGGCCAGCGCCGCCCGCAGGGCGTGCTCCAGCTGCTCGGCGCATTCCAGGTCCAGCTCACCGTCGATCTTCACCGCCACCCGCTCACCCTCCACGCGAAGGGCGATCCCCGGCAGCGGCCGGGGGTGCGGCGCGCCGCTCGCCCCGGCCCGCAGGCCGCCCGCCCCCGCGCCGCTTTCCGCGTCGTACGCAGGCTCTGCCATGACCGCCTCCCCGGTCACTTTCCTCACCGTCCCAGGCTCACTCTCATACCCGTCATACGTCAACCGATACACGAAATATAGTTCAGGCCTTTGTATACGTGAATCCGCGGCCGTATCATTGCCCCATGGAAGCAGTGCCCGAATCGCACACCGGATGGACGTTCCTGACGAACCACGCCCGCGTACTGGCGGTCATCGCGGACAACCAGACCGCCCGGATCCGCGACATCGCCGCGCGCTGCCGGCTGACGGAACGCAGCGTTCAGAAGATCATCGCCGACCTCGAGCAGGAGGGCTACCTGTCCCACACCCGGGAGGGGCGCGGCAACACCTACCGGATCGAGCCCGGCAAGGTGCTGCGCCACCCGGCCGAGGCGGGACTGACGGTGGCGGCCCTGCTCTCCCTGCTCGACCAGGACGAGGCGGCCCGCGCCCGCCGCCCCGCGCCGGACACCGGCGGGGACGCGGACGCGCCGGATCCGCGACGCGAGCACGACGGCCAGGCACACCGGTCAAGTCGGACCGATCCAAACGCCGTTGCGGTGAAGAGAGACCAAGGTCACGAATACGTATCGGACATTTAGCGCTTCAATCTTCACACCAGTCACACAAGTTGGCTAGGTTGACGTAAGGCCGCACGACCGACTCCGGCGAACCCCGCCGGCCGCGCGACCTCCGCCGAGTCCGTGACAGCAGTGCCGCGGCCGGAGCCGGGACCGTCCATCCCCGGGGTGAGATGCTCAACCGCCCGACGGGGTGGCGAGCTTGGGAGTACCTTGCTGCAAGGACCGCTCCCGGATCCACCGCCCACTCGGCCGGCGGAGCACGGAAGGAGTACGTCTTCCATGGCGACGGATCGCACCACGCTCCCCACAGGGACAGGTTCCGCACGCATCGAGGACGCAGGCACACCGAGCCGTGCGGAGATCCAGCAGCGGGTCAGCGCCCTGTACGACCGGGCCGAGACCGACACCGGGACCTTCAACGCCACGCGCGCCAGGTCGGGCGGAGGCGGTCGGCGGACCGTGAACTCCGTCGCCAACAGCGGGCGCCCGGCGGCCGATCCCGAGCTGGAGGCCGTGACCCGTCAGTGGTTCGAGATGGCGCGCAGCCGGGTCGGACCGACGACTCCCGCCAGCCTCCCCGCCGACCGCCGGCCCGACCGTCCGGCACTCGCCCCGCCCCCGCGGAGCACACCGGAGCCGGCGGCGGGCGGCCAGCGTGAACTGGAGGCGGGCGGCCGACGAGCGCCGGAGCTGACCGGGCGGGCCGTGGCCGCGC
>NZ_MUBA01000464.1 GCF_002154575.1 Streptomyces bobili
GCCCTCCGAGACAGGCCCCCGACACGGGGGTGCGGGGGCCTGTCTCGGAGGGCTCGGTGCTGAGGAGTGCGTCCGTGACGGGACGTGCTCCTCAGCGGACGGCCGGACTCAGTAGCGGTACTGGTCGGACTTGTACGGGCCGTCGACCTCGACGCCGATGTACGAGGCCTGCTCGGGGCGCAGGGTCGTGAGCTTCACGCCGAGTGCGTCGAGGTGGAGGCGGGCGACCTTCTCGTCGAGGTGCTTGGGCAGCACGTAGACGCCGGTCGGGTACTCGTCGGGCTTGGTGAACAGCTCGATCTGGGCCAGGGTCTGGTCCGCGAAGGAGTTGGACATCACGAACGAGGGGTGGCCGGTGGCGTTGCCCAGGTTCAGCAGGCGGCCCTCGGAGAGGACGATGAGGGTCTTGCCGTCGGGGTAGGTCCAGGTGTGGACCTGCGGCTTGATCTCGTCCTTGACAATGCCGGGGGTGGCGGCGAGGCCGGCCATGTCGATCTCGTTGTCGAAGTGGCCGATGTTGCCGACGATGGCCTGGTGCTTCATCTTGGCCATGTCGGTGGCCATGATGATGTCCTTGTTGCCGGTCGTGGTGATGAAGATGTCGGCTTGGCCGACGACCTCGTCGAGGGTGGTGACCTGGTAGCCGTCCATCGCCGCCTGGAGGGCGCAGATGGGGTCGATCTCGGTGATGATGACGCGGGCGCCCTGGCCGCGCAGGGACTCGGCGCAGCCCTTGCCGACGTCGCCGTAGCCGCAGACGACCGCGGTCTTGCCGCCGATGAGGACGTCGGTGGCGCGGTTGATGCCGTCGATCAGGGAGTGGCGGCAGCCGTACTTGTTGTCGAACTTCGACTTGGTGACGGCGTCGTTGACGTTGATCGCGGGGAAGAGGAGGACGCCGTCGCGCTGCATCTCGTACAGGCGGTGGACGCCGGTGGTGGTCTCCTCGGTGACGCCGCGGATCTCGGACGCCAGCTGGGTCCACTTCTGCGAGCCGTCGGTGATGGTGCGGTTGAGGAGTTCGAGGACGACGCGGTGCTCGTCGTTCTCGGCGGTGTCGACGGAGGGGACCTTGCCGTCCTTCTCGTACTCGACGCCCTTGTGGACGAGCATGGTGGCGTCGCCGCCGTCGTCCAGGATCATGTTCGGGCCGCCGGTGGGGCTGTTCGGCCAGGTCAGTGCCTGCTCCGTGCACCACCAGTACTCCTCCAGCGTCTCGCCCTTCCAGGCGAAGACGGGGATGCCCTGCGGGTTGTCGGGCGTGCCGTTCGGGCCGACGGCGATGGCGGCGGCCGCGTGGTCCTGGGTGGAGAAGATGTTGCAGGAGGCCCAGCGGACCTCGGCGCCGAGG
>NZ_MUBA01000465.1:0-565 GCF_002154575.1 Streptomyces bobili
GGACGCCGTACGGGACGCCGGATACGCGTACGCCTGCGCGATCGACCCCGGCCCGCTCACCGGCCCGCACGCCCTGCCCCGCATCCACATCGGGCAGAACGACACCGCCGCCCGGCTGTACCTCAAACACCGGCTGCACCGGCTGCGCCGCCGTCCCGTGGCAGGCCTGCGATGAGGGCGCTGCACATCATCACGGGCCTCGGCGTCGGCGGTGCCGAGCAGCAACTGCGGCTCCTGCTGCGGCACCTGCCCGCCGACTGCGACGTCGTGACGCTCACCAACCCGGGGTCGGTGGCCGACGGGCTGACCGCGGACGGAGTGCGCGTCGTCCACCTCGGCATGGCCGGCAACCGCGACCTGGGCGCCCTGCCCCGCCTGGTCCGCCTCATCCGCTCCGGCGGCTACGACCTCGTCCACACCCACCTCTACCGCGCCTGCCTCTACGGGCGCCTCGCCGCGCGTCTCGCCGGGGTGCGCGCCGTCGTCGCCACCGAACACTCCCTGGGCGACTCGCAGATGGAGGGCCGCCCGCTCACACCGGGCGTGCGCGCCCTGTACCTGGCCG
>NZ_MUBA01000465.1:620-1052 GCF_002154575.1 Streptomyces bobili
CCTGCTGCTGGTGGGCGGCGGCCCCGAGGAGAGCGCGCTGCGCCGCACCGCCCGCGAGGCCGGGGTCACCGACCGCGTCCTGTTCACCGGCGAGCGCCCCTGCTTCCCGGACGGCGGCCCCGGCCCCGACCTGCCCTCCCTCACCTGCGCGATGGACGTGTTCGCCTCCCCCTCCCCCGAGGAGGCGTTCGGCCTGGCCGCCGTCGAGGCCCTGGCCTCGGGACTGCCTGTGCTCTACGCGTCCTGCCCGGCGATCGAGGACCTCCCCGCGCACACCGCGCCCGCCGCCCACCGCGTCGGCGGCGGCCCCGAGGCGTTCGTCCGGGCACTCGCCGGGACCCGCGCCACCACCCCCGGCCCCCGCGGCGCGGCCGAGGCCGCCCGTCACTACGACATCACCCGCAGCGCCGCCCGGCTCATGGACGTGTACAC
>NZ_MUBA01000466.1 GCF_002154575.1 Streptomyces bobili
GGCGTCCACGGTGAGCCCGGTGTCCTCGGCGAACCGGTCCAGCACCCGGCGCAGCGTACCGCCCCGGACTCCCGCCCGAGCCCACCAGTTCCCGCGCCTCCGCGAGGTTCTCGCGGGCCGTCGACTCGATCGACCGCAACTGCTGGGCGCTGCGCCCCGGATCGGCCGACAGGCCCGCCCGCGCCGCCTCCGCGAGGACCACGATGGAGGCGAAGCCCTGCGCGAGGGTGTCGTGGATCTCCCGCGCCAGCCGCTCCCGTTCGTCGGCCGCGCCCTGCCTCTGGTGCGCCGCCGACAGCTGGGCCTGGGCCCGCTCCAACTCGTCGATCAGCCGGGCCCGTTCGGTACTCTGCTCGACCACCGAGTGCGCCCACAGGCCGATCAGCACCCCGACCGCGACGACGATCAGCGTGGACACGGCCGTCTCGCCGAGGAACTCCGCCGTCCAGCCCAGCTGGAGCCAACTGCCCAGCAGGGTCGTGAAGGTGGCGAGCCCGAGGAACCCCATGGAGACCCTCGGGGTCCGCCCGAACATCCAGTAGTGCGGCAGCGTCACCATGAACAGCGCCGCGTAGCTGGTGCGCAGATACGCCAGCCCGCCCAGCGCGAGCGCCAGCACGGCGAGGTAGCCGTGCGGGCGGACGATCCGGTTGCCGGGGAAGCGGTCGAGGAGCGCGTAACCGAGCACCACACAGCCCAGCAGGCCGAGCGCCCCGTACATCCCCCCGCCGGGCCGGCCCATCGCGGCGATCCCGAAGGCCATCGCGGCGAACAGCACCCAGCACACCGTGTTCCAGCGGCGTAGGGACGTGGCCCAGAAGGTGTCGGCGGAGGGGCCGGTCAGTGCGGTCATACCGGTCAACGTACGTCGACCGCCGCCCGCTCCGGAGCCGTTCGGTCCCGCGGGGCCGGTGCCGCGGGCCGTACCGGCCACCAGGTGCGCTCGCCGAGCAGCAGCATCGCCGACGGCAGCACCAGGATCCGTACGACGAAGGCGTCCAACAGGACGGCCGCGGCGAGGACGAAGCCGATCTGCTTCATCTCGATGATGTGCAGGAAGACGAAGCTCACGAACACCGTGGTCATCACGACCGCCGCGCTGGTCACCACGCTCGCCGAGCTGCGGATCCCGTCGAGCACCGCCTGCCGGGTCGGGGTGCCGTCGAGGACGGCCTCGCGGATCCGGCTGACCACGAACACCTGGTAGTCCATGGACAGGCCGAACAGGATCACGAACAGGAACAGCGGGACGCGCGAGCCGATCGACCCGGTGGAGGTGAAGTCGAGAAGGCCCTGCGCCCACGTCCCCTGGAAGACGAGGACGAGCAGGCCGAGCGCGGCCGCCGCCGACAGCAGGTTCAGTACGACACCGATCAGGCCGAGGACGACCGAGCGGAACGCGTAGAGCGTCATCAGGAACGTAACCAGGAGCAACGCCCCCAGTACCAGCGGGAGTTTGCCGTTCTGGTGGGCCGGATAGTCGGCGTAGCGGGCCACGTCGCCGCTGACGCCGTACTCGGCGCCGGGGATCCGGCCGACCGTGGCGGGCAGGTAGGTGTCCCGCAGGTGGTCGAGGGAGGCGTAGGCCTCGTCGGAGTTGCCGAGGTGCGGCACGTTCAGTTCGAGGGTGCTCGTGCGGTGGTCGGCCGAGGTGCGCAGCCGGGACATGCCGGTGAACAGCGGGTCGGCGTCGGCTCGTTGGGCCAGCTCGCGCAGGGCGCCGGTGACCTGGGCGGCACGGGAGGCGTCCGCGCGGACCACCACCTGGTGGGCGACGCGCCGCTCGGGGAACGTGTCGTTGAGCCGGTCGTAGACCCGCATCGCGGGGATGTCACGGGAGTGCGTGTCGCGGCTCATCTCCGTGATGTGCAGCCCGGCCAGCGGGACGACGAGCGCGAGCAGGGCGAGAACGGACACGCACAGGGTGGCCAGCGGATGCCGGGCGGCGGGGCGCAGCAGTGCCGTCCAGAGGCCGCCGCCGGTGGCACGGGTGCGCCGGGCCGGCTTTCCGCGGGCGGCCCGCCGCTCCGCTCGGCGCTCGGCGCGCCGGCCCAGCACGGTCAGCAGCGCGGGCAGCGCGGTCAGGGAGCTGGCCACGGCGACCAGGACGACCACGACGGTACCGGTGGCGAGCGAGGAGAAGATGACGTCCGACGCCAGGTAGAGGGTGGCGGTGGAGGCGACGACCGCGAGCCCGGAGACCACGACGGCCCGGCCCGAGGTGGCGGCCGCCAGCTCCACCAGCGCCTCGGCGCTCAGCCGGCCCCCGCCGCGGGCCCGCTCCTCGCGCTCCCGCTTCAGGTAGAACAGCGTGTAGTCGACGCCGACGGCGAGGCCGATCATCAGGATGACGTTGGTGCCGACGCCCGCGTCGGGGGAGAGGTGCGAGGCCACCATCGACAGGCCGACGGCCGCCGAGATCGAGGACAGCGCCAGCAGCAGGGGTACGGCGGCCATGGTGAGCGAGCCGAAGACGACCAGCAGGGTGAGCAGGGTGACCGGCAGCGTGATCTTCTCGGAGAGGGCCAGGTCGGCGCTCCGCTGGGCGTCGACCCCCTTGCTGATGGAGGGACTTCCGGTCTCCTCCAGGAGCAGCCCGGGATGGAGTTTCTGAACGGCGGCCGTCTGTGCGGTCAGCGCGTCGACCTTGTCCTTGGCGTCCCGTTCCTCGCCCTTCAGCGCGACCTCGACCAGCAAGGTCCGGCCGTCGGCGGAACGGACGGGCGCGGCGACGTCCGCCACGTCCGGAAGCCGTTCCATGCGGGTGGTGAGGTCCCGTACGGCCGCCGCCGAGGCCCGCTCGTCCAGGGCGCCCGACCGGGCCGAGATCAACACCTGCTCGGTGGATCTGCGCTCCAGCAGGCCCTCGGCGGCCAGGGCCTCGGCGCGGCCGGCCTCGCCGACCCGGTAGTCGGCGGTCCGGGCGCTGTTCGTGCCGACGGCGCTGCCGACGCCCAGGCACAGGGCCACGAACAGCAGCCAGCCGAGGATCGCCCGCCAGGGGTGCCGGGCACTGCTCCGTGCCGTGCGCACAGTGAGTGAGTTCATGCCCCAAAGCCTGGTCGGCGGGGGCGGTCGGCCGGCAGAGGTGACCGGTGGAACCTGCCGTCCACCGATCGGTTGACGCGGGGGAGGGGGAAAACCCCCGCGAGTCAGGTCCTCGCGGGGGTCTCCTTCTTTCCGCCCGCCGCCGTGAAGGGTGAGAAGACGATCACGAGGCGGGACGTGGGGCGGCGCCCTACGGCGCGAGCAGCAGCACGTCGGCGCGGGACTTCGCGGCCAGGTAACGGCGCTGTACGTCCTGCCAGTCGACGACCTGCCACATGGCGTCGATGAAGTCGACCTTCTGGTTGCGGTACTGGAGGTAGAAGGCGTGCTCCCAGGCGTCGAAGACGAGGATCGGCACGGAACCCTGGCCGACGTTGCCCTGGTGGTCGTAGACCTGCTCGACGATCAGCCGGCCGCTGAGCGGCTCGTGGGCGAGGACGCCCCAGCCGGAGCCCTGGGTGGTCGCGGAGGCCTTGGTCAGCTGGGCCTTGAACCCGGCGAAGGAGCCGAAGGACTCGGTGATGGCGTCCGCCAGCTCGCCCACGCCGTCGGCCGCGAGGGGTTCGCCGCCGCCGTCGCCGCTCATGTTCCGCCAGTAGACCGAGTGCAGGATGTGCCCGGAGAGGTGGAAGGCCAGGCTCTTCTCCAGCCCGTTGACCGCACCCCACAGCTCCTTCTCCCGCGCCTCCGCGAGCTGCTCCAGCGTGTCGTTGGCGCCCTTCACATAGGCGGCGTGGTGCTTGTCGTGGTGCAGCTCGATGATCTCGGGGCTGATCACGGGGGCGAGCGCGGAGTAGTCGTACGGCAGTTCAGGAAGCGTGTAGACGGGCATGGCGGGGTTCCCCTCCGAACCTTATTGCAAAGAGGTTGCAAGTGCAGGCTAGCAACAATAAGGCGGTGGTGGGCAAGCAGGGCTCAGTCAGGTAGCAAGCCCTGGCCAAACAGAAGTGCCCCCACGTGTCGCCTGCAAGGCACGGTGAGGGCCTTCCGCATGCCCGTCGTCAGCCGCGCTGCGCGGCCACGGCGCCCGTGTACGTCTCCCGCGTCAGATCCTCCGACCCGATCCCCAGGTCGGCGAGCACCGTCCGGATATCGTCCAGGGCCGCGGCCACCTCGTCCTCGTCGACGAGCGTCTCCACCTCCAGGAACGTCCCGTCCAACTCCGGGACCCGCACCAGCGTGGCGAGCAGCCGACGGCCGCGCGCCTCGAACTCGTAGTTGCGGCACCGCTTCTCGAATGCGATGACCTCGACATGGCCGAGGCCACGGAGGATTGCGTGCGCTGCGTCCGCGTCGGCGACGACCGTCTCGTGTTCGGGCTTGGACCCGGAGTCCTCGTCGACCGCAGCGCTCTTGAAGGTGAGGACGGTCCGTGTGCTGTCCGTGCTGTGCACCGTCCGGACGCGCAGCTCCTCGTCAGCCTTCTCCAAGCCTCCGTCCGGCCGGTCGTAGTACGTATCCCGGTACACCTCTATCCGGGCCGACGCCCGCTCGTCGAGCAACCGCGTCACAGCTTCCGGCGCATGGACCCGGGCCTTCAACTCGGCCTCGATCACGTCCGCTCCCCTCATCGTCAGACGGTGCGCCTCGCTCCGTCGATGACCGCCTCGAACATCCGCCGGAACCCGCGGAACAGCGGGCCGTGCGGGGTCGCCATGACCTTGTACATCGCCGACTCGTGGCCCTCCCACCCGGCATCGAAGGCGCCGACAAACATCGTTCCGTCCGTACGGATGACGCGCCAAGTGGGCAGCATCTGATATCTCCACACGCCGATGTCACCTGTGCCGGCCAACTCCCGTAGACGCGCCTCCGCCAGCCGTACTCCGCTGGCGAGGGACTCGGCGGATTCCCCGATCTCGGCCGCGCGGCGGGCCAGGGCGCCGCTGTCGGGGTCGAGGAGTGCGACCCGGATCCGGAGCCCCTTGCCGCCCTGGTCGCGCGGCAGGCAGGCGCGCAGGAGGCTGTCGTTCAACCCGATCAGCCCAAGGCCGCGTACCGCCAGGACGTCCAGCTCCTCCGCCGTGCGGGCCTGCTGCCGGATCTCCGCGGCCGCGGAGTTCTGCGCAGCGTAGACGCGGACCACCTCAGGGAACGCGGCGAGGTCGAACGCTGCGCCGCCGATGCGCTTCTCGCGGCTGGCTGCGAGGCCGAGCAGGTGGCGGGCGTCGTCCGGCATGTGGATGCCGTCTGCGATCCGCTCGTACACGTCGAGTTGGGACACTTCGCGGCGGCCGTTGATGATCTCGTTGACGCGGGCCTGGGTCATGCCGGTCGCCGTGGCGATGCGGGACTGGCTTGCGCCGGCGTACTGCTGGACGTAGCGGAACACGGCGCCCATGTCCCGCGCTCGCAGAGCAAGGCGTACCTCGGCGCGCTCCCATGCCCAGCCCGGTAGCTCGATCGGTTCGAGTGCGGTCGGCATGGTACGGCCCCCGGTATCCATGACGGGATGGAATTCCATCCCACGGTGAGATTACCGGTGCGGTATGGAGCTGACACCGTGAGTCACAAGATCCTGACCGGACACGTTGAACCCCGGCGACCGCGTGAACGGTCCCGGGAGTGGCCGACTGGTTTGGAGTCGACAGGTGAAGCCTGCGCAAACCGAGGAACCTTCCAACATCACCCAGAGGGCGGGCATCGCGTTCTGTGCGTGGCACGAGGCGTACTCCAACTCCGCCCGTCTCGTCCGTGACAGCAGCGGCGCCCGCCTCTTCGCCTGCTACTCCTGCCGCGAGGCGTACGACCTCCCCCTCGTCGCGGACCAGCCGTGCACCCCGGCTTCGTGAGGGCGGCGGAGCTGCTCCCCACGCCGAAGGCAGCAGGCCTCCCGGCCGAGCGCCTGGCCGGGACGCGCTGCGTGTGGTGCGGCGGGGCTGCCACAGACGCCCTGAGCGCGAGGCTCAGCGTGGTCAAAGGAGAGCTGGTGCGTTGGAAGCCGCGCAGCTGCCTCCCCTGCCTCCGCCGTGAGGCCAAGCGCGTCTACGGCATCCACATCACGGTGTGCGCCCGCTGTACGCACCGCGACTACTGCCCCGACAACAAAGCCCTGTACCCGCTCGCCCTGGAGTGCCGGTAGGCCACCCGATCTCCCGCCCTCCCCGCATCCCAGGGACAGGCGGGCCCAAGCCCCGACCGGGGCACCCCTCGGCAACAGGAGGAAGACGTGACCGTCGCGTTAGAACAGCCCGCTGCAACCCGGACCCGCGACCCGCAGGAACTCCTCAACGCGGTCGCTCCGCACATCACCGAACTCACCGCCAACATCTTCGACTCCGGCATGAGCCTGTGGGACCGCGAGGTCACCCTGCTCCTGCGCGACCACACCATGGTCCGCGACATGGCCGAACGGATCCTCGGCAACGCCGTCATGTACGTCATGGGCTCCATCGAGAACCCCGACGTACACCTCGGTGTCGGCAAGCTCGTCGACGTCGGCGTGCATCAGCTCATCCTGGACACGCCCGTCTGGTGGGGCATCTGCCGCCTGTACAACGGCGGTCGGTTCAAGCACCACGCCCCGTTCATCCAGCGCCGCAGCGACGGCCTGTGCCTGCGTACCGGCGACTTCCTCCGGTCGCAGGGATGGGCGGTCGACGAGGAGCTGTGGGCCATCGACGGCGCCAACTGCTCCCCGTGCGACGACAAGGTCCCCGACAGCCACTGACCCCGCTACAGTCGCCCCCGCCCTCACGGCTCCCCGACGGCGGGGGCTCCCGCATCGACGACCGAAGGAACAGCTGTGCCCGTACCGCACGACATCGCCGCCGAGACCGAACTGTGGGATGCGTTCGCCGAGTCGGCGTTCGAGGACGACGCCGAGCCGTCCTTCTGCTGGACCCAGTACGCCGGCCACGGGCCTGGGCCCGAGCTGCTCGGCAGCCCGGAGACCGCCTTGGAGGTCGGATGCGGCACGGGCCGGGCTCTCGCCCACCTGGCGCACAACGGCGTGGAGGCGACGGGTGTCGACCTGTCGCCGCGCGTGGTGCAGCTCGCCGGCGAGAAGTGGGCGCCGCTCGGTGTGCGCATCGAGCAGGGGGAAATCCTCGACTGGCTCGCCGCCGACGAGGGCCGGTACGACGCCGTGTACTCGATCTTCGGTGCGGTCTGGTTCACCGACCCGTCCCGGCTTTTCCCTCTCGTGCGTGAGCACCTGGTTCCGGGTGGCGTGTTCGTGTTCTCCCAGCCGCCCGCGATCCCCGGCGCCTACGGGCCGCAGGGGATGTACAAGGGCGGCTTCGCGGGGAAGGCGATGTTCACCTACCGCTACAGCTACAAGCCGGCGGTGTGGGAGCGGCATCTGCTGCGGGCTGGGTTCGCCGTGGCGGAGGCGACCGTGGTGGGCGCTCCGAAGGCTGGGCACATCGGCACGCTGATCGTGCGCGCGAGCGCCTGACGGGGCTCGGCGTCTGGCTGAGGGTCCGCAATGGTTCGGACCCCTGGCGGTGACCAGCGCGTTTGGCACCTCACAGAGGCAGTCAGTTGCGGGGATGCCGCCCACACGTGCATGGTCTGCTCCACCACGGAGGCCCAGTCTCCGTCACGGCGACGGAGACCGGAGCGTCGACAGAAAACCGGCGATCACCCGAACAGGGTCACAACCCGGACACACGTCCCACCCAGGAACCCCATGCGGCGGATGATGCGGATCTCCGCCACACACGTCCTCGGGGGGACCATGAGCACTACGCCACCGCCCGCTTTCCCGCCGCTCCCGCCCGTACCGCCCACCCCTCCGAGAAGGCCCCGCACCAACGCGATCATCGTCGGGTCGGCTGCCGCCGTCATCGCCGCGATCATCAGCACCGGCGTCGTCGTGCAGTCCACCGGCGACGACACCAAGCCGGCCGCCGCCAAGCCGAGCCTCTATGGTTCGGACGGCACCGTCGATGCCGTAGAGGAATCAGAGCCGGAGCCAGCACCGACGTACGCCGCCCTCACCCCCGCCGACTTCGCGATGACGTTGCGCACGACTGAGCGGCAGTGTTTCGGGTCGGCGGGCTGCAACGTGACGGTCGAGCCGATTTTGTCCTATGCGGGCGAGTGGAACGGGGTCGATCCGGACGCGGTGTACTCGATCACCTACGAGATCCGTGGCGACGAGTCCGGGCCGGTCATTGAGACGGCTGAACTGTCGGCCGAGACGACCTTGAACTACACGCCGACGTCGATCAGTACGGCGTCGGCGAGCAAAAAGGTGTCGGTCAAGATCACTGATGTGGTGATGCAGGGGGGATGAGGCGTCGCACACCGGACGTGAAGAGGCCCCGCACCGGAACGCTCACGTGGGGGCCTCGCGTCTGACAACCGTCTCAGAGCTTGGCGCGTGTCCGCTGCCAGGCGTATCCGCCCAGCGCCAGGGCCGCCGTCATCGCCCCCGTCGAGTACAACTGCACCCGGGTGCCGGGCTCCCGCGCCATCAGGACGAAGATCGCCGCCATGCCGGCCAGCGCCACCCACGTCAGCACCGGGAAGGCCCACATGCGCACGACCAACTGCCGCGAAGCTTCACGCTCCAGCCGCCGGCGCAGCCGCAGCTGCGACACCGCGATGAAGATCCACACGACCAGGATCACCGCGCCGATCATGTTCAGCAGCCAGGCGAAGACGTCGTCGGGGCGCCAGTAGCTGAGCAGCACACAGCCGAAGCCGAACACGCACGACACCAGGACGGCCGTGCGCGGCACCCCGCCCGACACCCGGCCCAGCACCTTCGGCCCCTGTCCGCGCTCCACCAGCGAATAGGCGATCCGCGAGGAGCCGTAGATGTTGGCGTTCATCGCGCTCAGCAGCGCGACCAGCACGACGACGTTCATGAGCTGACCGGCGCCCGGGATGCCCAGCCGGTCGAGGGCGGCGACGTAGGGACCCTTCTCCACGACCGCCTTCGAGTCCCACGGGACGAGGGTGACGATGACCGCCATCGAGCCGATGTAGAACAGCGCGATGCGCCACATCGCCGTACGGACCGCGCTCGCCACACCCCTCACCGGGTCCTCCGACTCGGCCGCCGCGATCGTGACGGTCTCCAGGCCGCCGTACGCGAACACCGAGGCCAGCAGGCCGATGACCAGGCCCTCGCCGCCGTGGGGCAGGAACTCCGTCAGATGAGAGGTGCCGGGGGAGTCGGTGCCGGGGAGGACGCCGGCGATCGCCAGCACGCCCAGCACCAGGAACAGGCTGATCGCGCCGACCTTCAGCGCCGCGAACCAGAACTCGAACTCGCCGAAGTTCTTCACGGCGGCCAGGTTCGCCGCGCAGAACACCACCATGAACAGCGCCACCCACGCCCACTCGGGAGTGCCCGGCAGCCAGCCGGTGACGATCTTCGCCGCGCCGATGCCCTCCAGGCCGACGGCCGTGCACAGCAGGACCCAGAAGGACCAGCCCGCCGTGAAGCCCGCCCAGGGGCCGATCGCCCGCTCGGCGTGCGCCGAGAAGGAGCCGGACGAGGGATACGCGGCCGACATCTCGCCCAGCATCCGCATCACCAGCATCACGAGGAGGCCGGACAGGGCGTAGGCGAGGACGATCGAGGGACCGGCGGCGGCGATGCCCGCCCCGGAACCGATGAAGAGGCCGGCGCCGATGACGCCGCCGAGGGCGATCATCGACAGATGGCGCTGCTTGAGGCCGTGCGAGAGGGAGACGTCGTCGGACTCCGGGGGAGTCCCGACCGTGGTGCTGGGCATGGGCGCGGCTCGTCCAATGCGTGAGAGGGCAAAAACGCCCACAGTCTGGGCAGCCCGTCCGCTCACGCGAACGGGCTGCCCACTATCCGGACGCATCCGGTACGCGCTGTGCCTATGCCGCTACGGAGGTGTAGTGCGCGGCGTCGCCCTCCACCGTCCGGCTCTCCTGGCCGTCGATGCCCACCGGGACGTCACCTGCCACGGTCACCCGGTGCAGCCGACGCGGCCGGCGGTCGTAGTTGTCGACGGCGTAGTGCTGGGTGATGCGGTTGTCGAACAGGACGAGCTGGTTCGGCGACCAGCGGTGCCGCAGGATGTTCTCCGGCCGGGTGACATAGGACTGGAGCAGGTCCAGGATCGTGCGGGACTCGCCCACCGACAGCCCGACGATCCGCTGCGCGAACCCGCCGATGAACAGCCCGCGCTCACCGGTCAGCGGGTGCACCCGGACCACCGGGTGCGCGGTGCGGTACTTGATGGACGTGAACCGGGCGCGCTGGGCGGCCCGTTCCTCGTCGATGTCCTCGGCGGGCACCGCGTAGTCGTAGTCGTTGGTGTGCTCCGCCCACAGTCCGTCCGCGAGCCGCCGCAGTGGCTCCGGGAGCTGCCGGTAGGCCGCCGCCGAACTGGCGATCAGCGTCTCGCCGCCGTACGGCGGGAGGGTGAGGCTGCGCAGGGTGCTGGCCTGCGGTGGGTTGAGGACGAAGGTGACGTCGGTGTGCCAGTGGTTGGCGCTGCCCTGCTCGCTGTCGACGGGCAGCACGTTCGGGGCGCCGTCGACGGCGGGCACGG